>JAEYZI010000083.1 GCA_023428065.1 Actinomycetes bacterium | reverse complement strand
GGGTGGGGGCGGATGGGGTGGGGGCGGATGGGGTGGGGGTGTCGACGGGGACGGGGACGTCGGGGCCGTACTCGGCCACGAGCACGTCCTCGACGAGGCCGAGCTCGTCGGCGGCGCGCTCGAGCAGGGTCGAGAGGTGCAGCTTCTTCTCGTAGGCCTGCATCTCGAGCCCGTGCACGTTCTCGTTGAGGGCCGCGAGACGCTCGCGCAGCACCGACTCGGTGCGGCGCAGCTCCGCGAGCTCCTCGTTCTGCTTCGCGCGCTCCGCCTCGGCTGCCGCGAGCGCCACGCGCGCCTCCGCGACCGAGCGGTCGGCGGTGTCGAGCACCGCGGGCAGGGCCTCGATGACGCTCTGGGCGGCGTCGATCTGGTGGCGACGGATGACGGCGAGTCGGGCCGCCTCCTCCGCCGCGGCGCGCTCGGCGTCGAGCCGGCGCTGCAGCTGGTCGGCCTGCTCACGCGCGGCGCGCACGCGCTCGCGGGCGGTCTCGAGCTCGACCCGCGCCGCGACCTCCACCGCGCGCGCGTTCTCGAGCTCCGCGAGCATCCCGTCGCGCGCCGACACGTCGAGCATGGGGCGCGGCGTGGCCGCGTGGGCGTCGCGCTCGGCGACGGCCTTCTCGACGCCCGCCTCTGCGGCGGCGACCTGCTCGCCGAGCCCCGCCATGGCCTCCGCGAGACGCGCGCTCTCGGCGGCGGCGGCCTCGAGCTGCACGCGCGAACGGCCGAGAGCCTCGCTGCGCTCCGCGAGACGCGTCTCGAACTCCTTGAGGGCCGTCTGCGCCTGCACGAGGTCGATGCGCGCGAGGTCGAGCTTCTCGCGGTGCTCCGCGAGCTCGTGCGCGAGACGCTCGATCGTCGTCGCCACGCCCACGAGCTTCTGCTCCGCGGCGTCGCGCTCCGCGAGCAGCTCGATGCGGCTGCGTCCGGCACCCGAGCCGCCCCGCAGCACGTGCTCGGCGAGCACGTCGCCCTCGCGCGTGATGACCGTGATGCCCCCGAGCTTCGTGAGCGCCGGCCACGCGGCGCGCGCGGCGTCGAGGTCGTCCGCCACGACAACGCCCGCGAGCACGCCACGGATGCCGTTCGGTCCCGTCACGAGGGATGCCGCCGAACGCACGCCCGCGGGAAGGCCCGCGGGGTCGGCGGGGGCCGCCGCATCCGCCACGACGATCTCGACGCGACCCGCGGCCGCGTCGCGCGCGTGCCCGAGGGCGGCGACGCCCGCGTCCCAGCTGTCGGCGAGCACGGCGTCCGCGAGCGACCCGAGGGCCGCGGCGATCGCCGCCTCGTAGCCCGCCTCGACCTTGATGTGCTCGGCGACGAGCCCGCGGATGCCGCCGAGCCCGATGATCTGCTGCGACCCGTCCTGCTGGTCGGTGGCCATCGTGAGGGCGCTCGTGCGTGCGGCGAGGGCGTCGCGCTCGCGCTCCGCGGTGTGCAGCTCCTCGCGCAGGGCGTCGACACGCTCCTGCAGCGAACGCACCGCCTGTTCGGCGGCCTCGACCGCGCCCGCAAGCTCGGTGTCCTCCGCGGCGCCCTGCTCGTCGCCCTCGAGGGCCACGAGCTCCGCGCGTGCGGCCTCGCGCCGCTCCTCGGCCGCGGCCGCCGCCGCGCGCTGCCGCTCGAGCTGGGCGCGCAGGGCCCCGAGGCGCTCCTCCGCGGCGCGCACCGCCCCCGCGAGACGCCCCTGCTCGAGATCGTGCTGGCTCACGAGCGCCGACTGGGCGCTGATCTCCTCGTCGAGCGAGTCGAGGCTCGCGCGCGCCATCGCCGTCGCGGCGGTCGCCCGCCCGAGCACGGCCTCCGCCTCGGCGATGCCGCCCTGGAGACGGTCTGCCTCCGCACGCGCATCGGCGACCGTCGACTCCGACAGGGTCGCCCCCATGCCGGGGAGCTCCGCCTGCTGCGAGAGCAGTGAGAGGCGCTGATTGGCGAGGGTGAAGAGGGAGCGCAGGTGGTCCTGCACCTGCTCGAGGCCGAACGCGACGCGGCGGGCCTCGTCGACCGCATCCGAGGTCTCGGACTGCTCGATGCGCGCCTGCCGCAGCTTCGACTGGTCGAGCTGCTCCTGCAGCACGACACGCTCGGTCTTGCGCTCCGACTCGCTGCGGGTGACATCCGTGATGGCCTTGCGCAGCTCGACGACCTCGTCGGCGAGCAGTCGCGCGCGGGCGTCGCGCACGATCGCGGCGATCGTCTGCGCCTCGCGCGCGATCTGCGCCTGCTGCCCGAGCGGCTTGAGCTGGCGACGGATCTCGCCCGCGAGATCCGAGAGACGCGTGAGGTTCGCCTGCATCGCGTCGAGCTTGCGGAGCGTCTTCTCCTTGCGGCGGCGATGCTTGAGGATGCCGGCCGCCTCCTCGATGAAGCCCCGGCGGTCCTCGGGGGTCGCGTGCAGCACCTGGTCGAGCTGGCCCTGCCCGACGATGACGTGCATCTCGCGGCCGAGCCCCGAGTCGGAGAGCAGCTCCTGCACATCCAGCAGGCGGCACTGCTCGCCGTTGATCGCGTACTCGCTGCCGCCGTTGCGGAACAGGGTGCGCGAGATCGTGACCTCGGAGTACTCGATCGGCAGGGCGCCGTCGGAGTTGTCGATCGTGAGCTGCACCTCGGCGCGGCCGAGCGGCCCGCGCGTCGCGGTGCCGGCGAAGATGACGTCCTCCATCTTGCCGCCGCGCAGGGTCTTGGCGCCCTGCTCGCCCATGACCCAGGCGAGGCCGTCGACGACGTTCGACTTGCCGGACCCGTTCGGGCCGACGACGCACGTGACGCCCTTCTCGAAGGCGAAGGTGGTCGGCTGGGCGAACGACTTGAACCCCTTGAGGGTCAAGCTCTTCAGATGCACCCGGCCACCTCCGTCCCTGCTGTGTCGCGGCGTCGCTCTACGCTACCGGTCGCATCGCGCCGCCGGTGCCCATCGCGCCGGGTACACGCCATGCTGGGTGCATGAGCAGCGTCGTCATCGAGGAGATCCCCATCCCCGCGACCCTCGACGGGAGCGCCGCGGCGGCGGACTTCGCCGCGACGATCGAGGTGCGCAATGTCGTCGAGGAGGCCGGCTACGGCACGCCGGACGTGCGTGTCGACGCCGAGCGGCTCCTCGCCGCCTGGAACGACCCCCACGCGCCGCACCGCCTCTTCGTCGTGCGCTCGGATGGCCGCATCGTGGCGCGCGGCATGATCGAGAGCCTGCTCGACGACCCGACGGGCGTGTGCTGGCTCGACGTCCGCGTGCACCCGGATGCCGTCGGTCGCGGCATCGGCCGGGCGATGGCGGACCGTCTCGAGCAGCTCGCGCGCGAGCAGGGTCACTCGCACGCCAACGTCTACATCGTCTCCCCCGAGGGTCCGGGCGAGCGCGTCGTGCCGCCGACCGGCCACGGCTCGCTTCCCTCGGGCAACCGGGAGGTGCGCTTCCTGCGCACCCGCGGCTACCGCCTCGAGCAGATCCTGCGGGCCAGCCGCCTCGGTCTCCCGATCGACCCCGACGAGCTGCGCGCCCGCGTGCGGGCGTCGCGCGAGCGCAGCGGAGACGAGTACCGCGTGCACCGCTGGGTGGGCCCCTCCCCCGAGCGCTTCCTCGACGACATGGCCGTGCTCTTCACGCGCATGAGCACCGACGCCCCGCAGGCGGGGCTCGAGGAGCCCGAGGACCCGTGGACGGCCGAGCGCGTCGCCGAGCACGACGCGCGGCTCGTGGGAGAGGAGTCCGTCATGCTCACAGCGGCCGTCGAGCACGTCGGCACGGGGCGTCTCGTGGGCTTCACCCAGCTCAACGTGCCGACGGATGCCGCGCGGCCGGCGACGCAGGAGGACACCCTCGTGCTGCGCGAGCACCGCGGCCACGCGCTCGGGATGCTCCTCAAGGTCGAGAACCTCGAGCAGCTCGAGACGGAGTTCCCGGGGCGCCCGTCGGTGCTCACCTGGAACGCCGACGAGAACCAGCACATGCTCGCCGTCAACGAGGAGCTCGGCTTCGAGGCGATCGGCTACGAGGGCGCGTGGCGGCTCGACCTCCGCTGAGGGGCCCGGCATCCGCATCCGTCCCCAGACGCGACTGACCGCGGGACGCTCGTCCCGCGGTCAGTCGGTGTCGGTGAGGTCAGCGCCGCGCGATGGCGATGAGGCGCAGGATCTCGAGGTAGAGCCAGATGACGGTGACCATGACGCCGAAGGCGCCCGTCCACTGGTACTTCTTCGGAATGCGGTTCTGCACGCCCTTCTGGATGAAGTCGAAGTCGAGCACGAGCGAGTAGGCGCCGAGCAGCACGGCGAGCACACCGAGGATGACGCCGAGCGGGATGCCGGCGATCGTGACGCTGCCGCGCAGGCCCCACGGGTCGTCGTTGACGCCGAAGATCATGAGGCCGACGTTCACGAGCGAGAACACGAGGTAGCCGACCATCACGATGAGGAAGACCTTCGTCGCCTTCGCCGAGGCGCGCACGCGGCCGCTCGCGAACAGGAAGAGCGTGACACCCACGACGCAGAACGTCGCGATGACCGCCTGGCTCACGATGTTCGGGAACATCGCCTCGTAGAACGCCGAGATGCCGCCGAGGAAGACGCCCTGGGCGCCCGCGTAGCCGAGGATGAGCGCGGGCGAGGGCTCGCGCTTGAAGATGTTGATCATCGCGAGCACGAAGCCCACGATGGCCGCGCCGATCCACAGGAGCGGCAGCGCGCCGACCGTGATCCAGCCGATCGCCGCGCCGACGAGCAGCACACCGAAGGTGCCGAGCGAGACGCGCACGGTGCCGTCCACCGTCATGGGGGCGGCGGCCGCGGGATCCGGAGCCGACGGCAGCTCGAACTGCTCCTGCAGCTGCTCGGCCGAGGGCGTCGGGATCGCGGGCACCCCCTTGCCGTTGAACGCGGGATTCGTCGAGAAAGCAGGGTTGGCCATGGCGTGTCCTTACGTCGGGTCCTCGCCTCAGATTAGCGGGCGACGCGCCCGGTTTGCTGGACGCCCGCCGCATCCGGGCGAGACATGCGGATGCGCTGGCAGCGGGGGCAGAAGTGGGAGCCCCGGTTCATGAACACCTCGCGCACGATGGGGGTGCCGCAGCGGGGGCACGGCCTGCCCGTCTGGCCGTAGGCGTTGAGGGAGTGGGAGAAGTAGCCCGAGGCCCCGTTGACGTTGACGTACTGCGCGTCGAAGCTCGTGCCGCCCTCGGCGAGAGCCTTGACGAGCACGGCGCGCACCTCGGCGAGCAGGGTGCGGGCGCGCGGGCGGCTGAGCGTGCGCGTGGGCTGGTCGTAGTGGATGCGGGATGCCCACAGCGCCTCGTCGGCGTAGATGTTGCCGATGCCGGAGACGAGGGTCTGGTCGAGGAGGGCGCGCTTGATCGTCGTATCGCGACGCGCGAGGCGGTCGAGGAAGGCGCGGTCGTCGAAGCGCGGGTCGAGGGGGTCCCGCGCGATGTGGGCGACGGATGCGGGGATCCGCTCCCCCGGCGCGTCCGCAGCCGCGACGAGGGGGTCGAGCGCCATCGAGCCGAAGATGCGCTGGTCGACGAAGTCGACGCGCAGCGGGCCGTGTCCGGGCTGGTCGAGGTCGAGCACGATGCGCGTGAGCTTCGCGAGCTCCGCGCCCGGGTCGCGCAGGAGCACCTGGCCGCTCATCCCGAGGTGCACGACGAGCGCCTCGTCCGCGCCCGCGAGCGGCACCCACAGGTACTTGCCGCGACGGGAGGGGCCGGCGAGCACGGCCCCCGTGAGGCGCTCGACGAAGTCCTCGGGGGGGCCCGGATGCCGGCGCAGCGAGCGCTCGTCGAACACGCGCACGCGCGTCACGCGCGCGCCCGTCACGGCGGGGACGAGGCCCCCGCGCACGACCTCGACCTCGGGCAGCTCGGGCATGTCAGCGCTTGGGGCGCTGGAGCGTGGCCCACGCGGCGAGCGCGGCGGCCATCTCGGCCTGCTTCTTGCTCGTGCCATCGCCCGACGCGATCGCCTCGCCGCCCACCGCGACGGTCGCCGAGAAGCGCTTCGAGTGGTCGGGCCCCGAGTCGGTGACCGTGTACTGCGGGAGGCCCTTGCCGAGGCGCGTCGAGAGCTCCTGGAGGCTCGTCTTCGGGTCCATCGCGGCGCCGAAGCGCTCGGGGTCGGCGAGCAGCGGGGCGATGAGGCGCATGACGAGGGCGGTCGCGGCCTCCGGCCCCACAGAGAGGTAGGCGGCGCCGATGATGGCCTCGACGGCGTCGGCGAGGATCGACTGCTTCTCGCGTCCGCCCGTGAGCTCCTCGCCGCGCCCGAGCAACAGGTAGCGGCCGAGGCCGATGTGGCCGGCGATCTCCGCGAGCGCGGCGGAACTCACGAGGCTCGCCCGGCGCTTCGCGAGCTCGCCCTCGTCGACGTCGGGGTTCTCGAGGTAGAGCATGACCGTGACGGCCTGCCCCAGGATCGAGTCGCCGAGGAACTCGAGGCGCTCGTTGTGGCCGATGCCGCCGTTCTCGTACGCGTACGAACGGTGCGTGAGCGCGAGCATGAGCAGCTCGGGATCGATCTCGAGCTGCAGCACCGAGTTCAGCTCGGCGCGGTCTGCGTCACCGTCCGGGAGGGGTGCGGACGGCACGGCCTCAGACGTCGGCGACCTTCCGGCCCTTGTACTCGAGGTACAGGGGGGTGCCGGCCGAGTCCTCGACGACCTTGGCGCGGTGCGGGAGGCTGTAGGTGACCTTGCCGTTCTCGACGGTCTTCACGAGGGTCGGCACGGACGCCTTCCACTGCGAACGGCGGGCGTGCGTGTTGGCACGCGACT
>JAEYZI010000014.1 GCA_023428065.1 Actinomycetes bacterium | reverse complement strand
ACGCCGCGACCGAGAACCAGCGCGGCAACGTCATCCCGGTCGAGATCACCGTGTACGAGGACCGCTCGTTCACGTTCATCCTCAAGACCCCGCCCGCCGCCGAGCTCATCAAGAAGGCCGCCGGCGTGCAGAAGGGCTCCGCCACCCCGCACACGGTGAAGGTCGCGAAGCTCACGCGTGAGCAGGTTCGCGCCATCGCCGAGCAGAAGCAGGTCGACCTCAACGCGAACGACCTCGACGCTGCGGAGAAGATCATCGCCGGCACCGCCCGGTCGATGGGGATCACGGTGGAGGCGTAATCATGGCTCAGAAGTCCAAGGCATACCGCGCGGCCGCCGAGAAGATCGAGGCCGGCAAGTACTACGCGCCCGACGAGGCCGTCGCCGTCGTCAAGGAGACGGGGTCGAAGAAGTTCGACTCGACCGTCGAGGTGGCGCTCAAGCTCGGCGTCGACCCCCGCAAGGCCGACCAGATGGTGCGCGGCACCGTCATCCTCCCGCACGGCACCGGCAAGGTGGCCCGCGTCCTCGTGTTCGCGACCGGCCCTGCGGCCGAGGCGGCGATCGCGGCGGGCGCCGACGAGGTCGGCGGCGCCGAGCTCATCGAGAAGGTCGCGGCGGGCTACACCGACTTCGACGCGGCGGTCTCGACCCCCGAGCTCATGGGTCAGGTGGGTCGTCTCGGCAAGGTGCTCGGCCCTCGCGGCCTCATGCCGAACCCGAAGACCGGCACCGTGACGCCCGACGTCGGCAAGGCCGTGTCGGACATCAAGGGCGGCAAGATCGAGTTCCGTGTCGACAAGCACGCCAACGTGCACTTCGTCATCGGCAAGGCCGGCTTCACGACCGACCAGCTGCGCGAGAACTTCCGCGCCGCGCTCGACGAGATCCAGCGCGCCAAGCCCTCGAGCTCGAAGGGCCGCTACATCCAGAAGGGGTCGCTCTCGACCACCTTCGGGCCGGGTGTGCCGCTCGACGTGGCGGCGCTGTAATCCTCCTGGTCTCACGCACCACCCGGACGGGGGCTCGCTTCGGCGGGCCCCCGTCCTGTTCCCCCAGCTCCCCCGAGAGGACGTCCAGGTGACAGAGCCGTCGACGGATGCCGCCCCGGTCACGCGCATCGCGCACCTCGCGCGCATCACCGGGGTGTGGTTCTTCGTGCTCGGGTTCGTCGCCCGCCTGCCGTTCGCGATGAACATCGTCGGCCTGCTGACGCTCGTGACGGTCGTGCGCGGGTCGATCGCCGAGGGCGGGCTCGTGTCGGCCGCGTTCGGCATCGCGATGGGCGTCGGCGGTCCGCTGCTCGGGGCGATCGCCGACCGTCGCGGTCAGCGCATCGTGTCGGTCGTCGTCTCGGTCGCGCACGCCGCGCTGCTGCTCGGCATCGTCGTCGCGGTGTACGGAGGCGGGCCGTTCTGGCTCATCTTCGTGCTCACGCTGTTCGCGGGAGCGACGATCCCGCCGGTCTCCGCCTTCGCCCGCGCGCGCTGGATCGCGCTGCTCGCCGACGACTCGCGCCGCGGCGGGCGCGGCGTCTCGACGGCCCTCGGCTACGAGTCGATGGTCGAGGAGATCACCTTCGTGGGCGGGCCGGTGCTCGTCGGGGTGCTCGCGACGCTCATCTCGCCCGCGGCGCCCGTCGTCGTCGCGGCGCTCACGGTGCTCGTCTTCGCGAGCGCCTTCGGGCTGCACCGAACCGCGCGCGCGGTGCATCCGGGCAGCGCGCACGCGGATGCCGTGGTCGCCCCGCGCCGCTCGCTCCTCGCCCTCGCCGTGCTGCTCCCGGTCGCCGGCATGCTCTTCATGGGCGCCTTCTTCGGCTCGACCCTCGCCTCGCTCACGGCCGTCTTGGAGGCCGAGGGGATCGGCGAGAGCACGGGCCTCGTCTACGGCGTCATGGGCGCCACCTCGGCGGTCGCCGCGATCACGGTCGGCCGCCTGCCGAGGACCTTCCCGCTGCACGCGCGCTGGGTCGTGGGAGCCGTCACGATGCTTGCCGCCGGACTCGCGCTGTGGGCTGCCCCGCAGCTGCCCGTCGTCGTCATCGTGTTCGTGTTCGTCGGCGTCGCGGTCGGCGCGACCCTCGTGACGGTGTTCACGATCGGCGCCGAGAGCGCGCCATCGGGCCGTCTCGCCACGAACATGGCGATGCTGTCGAGCGCCGTGACGATCGGGCAGGGCCTCACGGTCGCGACGGTCGGCGCCCTCGCGGATGCCGTCGGCCCGTCGGTCTTCGCCTCGGTGGCGGTCGCAAGCGGCGGGATGCTGCTCGTCGCGATCACCGCCGTGCTCCATCGCCGAGCCGCGGACGCGCGCGTCCGGGCGTGAGGCGCAGAGGCATCCGCCTCCGCGCCTCAGCGCCGGTCACTCCGCCGACGGCGGGAGCACGTAGATCTTGCGGAGCGTCTCGTGCACGGTCCAGGTCGTGCCCATCCCCCCGTCGAGACGCACGACCGAGCCGGCCGACACCTCGATCGCGAGGCGCCCGTCGGCGAACTCGATCGTCGCGCGGCCCTTCAGCACGACGAAGATCTCCTCCTCCTCGACGTCGCGCACGACGCCGGGGGTGATCTCCCAGACGCCGACCTCGGCGCCATCGACGGTCGTGCCGATGTCGAGGTAGCCGATGGTCGGCGCACCCGAGACGAGCTCGTCGCCCTCCACCGCCTCGTGCGGGATCTCTGCGGCGAGCGCGGCGAAGGCCTCTCCAGAATTCACGAATCGAACCCCAATCCGAGCGCATCCAGTGTGCGCAGCAGTATGTTGCGTCGGCCTTCCGTGTGGTCGGCCCGGTCGAGCGACCATCGGGTCGCGTTGATGCCGACGGAGGCCGCCGGCTCAGGTGGGAACGGCAGCGGCCGTCGGCGCACCATCTCGAGCTCGGTGCGCTCGGTCGGCTCGCCGCCGAGCAGGTCGAGCATCGTGTCCGCGGCGAAGCGCGTCGCGCCGACGCCGAGGCCCGTGAAGCCCGCGGCGTAGGCGACGCGGCCCTTGCGGGCGGTGCCGAAGAACGCGCAGAACTGGGTGCTCGTGTCGATCGCCCCCGCCCACTTGTGGGTGAAGGTGAGCCCCTCGAGCTGCGGGAAGGTCGTGAAGAAGTGCGACGCGAGCCGCTCGAAGCTCTGCGGGCGGTCCTCGTAGCGCGCGCGCACGCGTCCGCCGAAGTGGTAGATGGCGTCGTAGCCGCCGAACAGGATGCGGTCGTCCGCCGTGCGCCGGTAGTAGTGGAACTGGTTGGCGAGGTCGCCGATGCCCTGTCGGCCCTGCCATCCGATGGCCGTGAGCTGGCCCGCGTCGAGCGGCTCGGTCATGAGCACGTAGTCGTAGACCGGCACGGTCATGAGGCGGTTGCGTGTGAGCAGCGAGGGGTGGACGCTCGTACCGAGCGCGACGTGCGAGGCGATCACGGCGCCGCCGTCGGTCACGACCCGCACACCGTTCGTCGTGCTCTCGAGTCGCCGCACGGGACTGCCCTCGTGCAGCTCGACCCCGAGTTCCGCGGCGAGGCGCGCGAGCTCGTGCACGAGACGGCCGGGATGCACGAGGGCGACCTCGCGCTTGCGCCAGGTGCCCGCGAGGTAGGTGGGGGAGTGCACCTGGGCCTGCACCTCGTCGCGGTCGAAGAGCACGACGTCCGTGTCGCCGTCGGCGGAACGGGTGCCGTGCAGCCAGTCGACCTGGTGCGGTTCGGTGGCGACGTCGAGCTCGCCCGTGCGCTCCCACTGCACGTCGAGCGAGTGCTCGAGCACGGTGCGCTCGATCGCGTCGAGGTTCTCCATGCCGAGCCGCGCGAGCTCGTCGTACTCCTCGGGCCAGCGGTTGCGCCCGTTCTCCTCGCCGTGGGTGATGCTCGCCTCGACGAAGCCGCCGTTGCGGCCGGACTGCGCCCATCCGAGGCGCTTCGCCTCGAGCAGCACGACGCGGCGGTCGGGATCGCGCTGCTTGGCGCGCACGGCCGTCCAGAGGCCCGTGAAGCCGCCGCCGACGATCGCGAGATCCGTCGTCGTCTCTCCGCGCAGGGGCGGATGCGCGGGCGGGTCGCCGAGCTCGTCGAGCCAGAACGGGGCCTGGCGGGTGCGCGCGAGGGCGTGCGCGACGACGGATGCCGGCGCGGGGCGGCGTTCGAACACGGTGTCGTGCGTGGGCATCGTGTGCTCCCTGGGATCGTCTTCATTCAAGCGGACGCGCTCGCGTCGCGCAAAACGGAAAGCGCCGTGATGCGCGGAAATGGCGACGGAATCAGGCGTTATCCGGGCATTCGGCGACGGAATGCGTCGCGCCGATGCACGATTACCCTGATGGGGTGACCCTCGTACGCCGTGCCGCCCCCGACGACCTCCCGGCCCTCGCCGCGCTCGCGGCGCTCACCTTCCCGCTCGCCTGCCCGCCCCACGTGACCGACGAGGCCCAGGCGGCGTTCATCGCGGCGAACCTCACGGCCGAGCATTTCGCGCGTCACCTCGACGATCCCGCGCGCGACGTGCTCGTCGCGGCGAGCGAGCAGGGCGAGCTCGCGGGTTACGCGCTCCTCGTCGAGGGCGAGCCCGCGGATGCCGATGTCGCCGCCGCGATCACGCTGCGTCCGACGGTCGAGCTCAGCAAGTGCTACGTGCACCCCGACCACCACGGAGCCGGCGTCGCGGCCGCGCTCATGGCGGCATCCCTCGAGGCGGCGACCGCCCGCGGTGCGGCGGGCGTGTGGCTCGGCGTCAACCAGCAGAACGTGCGCGCGCAACGCTTCTACGAGAAGAGCGGCTTCGCGCGCGTCGGCACCAAGCGCTTCCTCGTGGGTGACCGCCACGAGGACGATTTCGTCTTCGAGCGGGCGCTCTGACGCCGGTGCCGGGGATCAGCCCTCGGCGACGGCGAGCACGATCTTGCCGCGCGTGTGCCCCGACTCGATGAGCCGGTGTGCCTCGGCCGCCTCGTCGAGCGGCAGCACGCGGTCGACGTAGACCCGCACGTCGCCCGATTCGATGAGGCGCGTGACGATCGCGAGGGTCGCGGCATCCGGCGTCACGCGATAGCCGGTCGCCCGCACCCCCGCGGACTCCGCCTCGGCGAGCATGGTCGGGAACGAGCCCGTCGGCCCGTTCACGTAGATGCCGCCCCCGCGCACGACGCCGAGCGAGCGGGAGCCTGTGTCGGCGGAGACGTTGCCGATGAGGTCGATGGCGGCGTCGACCTCGCCGACCGCCTCCTCGAAGGGCCCCGCCGTGTAGTCGACGACCTCGGCGGCGCCGAGCTCGGAGAGGAAGGCGGCGTTGCGCGCCGATCCGGTCGCGATCACATGCGCCCCGAAATACGACGCGAACTGAACCGCGAAGTGGCCCACGCCGCCCGCGCCCGCGTGGATGAGCATCCGCTGGCCCTCGTGCGCCTTGGCGGTCTCGACGACCATGCCCCACGCCGTGAGCGCGGCGAGGGGCACCGCGGCCGCCTCGACATGCGAGAGCGACGGCGGCTTGCGCGCGACGCTCAGGGCGTTGACCGTGACGTACTCGGCGTACGCGCCGCTCATGCGCGGCACCATGCCCATGCCGTACACCTCGGCGCCCGGCTGCAGCGGGTGCGCCTCGTAGGGCGACTCGACGACGATCCCCGAGAAGTCGTTGCCGAGCACGACGGGCGTGGCGGTCACACCGGGCCACGCGCCGCGCCCGGCGCGCGTCTTCGCGTCGATCGGGTTGACGCCGGCCGCGACGACCTTGATGAGGAACTCGGCGTTCACCCGCGTCGGGGCGGGGATCTCCTCGAGCGTCAGCACCTCCGGCCCGCCGGGTGCCGAACAGGTCACGGCCCGCATCATCGTCATGTCCATGGCCCTTCCCGCCTCGACTGTCATTCAACGGGTGTCATGCGTCATCGGTGTTACGCGGATGTCACCGTGCTGCAAAATCGCCCGGAGCGCGTGCGCGCTACCGCCGCATGGCCTCGAGCAGCTGGTCGGCGAGGTGCACGAGGCGATGGATCTCGTCCTCGTCGCGGTCGACCCAGCGGCTCTCGGGCACGCCGCTCACGGGCACGAAGTCCTCGTGCTGCTCCCACACCACGAGCGTGCGCTCGGCGCCGAGCACGTACTGCTGCCACCACACCTGGCGCAGGTAGTGGCGCGGGATCGACCGCCACGCGCTGCGGGTGGTCTTGATCTCGCACAGCTCGAGCCGGCCCTCGGCCTCGCGGATGCCGTCGGGCGTCGCGAGGTGGGCGCGCTGCCCGTCGGCGTGGAAGAGCGAGGTGTTGCCCCGCATGCCCGGATGCTGCCGCGCCACCCAGCGTCCGATCTCGGGCTCGCGCACGCGGCCGTGCTGCGTGAACGCGTTGCCGCTGAACCGCGACCCGAGCAGCTTCTCCATCGCGACCGCGCGCACGGCCTTCTCGCCCGTGAGACGCGCGACATCGGTCGCGGTCACGCCGTGCGCCCGCGCGCGCAGCCAGCTCACGCGGTCGCCCGCATCCGCCACGATGCGCTCCCGGTGGGGCACGGGCGGCGCGTCGAAGAACGCGAGGGTGGGCTGCACGGGATCCATCGTCACACGCCGCGGAGACATCGACGGGATCGGCGCGGCGGATCCCCGGCGCGCGCCCCGTCGTCGCAGAGGCGGCACCTGCCCGACGCATAGGCATCTCACAGTCGGGCGCGCAGAATCGGAGCATGAGCACGCCATCGGCCGCCTCCGCGCGGGTCACCCGGCCCGACGGGTCGCCCGTGCGTGCGCTCGTCGTCGACGACGAGCCCGCGCTCGGCGAGCTCATCCAGATGGCCCTGCGCTATGAGGGGTGGGAGGTCGAGACGGCGACCGACGGAGCCGCCGCCCTCACCAAGGCGCGCTCGTTCGAGCCCGACGTCATCGTGCTCGACGTCATGATGCCGGGCCTCGACGGGCTCGCGGTGCTGCGGCGGCTGAGGGCCGCGGGCGACGACGTGCCGGTGCTCTTCCTCACCGCGAAGGACGCCGTGGCCGATCGCGTCGCGGGCCTCACGACGGGCGGCGACGACTACGTGACCAAGCCGTTCGCCCTCGAGGAGGTCATCGCCCGCCTCCGCGGCCTCCTGCGGCGGAGCGGGCGCACGGCGGGCGCGACGGCCGACCCCGTCCTCCGGGTGGGCGACCTCACCCTCGACGAGGACAGCTACGAGGTGACCCGCGCGGGCCGCGTCATCGAGCTCACGGCGAAGGAGTTCGAGCTGCTGCGCTACCTCATGCGCAACGCGCGGCGCGTCGTGAGCAAGCTGCAGATCCTCGACCACGTCTGGAGCTACGACTTCGAGGGCCGGTCGAGCATCGTCGAGCTCTACATCTCCTACCTGCGCAAGAAGATCGAGGGCGACGGGATGCCACCCATGATCCACACCGTGCGCGGGGTGGGCTACCTCATCCGGCCGGCGACGTGAGCGAGAACGGCACCCGCGCGCGCACCCGCGCCCCCTGGTCGATCCGCCGCCGCGTCGTGGTGGGCGTCGTCGCACTCGTCGCGCTGCTCGGCGTCTTCATCGGCACGGTGAGCGTCGTCGCGCTCCGCGAGAACCTCATGCGGCGCCTCGACGCGCAGGTCCAGGACGTCATGCGCGTCGTCGCGACGAGCGGGCCCGCGGCAGCGCTCCCCGGCGAGGGCGAGAGCCTCCGCACGGGCCTCGTGATCGCGGTGGCCGTCGTGGGCTCGGAGGCGCAGGGCTATGCCTACGCCGGGCCCGGCACCGAGATCGCGCTCAGCGAGGCGCAGATCGAGGAGGTGCTCGCGGCGCCCGCGGGCGGTGTCGAGACGGTCGCGATCACGGGACTCGGCACCTACCGCGTACAGGCCCGGCAGGCGGCGAACGGCGCCTACGCGGTGGGCCTGTCGACCTCCGAGGTCGACCAGACCACGTGGACGCTCGCGGGCATCTTCGCCCTCGTGACGGGCGGGGCGCTGCTCCTCGCGGGTGTCGGCGCCGTCGCCCTCACGCGCGTCGCGCTGCGTCCGCTCGAACGCGTCACCGACACGGCGGCACGCGTGAGCGAGCTCCCGCTCGCCTCGGGCGAGGTCGCCATCTCCGAGCGCGTGCCCGCAGCGGAGGCCGACCCGCGCACCGAGGTGGGGCAGGTGGGCGCGGCCCTCAATCTCATGCTCGGCCACGTCGAGGAGGCGCTCGTCGCGCGGCAGCGCTCCGAGGAGAAGGTGCGGCGCTTCGTCGCGGATGCGAGCCACGAGCTGCGGACGCCGCTCGCCTCGATCCGCGGCTACGCCGAGCTCACGCGCCGCATGGACGCGACCCTTCCCCCCGACGCCGCGCGCTCCCTCGATCGCATCGAGTCGGAGTCGATCCGCATGACGGCGCTCGTCGAGGATCTGCTCGAACTCGCGCGGCTCGACGAGGGCCGGGGGCTCGTGCGCAGCGACGTCGAGCTCGTGCGGCTCGTGACGGATGCCGTGGGCGACGCGTACGCGGCCGCCCCCGACCACGAGTGGGAGGTCGTCGCGCCCGAGCCGCCGCTCACCGTCGAGGGCGATGCGGCCCGCCTGCACCAGGTGGTCGCCAACCTCCTCGCGAACGCGGCGCGCCACACGCCGCCCGGCACCGCGGTGACGGTCA
This sequence comes from Actinomycetes bacterium, assembly GCA_023428065.1. Taxonomy (GTDB): domain Bacteria; phylum Actinomycetota; class Actinomycetes; order Actinomycetales; family Microbacteriaceae; genus Homoserinibacter. Next base: position 1,953 of record JAEYZI010000014.1, on the reverse strand, counting down.
CGCTCGCGGGCGACGGCGACGACGTCGTGCTGACGGTGGCCGACGACGGTCCGGGCATCGACCCCGAGCTGCAGCCCGTGCTGTTCGAGCGTTTCGTGCGCGGCGACGCGTCGCGCACGCGCGCCGTCGTGGGGGAGGAGGGCTCGACATCCCCGACGGGCAGCACGGGCCTCGGGCTCGCGATCGTCGCCGCGGTCGTCGAGGCCCACCACGGCGTCGTCGAGGTCGCGAGCGTTCCGGGCGACACGCGCTTCACGGTGCGGCTGCCGCGTCGCGCTCCCGAGCCGGGGGCCGACGACCTGGCAGACTGAGCGCCATGCGATCCGCCCCCCGATCGTCCGCTGCGCTCGTGCTCGCCCTCGCGGCCGTGCTCGCGGCACCCCTGCCGGCGTCCGCGAGCGAGGGGTCGGTGCCCGCCGAGGTCACGGCCTACGTCACGGGCGGCGGTCTCGTCGAGCGCCTCGACGCCGTGTACGGCCTCGACGCGCAGGGGGAGGGCGTCGACTTCGACGACACGACGGCGCCGGGCCCCATCTCTCGTGTGTTCCGCTGGACCGACGAGCGGCTCGCAGGCGACGTGGGCGGCCCGCCGACGCGCATGGCGAACGAGTGGGCGGTTCCCGTCTCCGTCGCCGAGGAGCCCGTCGGCGTCGCGATCGTGTGGATCAATCTCGACACGGATCGCGCGGAGCTCGCCGAGTTCGAGGCCGACCCGGCCGCGGCGGTCGCCCTCGCGGACGTTCCGGATGCCGCACGCCTCGTGCGCGACCTCGGCAGCCGCGCGTGGTTCGCCCTCGCCGACGGCATGCTCACCCCGCTCGCGCCCGGCGCCTCCGGTCTCACGGACCCCGTGCCGGTCGAGGAGTATGCCGTCGTCGCGCCCGCGGAAGAGCCGGAGCCCGCATCCGGCGACGCCGGTTTCGGGGTCGCGATCACGGCGGCCGCCGTGCTATTCGCCGTCATCCTCGTCGCCCTCTTCCTGCTGCCCCGGATGCGGCGCCGCCCCGCCGGCGACGAGGAGGCGTCTCGGGACCCCGCCCCCGTGTGATAGCCTCGGTACGCCGAAGACCGCCGGTCTCCGCGCGCCCGCTTGCGGGCCGTGGACGAAGTCCTCAGGAGAGGAGCCCGCGCAGGCGTGTGAAGTAGACCGTCAGGTCCAGCTCCGTGCGCGTGCGCCGGAGCTTTTTTCATGGGCGGGGACCCCAGCGGCCGTCGGCGCGACATCCAATACGACAAGGAGCGCCATGGCGAACAAGGAAACCACGGTCGCCGAGCTGACGGACAACTTCCGGAGCTCGAACGCGATCGTGCTCACCGAGTACCGCGGCCTCACGGTTGCGCAGCTCAAGCAGCTGCGCGGCACCATCCGTGAGCACGCGAGCTACGCCGTGGTGAAGAACACGCTCACCAAGATCGCTGCGAAGGAAGCCGGCGTGGAGGGTCTCGACGACCTCCTCGAGGGCCCCTCCGCGATCGCGTTCGTGCACGGCGACACCGTCGCCGTCGCGAAGGCTCTGCGTGACTTCGCCAAGGCCAATCCTCTGCTCGTGGTCAAGGGCGGGTACTTCGACGGTGCCGCCCTGACCGCCGCCGAGGTGGGCAAGCTCGCCGATCTGGAGTCCCGCGAGGTGCTGCTGGCCAAGCTGGCAGGCGCCTTCAAGGCCTCGCTGTTCGGAGCTGCCTACCTGTTCAACGCGCCGCTCGCCCAGGCCGTCCGTACGGTCGACGCGCTGCGCCAGAAGCAGGAATCCGCGAGCTGACCCTCGCACAGAGACTCCCCATCGCATCCGCGTAGGGGTCATCGACCCGGGGCGCTCGCCCCACAGCTAAGGAGAAAGAAATGGCCAAGCTCAGCACCGACGAGCTGCTCGAGGCGTTCAAGGAGCTCTCGCTCATCGAGCTGTCCGAGTTCGTGAAGAAGTTCGAGGAGACCTTCGAGGTCACCGCCGCCGC
>JAEYZI010000005.1 GCA_023428065.1 Actinomycetes bacterium | reverse complement strand
GGGCGACCGTGAAGAGGAGCGCGATCCAGACGACGCCCGCGAGCGCGGGCGCCATGATCGTCGTCGTGACGCCGACCCCCGCGACGGCGAGGAAGCCCGCCGCGATGGGAGGGACGATGCGCGGCAGCTGCTCGCGCAGCTCGGCGGGTTCGGTCACGAGCACGTCGAGCGCCGCCCCGCCGCCGAGCAGACCGCGCATCGCGGGACCTTGCGCCGCGAGCCGTCGCCACAGCCCGAGCCGCAGGGCGTCGGTCGCGCGGAAGACCGCGTCGTGGGAGAGCAGGCGCTCGACATAGCGTGCGACGGGGCGACCGAGGCCGAAGAACCGCACGCCGACGATCGCGACGAGGAGGTACATGATCGCGGGGCCCTCGGAGGCGCGCACGATGAGCCACCCCGAGACGCCCGTGAGGGCGAGGCCGAGGCCGATCGCGAGCGCCGCCATCGCCGAGGCTCCCACCCAGCGCCACGGGGATGCGGCGAGCACCGTGCGGAGGGGCGCTCCGCGTCGCACGCGGGGGCGCTCGGCTGCGGTTGGCGCGACGCGATCGGGGCTCGGCGCGGACCCGGCCGCGCCCTCGGTGCTCGGCGCCTCGGGAGATGCGGCGCCGGGCGACGGGGCATCGAGCGACGCGCCCGCGGAGGATGGGGCGCCGACCGGCGGGGCGAGCTCGGCGACGTCGTCGGCGAGCGCGACGGTCTCCGGCTCGTGCGACACGAGGACGGTCGCGACGCGATCGGCGCGCCGGCCCACGGCGGCGCGGACGCGATCGGCCGAGGCGTCGTCGAGGTGGGCCGTCGGCTCGTCGAGCACGAGGAGCGTCGCACCCGCCTCCACGCGCGCGAGCGCGCGGGCGACGGCGGCGCGCCGCTGTTCTCCCGGGCTCAGCTCCGCGAGCGGCGCGTGCAGCTGCGACGCGAGTCCGAGCTCGACCGCGAGCTCGCGCGCGCGGTCGCCCGTCGCCCCCGCGAGGGCGAGCTCCGCGGCGAGCGTCTCCTCCGCGAAGCGGGGGGTCTGCGCCGCGTAGGCGGTGCGCGCGAGATCGCCCGTCACGACGCCGGTCAGCTCGGCATCCGCCGGCAGCGCCCCGACGAGGGCCGCGAGCGCCGTCGACTTGCCGCATCCGCTCGGGCCCGTGAGGGCCGTGATGCGCCCCGTCACGGGCCGCACGGTGAGCGCCGCGAGCACGGGCTCCCGACCGGGGAAACGCACCCCGACCCCGTCGAGTCCCGGGGCACCGGGGCGGGGGACGGCCGCGACGCGCCCGTCGGCGAGCAGCTCGCGCACGCGGCGGAGTGCCGAGAGGCCGTCCTGCGAGGAGTGGAACGCCGTGCCCACCTCGCGCAGCGCCGTGAAGCACTCGGGCGCGAGCAGGAGCACGAGCACCGCGACCTCGAGGCTCACATCCCCCGAGATGAGGCGCACCCCGAGGAACACGGCGACGACCGCCACCGAGATCGTCGCGATGAGCTCGAGCGCGAGGGCCGAGAGGAACGCGGTGCGCAGTGTGAGCATCGTGCGTCGGCGGTACTCCGACTGAATGCGATCGAGCGCCGCGAGCTGCTCCTCGAGGCGACCCAGCCCCACGAGCACGGGCAGTCCGCGCGCGAGCTCGACGAGGTGGTCGGCGAGGCGCGTGAGCGCGTCCGTCGCGCGATCCACGCGATCGCGCGTATGCATGCCGATGAGCACCATGAAGACGGGCACGAGCGGGATCGTGCACGCGATGATGACGGCCGACAGCAGATCGGCGCCGAGGATGCGGGCACCCGCCGCGAGGGGCACGACGACCGCCGAGATCATGGCCGGGATGGCGACCCCGAAGTAGTCGTCGAGGGCGTCGAGGCCCTCGGTCGCGAGCACGGCCGTGCCGCCTCCCGTCGCGTCGCCCGCCGCGATGCGCGTCGTGAGCTCGCGGCGCAAGCGCGTCTTCGCGCGGATCGCCGCCCGCCGCGCGAGCACCGCCTGCGCCCACGAGGCGCCCGCGCGCACGAGCACGCCGACGGCGCCGAGCGCGAGCCACTGCGCCGGGTCGTCGCCGACCGCGAAGGCGGCGAGCTGCCGCGCGATCGACTCGGCGATGAGGAGGATGCCGATCGCACCCGCGACGCTCGCGAGCGCGACGGGCACGAGGGCGCGGAGACCGCCCGGCCCGAACTCGGGGCGGGCGGTCATCCGACCGGCTGCGGCGCGGAGGGCGGGCACGTCAGCGCGGCGCGGCGTCGGCACGCAGGGCGGGCACGACGTCGTGAGCCTCGGGCAGCTGGTGCGGCGAGACGCGCTTGCGGAACACCCAGTAGCTCCACGCCTGGTAGAGCAGCACGATGGGGAGCGCGACACCCGTGACGACCGTCATCACCATGAGGGTGTACTCGCCGCTCGCGGCGTTCCAGATCGTGAGGTCGTAGGCGGGGTCGAGCGTCGAGGGCAGCACGACGGGGAACACCGCCGCGAAGATCGAGCCCGCGCCGAGGGCGCCGAACGCCGCGAAGCCCGTGAACGCCCAGCCCTCGTTGCGTCGGCGGGCCGCGACCCATCCGGCGACCGCGACGACGACCGCGAGCACGACGAGCACCCAGCTGACGGGGTTGCCGCCGCGGAACTCCACGAGGAGCGCCCAGCCCGCGATCGGCAGGAGTGCGATCGGCGCGAGCCGCGGCACGAGCCGCCCCATCCGCTCGCGGACGGGGCCGTCGGTCTTGAGCGCGAGGAAGGTCGCGCCGTGCACGAGGCAGAATCCGACGAGGGCGAGGCCGCCGAGCACCGCGATGGGCGTGAGCCACACGAAGGGGCCACCCACGCGGTCGCCGTTCGCGTCGATCGGCAGACCGGTCGTCGTGAGCGCGAGCCCCGCGCCGATGCCGAACGCCGCCACGAGCGAGCCGAGGCCGATCGACCAGTCCCAGAAGCGCGTCCACGTTCGCGAGACGATCTTGCCGCGGTACTCGATCGCCACCGCTCGGAAGATGAGCCCCAGGAGCACGAGGGCGAGGGGGATGTAGAGCGATGAGAAGAGCGACGCATACCAGTACGGGAATGCGGCGAAGGTGGCCGCCCCCGCGGTGAGCAGCCAGACCTCGTTGCCGTCCCACACGGGGCCGATCGTGTTGAGCATCACGCGACGGTCCTTCTCGTCGCGTGCGCTGAACAGCATGTGCATCCCGACGCCGAGATCGAAGCCCTCGAGCAGGATGTACCCGCCCCAGAGCAGGCCGATCGCGACGAACCAGACGACGGGGAGTGCGTCCATTACCTTGTTCTCCGTTCCGGATGCAGCTGATCAGTAGGCGAACGCGAGGACGTCGTCGCGGTTGCCCGCGTCGTCATCCGGTCCGTTCCGGTCGTCGTCGTCCGCGCGGAACCGCTCGGGCATGACCCCCGCGATCCCGGCGCGCACGAAGCGCGCGATGAGCATGACCTCGACGACCATGAGCGCGAGGTACACGAGGCCGAGCGACACGAGCGAGAAGACGACCTCCCCGCCGTCGACCCCCGGCGACACGGCCGCGGCCGTGAACATGAAGACGCCGTCGACCCCGCTCGGGTTCGGGTTCGGGGCGACCACGAACGGCTGGCGGCCCATCTCGGTGAAGATCCACCCCGCGGCGTTGGCGCCGAAGGGGGCGAGGATGCCGAACACGGCGAGCTGCATGAGCGGCTTCGACGCGGGAACCGTGCCCTTGCGGGTGAGCCACAGGGCGACGAGGCCCGCGAAGGCCGCGATGGCGCCGAATCCGATCATGATGCGGAAGCCCCAGTAGGTGACCTCGAGGTTCGGCATGTAGTCGATCTCGGCGCCCGCGCGGTCGCCGTAGATCGGGTTGTCCGGGAGGTTCGTGCCGTAGAGCTCCTGGTACTCGGGGATGAGGTCGTTGATGCCCGGCAGCTGGGTCGTGAAGTCGCCCTTGGCGAGGAAGGAGAGCATGCCCGGGATCTCGATGATGGGCACGACCTTCGAGCAGTCCTGCGATCCGAGCTCGCCGATCGAGAGCACCGAGAAGCTCGTGCCCGTGTGGCACGCGGCCTCGGCCGCCGCCATCTTGAGCGGCTGCTGCTCGTACATGAGCTTGCCCTGGATGTCGCCCGTGACGGTCACGGCGCCGAAGCCGAGCACGGCGACGACCGCCCCGATCCGCAGCGACGTGATCCACACGCGGTGGTCGGCCTTGTCCCGGCCCGGGATGTCGGGCGCCTCGCCCACGACGACGCGACCGTCCGCGTCGACCGTGTCGATGCCGTCCTTGCGCCGTCGCCACAGCTGGTACCACGCGATGCCCAGGAGGAAGCCGCCGGCGACCGCGATGGCGCCCGCGATCGTGTGCGGGAAGGCGGCGAGCAGGGTGTTGTTGGTGAGCACTGCCCAGATGTCGTTGAGCACGGGCTTGCCGTCGACGAACTCGATGCCGACGGGGTGCTGCATCCACGAGTTGGCGGCGAGGATGAAATACGCCGAGATCCACGAGCCGATGACCGCGAGCCACAGGGTCGCGAGGTGCAGCTTCTTCGGGAGCCGGTCCCAGCCGAAGATCCACAGGCCGAGGAACGTCGACTCGACGAAGAACGCGAGCAGGCCCTCCATCGCGAGCGGGGCGCCGAAGACGTCGCCCACGAATCGCGAGTACTCGCTCCACGCCATCCCGAACTGGAACTCCTGCACGATGCCGGTCGCGACGCCCATGATGAAGTTGACGAGGTAGAGCTTCCCCCAGAACTTCGTCATGCGGAGCCACTTCTCGTCGCCCGTGCGCACCCACATCGTCTGCAGGATCGCCACCACCATGCCGAGGCCGAGCGTGAGCGGCACCATCATGAAGTGGTAGACGGTCGTGATGCCGAACTGCCACCGGGCGATCTCGAGCGGGTCCACGGGTTCCTTCCTCTCGGGTCGCGCGCACGGCGGCCCTCGTCCAACCTTCCGTCGGAGAAAACCGCACCGTCAGGGCACAAGGTCCCGTCACGCAGGGGGGCCTGCTCGCGTAGCGTGGGCGAGGTGGCGACCCGCATCTACGTGACGAGCGCCGAAGGGCGCACCGGCAAGTCGACCGTCGCCGTGGGGCTCCTCGAGACCCTCACGGCTTCCGTGGCGCGCGTCGGGGTCTTCCGCCCCGTCGTGCGCTCCGACGTCGACCGCGACTACATCCTCGAGCTCCTGCTCGCCCACGCGAGCGCGGGCCAGAGCTACGAGGACTGCGTCGGAGTCGATTACGAGACCCTGCACGCGGATCCGGATGCCGCCCTCGCGACGATCGTCGAGCGCTTCGCGGCGGTCGAGGAGGGCTGCGACGCCGTGCTCGTGCTCGGCTCCGACTACACCGATGTCGGCACCCCCACCGAGCTCTCGATGAACGGACGCATCGCGGCGAACCTCGCGGCGCCCGTCGTGCTCGTGACGGGCGGACGTCAGCCCGAGGGCGACGGCTCGCGCACCCCCAAGCAGTGCGCCGAGATCGCGCGCATCGCCCTCGACGAGTTGCGCGACGAGCACGCCGAGGTGCTCGCGGTCATCGTGAACCGGGCGGACCCGGACGAGGTCGAGCACATCTCGGCGCGCGTCGCGGAGGCGACGGGGCTGCCCGCGTGGGCCATCGCCGAGGACCCCGAGCTCGAGGCGCCCCTCCTCCGCACGGTGCTCGAGGCGGCCGACGCGCGGCTCGTGCGCGGCGACGAGTCCGTGCTCGACCGCCCCGTCATGGGCACGACGATCGCGGCCATGAGCCTCCCGCATGTGCTCACGCGCCTGCACCCCGGCGGCATCGTGATCGTGCCGGGCGACCGCTCGGAGGTGCTCGTCGGCACGATGGCGGCGCAGCTCTCGCAGACCTTCCCCGCCCTCACGGGCATCATCCTCAACGGCGGCTTCGAGATCGAACCGTCGATCGAGCGGCTCATCGAGGGTCTCGGCACCCCGCTCCCCATCGCGGTGACCGACTCGAGCACCTTCGACACCGCGCTCCACGTGGCGCAAGCGCGCAGCAGGCTCGCGGCCGACTCCCCCGCGAAGCACGCGCGGGCCGTCGCGCTCTTCGGCGAGCACGTCGATGCGACCGAGCTCGTGCGCATCCTGAGCCTCCCCGCCGCGGGGGCGGTCATGACGCCCATCCGCTTCGAGCATCTGCTCGTCGAGCGGGCCCGCGCCGCCGACACCCACATCGTGCTGCCCGAGGGCGACGACGACCGCATCCTGCAGGCCGCGGCGATCGTCGTGGAGCGACGGATCGCGCGGCTCACGATCCTCGGCGAGGAGGACGCCGTGCGGGCGCGCGCCGCCGCGCTCGGGGTCGACCTCGGCGACGCGCGCATCGTCTCGACGAGCGACCCGGAGCTGCACGCCCTGTTCGCCGCCGAGTACGCGCGCCTGCGCGCCCACAAGGGCGTCTCCCCCGAGCTCGCCGCCGACACCGTGACCGACGTGTCGTACTTCGGCACGATGATGGTGCACCTCGGTCTCGCCGACGGCATGGTGTCGGGTGCGAAGCACACGACGGCGCACACCATCCGTCCGGCCTTCGAGATCGTCAAGACGGCGCCCGGCGTCTCGGTCGTCTCGAGCGTCTTCCTCATGGCCCTCGCCGACCGCGTGCTCGTCTACGGCGACTGCGCCGTGATCCCGGAGCCCACCGTCGAGCAGCTCGCCGACATCGCGATCTCGTCGGCCGCGACGGCCGAGCGCTTCGGCATCGAGCCGCGCGTCGCGATGCTCTCCTACTCGACGGGCGAGTCGGGGTCGGGCGCGGAGGTCGAGCGCGTGCGCGAGGCGACCGCCCTCGTGCGCGAGCGCGCCCCCGAGCTGCCCGTCGCGGGCCCCATCCAGTACGACGCCGCCGCCGACCCCGCGGTGGGCGCCTCCAAGATGCCCGACTCGGATGTCGCGGGTCACGCGACCGTTTTCGTGTTCCCCGACCTCAACACGGGCAACAACACCTACAAGGCCGTGCAGCGCTCCGCGGGCGCCGTCGCGATCGGCCCCGTGCTGCAGGGGCTCGCGAAACCCATCAACGACCTCTCGCGCGGCGCGCTCGTGCGCGACATCGTCAACACGATCGCGATCACCGCGATCCAGGCCGAGGGGACACGGGCATGACCGCCATCCGGAACGTCTTCGTGCTCAACGTCGGGTCGAGCTCGATCAAGTACCAGCTGCTCGACGTCGAGGACGGCACCGTGCACGGGGAGGGCGTCGTCGAGCGGATCGGGCTGGCCGGCTCCGGCGTCGCCGACCACGCGCGCGCGCTCGAGCTCGTGCTCGCCGAACTGCCGGACATCGCCATCGACGCCGTCGGCCACCGCATCGTGCACGGCGGCACGCGCTTCGTCCAGGCGACCGTCATCGACGACGACGTCGAGCGCGAGATCGCGGCGATCGCCGACCTCGCACCCCTGCACAACCCGCCCGGCCTCGCGGGCATCCGCGCGGCGCGCGCCGTGCTCACCGACGTGCCGCACGTCGCCGTCTTCGACACGGCGTTCCACGCGACGATCAGTCCCGCGGCGCGCGACTACGCGATCGACGCGGAGGTCGCGGCGCGTGCGCGCATCCGCCGCTTCGGATTCCACGGCACCTCGTACCGCTACGTCTCGCGGCTCGCCGCGGAGTTCCTCGGGCGCGCGGGCGATCCGGGGCTGCGGCTCGTCATCCTGCACCTCGGCAACGGCGCCTCCGCGGCCGCCGTCCTCGGGGGCCGCTCGCTCGACACCTCGATGGGGATGACGCCGCTCGAGGGGCTCGTCATGGGCACCCGCTCGGGCGACATCGACCCCGCGATCCCGCTGTACCTCGCGCGCGAGCACGGCTTCACGATCGCCGAGCTCGACGAGCTGCTCAACAAGCGCTCGGGCCTCCTGGGCCTCGCGGGGCGCAGCGACATGCGCGAGCTTGTGAACGCCGCCAACGGCGGCAACGAGCGCGCGACGCACGCGCTCGACGTGTACGTGCACCGGCTGCGCCACTACATCGGCGCCTACGTCGCCGAGCTCGGGGGCGTCGACGCCGTCGTCTTCACGGCGGGCGTCGGCGAGAACTCCTCCTACGTGCGCCGACGCGCGATCGCGGGCCTCGAGTTCCTCGGACTCGCGGTCGACCCCGCGCTCAACGACGCCGCATCGCGCGAACCGCGCCGCATCTCGCCGCCGGACGCGTCCGCGGCGGTGCTCGTCGTGCCGACCAACGAGGAGCTCGAGATCGCGCGCGAGACGCGCGAGGCCGCCACGCGCTGACGGATGCCGCGCTCGCGCGGCCCCGGGTCACGCGGCGGACGACCCGGCGCCGAGCGCGGCGGGCTCGCGGGCGGGACGCACGACGAGCACGGGCGAGTTGGCGTTGAGGAGCACGGCGTGCAGGGTCGTGCCGAGCGGGGAGCGCTCCGCGCTCGGCCCGAGCACGAGCAGCGCGCTCCCCCGGGCCGCGTCGAGGAGCGCCTCGGCGGGCGCGCGCGCCGACAGCCGCGAGCGGATCTCGAGCAGCCCCTCGACCTCGCGCGCCGCCTCCGTCGCGATCGCGAGCGGGCTCTCGGGGCTCGAGCGCAGCGCCGTGACCGCCTCGGCGGAGGCCGCGTGCACGAGGGTGAGCCGCATGCCGCGGTCGACCGCCTCGCGCGCCGCCCGACGCCCGATGAGGGCCGCCGTCTCCGGACGGTCGACGCCCGCGACGACGCCCTCGCGGAACCGCGGATCCGCATCCGGCACGACCGCGACGGTCCCGGATGCGGCGAGGGCGAACTGCACGCTGCGCGAGCCCAGGACGCGCCCCGAGACGTAGCCGGTCTTGCCCGTGCCCACGACGAGGATGTCGTCCGGTCCGGCCTCGTCGGCGAGCGCCCACACGGGCACGTCGAGCAGCAGCCGGGTCTCGACGTCGAGCCCGCCGAGTGCGGCGCGCGCCCGACGCGCGGTGTCGGCGAGGAGCGCCTCGCCCGCCGCCTCCGCGGCGTCGAGCTCGAGGATCCCGTGGGCACGGAGTTGCGGGTCGACGACGTGCACGAGCAGCACGGGCGCACCGTCGCGGCGCGCGTGCCGTACAGCCCACGCGAGCGCGGCCTCCGCAGGGCCCGAGCCGTCGACGCCGACGACATAGCGAGCGGAACCGGTCATGCATCCAGGTTCGCATCGGCGCGCCGCCCGCATCCGGGCACAAGGTCCCGTGACGGCGGGAGCACCTGGAAGACTGGGGCCATGCCCGACTCGGATGCCCGCGAGGCCCGCCTGCGACGCCTCGTCGAGGTCGTGCCGCAGGTGGTCGGCGAGCTCGACCTCGACCACGTGCTCGAGCGCATCGTCGAGGCCGCCGTCGACCTCGTCTCGGCGCGCTGGGGCGCCCTCGGCGTCATCGCCCCCGACGGCACCCTGGAACGCTTCGTGCACGTCGGCATGGCGCCGCCGGAGGTCACCGCGATCGGGCACCTCCCCGAAGGTCACGGGTTGCTCGGCGCCGTCATCGACGAGGCGGAGCCCATCCGCCTCCCGCACCTCGCCCACGACCCGCGGTCGGTGGGCTTCCCCGCCCACCACCCCCACATGGACGCGTTCCTCGGGGTGCCGATCCGCATCCGCGACACCGTGTTCGGCAACCTCTACCTCACGGGCGAGGAGGGTGCTCCCCCCTTCTCGGAGGAGGACGAGCGCCTCGTCGGCTCCCTCGCCGCGGTCGCCGCGATCGCGATCGAGAACGCGCGGCTCTTCGCCGAGCAGGTGCGCCGCGAGCGCTGGTCGTCTGCGCTCGCCGAGGTCACCGCGGCCCTGCTCTCGGAGGACACCGTCGACATCCTCGCGGTGCTCGCCGAGCGGGTCGCGTCGGTCATCGACAGCGAGCTCGTGTGCGTCATCGTGCCCGACGGCGAGACGGACGGCGAGCGGATGCTGCGCGTCGACACCGCGCGCGGCGTGGGCGCCGAGGAGCTCGTCGGCCGACGCTACCCCGCGGAGGGGACCCTCTCGGGCCGCGCGATCCAGACGGGAGCACTCGCCTCGACCGACTCCGGCACGCTCGGCGAGTCGGTGCTGCGTTCGGGGCCGAGCGCGGCGATCGCCCTCCCGGTGCGCGCGGGTGACACGGTGCTCGGCGCCCTCACCGTCTACCGCCCGGCCGACGCTCCGCGCTTCAGCGACGCCGAACGCGCGATGGCCGCCGACTTCGCGCAGCAGGCGGGCCTCGCGATCGAGCTCGGGCGCGGCCGCACCGACCGGCAGCGGCTCGCCCTCGTCGAGGAGCGCTCCCGCATCGCGCGCGACCTGCACGACCACGTCATCCAGCGGCTCTTCGGCACGGGACTCGCGCTACAGGCCATCGGCGCGCGTGAGCCCGGCGCGTCCGCCGCGATCTCCGCGCAGGTCGACGCGATCGACGCCGCGATCGGCGAGATCCGCACGGCGATCTTCGCACTCGCCCCGCGCGCGTCGGCGAGCGGCGCCCTGCGTCATCGCGTGCTCGACGTCGCGACGGACGCCGCTCCCGGTCTCGCAAGCGCCCCGCTCCTGACGTTCGCCGGGCCCGTCGACCTGCTCGTCGAGGGCGCGCTCGCCGACGACGTCGTCGCGGTCGTGCGCGAGTGCCTCGCGAACGCCGCCCGCCACGCCCAGGCGTCGCACGTCGAGGTCGCGATCGCGGTCGACGACGACGCCGTCGTCGTGACGGTCGACGACGACGGCGTCGGCATGCCCGCGGAGGCCTCGCGCGCCTCCGGCACCCGCAACCTCGAGGAACGGGCGCGACGGCGGGGCGGTACCTTCGAGGTGGCGGCCCGGAACCCGAGCGGCACCCGCGCGCGCTGGACCGCGCCCATCGCATCCGCCCCCGAGAGGAGCACCCCGTGACCCGCGTCTTCCTCGTCGACGACCACGAGATCGTGCGACGCGGCATCGCCGACCTCATCGATGCCGAGCGCGACCTCGAGGTCGTCGGCGAATCGGGCCAGGTGCGCGGCACGCTCGCGAAGATCGAGGTCACGAGGCCCGACGTCGTCGTGCTCGACGTGCGCCTCCCCGACGGCGACGGCATCGAGCTGTGCCGCGCGATCCGGTCGGCGCTCCCCGAGGTGCGCTGCATCATGCTCACGGCCTACGACGACGACGAGGCGAGCCGCTCGGCCGTGCTCGCGGGCGCCTCGGGCTATGTGCTCAAGGACATCCGCGCGCGCGGCCTCGTCGAAGGCGTGCGCAGGGTCGCCGCGGGCGGCACCCTGCTCTCGACGCAGGTGTCGGAGCGCGTCGCGAAGTCGTTCGCGGCGCCGACGCCCGGCGACGAGCCCGAGCTCACGCTGCGCGAGCGGCAGGTGCTCGACCTCATCACGGAGGGCCTCACGAACCGCCAGATCGGCGACCGCCTGGGCCTCGCCGAGAAGACCGTCAAGAACTACGTCTCGGGGCTCCTCGCGAAGCTCGGCATGGAGCGTCGCACGCAGGCGGCCGTCTATCGCCTCGAGCACCGCTGACGCTGTAGCGTCAGGCCGCGGCAGCGTCAAGCCCGCTCAGGGCAGCCTTCTCTTCGTTGCGGAATGCACGGGTCTGAGTACCGTTGACTCCGACGTGGCCGACGACGCCGGCCGAGAAGGAGACGAGACGATGACGGACGCCAAGACCAAGACCATCCCCACGACCTCGCTCGACCCGGATGTGAGCGCCGGGGTCGCCCAGTTCCTGAGCCCCCTCGTCGTGAACCTCCAGGCCCTCGCGATCGACGGCAAGCAGGCGCACTGGCACGTGCGCGGCGCGAACTTCATCGGCGTCCACGAGTTCCTCGACACCTTCGTCAGCCACGTCCAGGGCTGGGCCGACCTCGCCGCCGAGCGGATCGTCGCGCTCGGGCTCCCGGTCGACGCGCGCATCCAGACGATCGCCGAGAAGACCACGACGCCGGCCCTCGCCGACGGCTTCCAGCAGTCGGATGCGACGATCGCGGCCGTGATCGCACAGATCGACGCGACCCTCGCCCTCGTCCGCACGGCGATCGACGAACTCGACGAGCTCGACCAGCCCTCGCAGGATGTCGCGATCGAGATCGCCAACGGGCTCGACAAGGACCGCTGGTTCCTCTTCGCGCACGTCGCGAACTAGGGCGCGAACACTCCCGCCACGACGGTTCCGTGCACGGGCAGGGTGCGCAGGGCGTCCGGATCGACCGTGTGGGGATCGGCGTCGAGGATCGCGAGATCCGCGGGCCCGCCCACGGCGAGCCCGCCGACGCCTCCCCATGACGCGCGCAGGGCGTCGGCGAGCGGCAGCGCCTGCTCGACGTGCCACGGCTCGCGGCCGTCGCGGCGGCGGGTGACCGCCGCGGAGATCGTGACCCACGGGTCGAGCGGCGCCACGGGCGCGTCCGAGCCGAGCTCGAGCACGGCCCCCGCCTCGAGGAGCGCGCGGTAAGGAAACGCCCGATCCGTGCGACCGGCCCAGTGGTGGTCGGCGACGTCGCGGTCGTCCATCGCGTGCTCCGGCTGCACGCTCGCCCGCACGCCGAGCGCCGCGAAGCGCTCGACGTCCTCGGCGCGGACGAGCTGCGCGTGCTCCATGCGCGGCGGGAGCGGGGCGGATGCCGGGAGGGCGAGCGCGGCGAAGGTGTCGAGGGCCTGGGTCACCGCGCGATCCCCGATCGCGTGGATCGTCGGCACGAGGCCCGCCGACCACGCCTCGCGCGCGACCGCGAGGAGCTCGGCATCCGAGTAGCTCGCGAGGCCCGTCCCGCCCGTGCCCGGGTAGGGGTCGACGCACCACGCGGTGCGCGAGTTGAGCGCACCGTCGGTGAAGAGCTTGAACCAGCCGACCGTCGCGAGGCCGTCGGAGCCGGACACGACGTCGCCCGAGCGCAGACCCCTCGCGCGCACCGCGTCGAGATCGACGGGGTAAACGCCCGCGCGCACGCGCATGCCGCGGAGCCCCGCCGCGATGCGACGCCCCCACGATGCGACGGCGTCGCTCATCTCGAGGTCGACGATGCCCGTCACGCCGCGCGCCGACGCCGCGCGCACGGCATCCGCGACCCAGCGGTCGAGCGTGTCCTCGTCGACCGCCGACAGCCGCACGCCGAGGTCGAAAGCGGGCTGCTCGTTGAGCCACCACGCCTCGGGAGGCAGGCCCATGCGCGCGAGGAGCGCGGGGTTCGACCACACCGTGTGCACGTCGCCCGAGACGAGGGCGACGGCGACGTCGCCGACCGCGAGCAGCTCGGCGCTCGGCTCGTCGCCCCACAGCGCGTCGCGGAAGCCGTAGGCGACGAGGATCTCGCGCGCGTCCCAGCCTGCGTCGACGTGCGCGCGCACGATCGCCGCGGCCTCGGCGGCCGAGCCGGCGCCCGAGACGTCGAGGCGCCGCGAGGTCGCGGCCCACTGCCCCATGTGCACGTGACCGTCCCACAGCCCCGGCATCACGAAGCGGCCGTCGAGCTCGACCCGCTCGACCCCCGGCGCGGCGAGCCCCGGCCCGATCGCGGCGATCCGCCCCTCCCGCAGCAGCACGTCGACGGTCTCCGGCGTCGTCGTCTCCGCCCCGACGAGCCGCGCCCCCGCGAGCAGCAGCGCGCTCACGCGCGACCGCCGTCGACGCGGCGCATCTCGCGCGCGAGCTCCGGGTGCGCGTAGGGGCCGTCGCCGTCGAGTTCCCGGGCGATACGAGCGCGCACCTCCTCGGACTTGCTCTGGCTGAGCTTCGCGCGCGCGTCGAAGCGCGTGACGCGGATGCGCAGCCCCACCGTGCCCTTCGCGACGCGCTCGGCGTACGGCTCGTCGATGTGCAGCGAGCGCGGCTGCGGCATCTCCCGCTCGAAGTGGTCGGTGAGCCGGTGGAGGATCGCGAAGTTCTCCTCCGGCGAGAGGATCTCGGGCACCCCGTAGAGGTGGGCCGTGACGTGGTTCCAGGTGGGGATGAAGTCGCCCTCGTCGTACCAGCCGGGCGAGATGTAGCCGTGCGGTCCCTGCACGATCGCGAGCACCTCGTGCTGCCCGAGCTCGTGGGCGACCTCGTCCGGCCGCCCGAAGTGCGACACGATCGAGATGGTGTCGTCGTCCGTCTCTTCGAGGAGCGTCGCGTAGTGCGAGGCGACGAGGCCCGCCGAGGTGTGCGAGACGTAGGTCGTCCACGGGTTCTCGCGGATGAGGCGCTTGACCTCGTCGACGTCCGTCAGCAGGTAGTGGGGCGTGCGGCGCATCCCCACATCGTCCCATCCCCCGCCCATAGTGCCCGTTCCGCGTGTTTGTGCCCGAAGGAACGGGAACAAACACGCGGAACGGGCACTATCGCTGGTCGGTGGGGCACCAGTAGAGCTTGCGGCCGGCGAGTTCGGTCATCGCGATGCTCGTGCCGCACACGCGGCAGGGCAGACCGGTGCGGTGATAGACCCAGTGCCGGTCGTCGCGCGAGGCGAGGGCCGCCGCGTACGCCTCGGGGTCGAGGTCGTCCATCGTGAGCATCTGGCCGGTCTCGACGCCCACGCGCAGCAGGTGCACCCAGTCGCGCCAGAGGCCGCGCACGATCTCCTCGGGCACCTCCTTGCCGGGGCGGAACGGGTCGAGCCGCGCGCGGAACAGCAGTTCGGCGCGGTAGACGTTGCCGATGCCCGAGACGACCGACTGGTCCATGAGCAGGAGCGCGATGGGCGAGGCCTTCTTGCGCACGACGGCGGTGAACCGCTCCTCGCCCTCGTCCGGGTCGTCGACCAGGGGGTCGGGACCGAGCTTCGCGATCGTGCGGTCGACGTCCTCGATCGTCTGCACCTCGCACGCCGTCGGGCCGCGCAGATCGGCGCACGCCGTCGCGGTGAGCAGGCGTACGCGCACGGCGCCCACGGGTTCCGGCGGCCACGTCTCGAGCTCGGGCTCGAGCTTCTCCGACTCGGCCATGCGCAGTCGCGTGCGCCGGGGGGCGCCGATCGACCACGGCGAGTCCTCGTGCGCGCCGACGACGCCTTCGGGCACGGTTCCGCGCTGATTCGTCTGCCCCATGCGCCCGTTCGCGGATGCGATGGTCGGGTCGACCGAGATGTCGCCCGCGAAATCCCACGCGCCGTAGATGCCGAGGTGCACCCGCAGCCACAGGCCGTGGTCGAACTCGAGGAACATCTGCTTGCCGACGGCCCTCGCCTGCACGATCTCGTGACCGTCGAGCTGGGCGGCCCCCGCCGCGAAGCGCCCCTGGGGCGAGCTCACCGCGACGGGCGCGCCCATGAAGTTCGCGGCGAACTGACGCGCGATGCGGTGGACGGAGTGACCCTCGGGCATCGACTACTCGATGTCGTGCCCGACGATGCGACCGGTGGTCTCGTACTCGGCGAGCTGGGCGATGCGCCGCGCGTGGCGCTCCTCGCCCGAGAAGGGGGTCGCGATGAAGAGGTCGATGAAGGCGATCGCCTCGTCGACGGTGTGCTGCCGCGCGCCGATCGAGATGACGTTCGCGTCGTTGTGCTCGCGCGCGAGCTCGGCCGTCGAGGCGTTCCAGACGAGCGCCGCGCGCACGCCCTCGACCTTGTTGGCCGCGATCTGCTCGCCGTTGCCCGAGCCGCCGAACACGACGCCGAGCGCCTCGATCCCCGAGCGCTGGTCGCGCACGACGGCGCGGGCCGCGTTGATGCAGAAGGCCGGATAGTCGTCGAGCGGGTCGTACTCGGTCGGGCCGTGGTCGACGACCTCGTGGCCGGCGTCGGCGAGGTGCTGCTGGAGGGTCCGGCTGAACTCGAGACCGGCATGGTCCGTCGCGATGTGGATACGCACCCGACGAGTCTAGGAGCCGCCGAGGACACCCTCGGCACCCCCTAGCGACCGTGAGCAAGGAGGAGCAGAATCAGGTCACGTACGACTGCGAGGTGATCTCGATGCGTCAGCGCACCAGCTTCGTCCCCGATGTCATGCCCCACCTCTCGGCGGGCAGGCACCGCAATCCGCGCCGCGGCGCGTGCTTCATGGAGTTCGCCTCCTATCTCGCGGGCGAACGCTGGAGCGACCATCCCGCGTGCACCGACCGAACGCTCGCGGCGCTCGCTCGCGGGGTCAACGATCTCGTCTCCGACGGCCGACGAGACGAGCTCGTCGAGCTCATCCCCCGGGTCGTGGGGCTGCGCGCGGGAGACGAGGTCGCGCTCGTCGTCGCCCTGAGGGCGGCGATCGTGGCGATCCCCGTCGCGAGCATGGAGCGGCAGCGCGTGCTCGCCGCGGGCATCATCTCCCTGTGCGCGCTGCTCGAGCAGCGCGCGGTGCCGTCCCGCTCGCTGCGAACGGAGGCGCACCTCGCGCTCGACGCCGTGCCGGATGCCGCCAGGTGGGCGCGCACGCACGTCACCGTGATCTCTGCCCGCTCGCCGCGCCTCGACACGATCAGCTGCGAGCTGCTCGTGGCGACGGCGGTCGTGGGGGTCGCGCGCGCGTGCGTCGCCGATCCGGACGCCCACCTCATCCGGATGCTGTCGGCGGCGGTCGACGACGTGGAGCGCCTCGTGCGTCCCGGCTCGACTGCCGGGGCGAGGCGCCCCGAGCCCGCGCTCGTCTGATCCGCGAGCGCCTAGGCTGGCAGGCGGACACGATCCACGGAGCCTGAAGGAGCACACGCGTGCCTGGAGAGAACCTCACCCGCATCGAAGCCCAGGAGCGCAAGGCGCTCGTCGAGGTCGAGACGTATGACATCGAGCTCGACCTCACGACGGGCGAGCGCACGTTCCGCTCGGTGACGACGGTGCGCTTCACGGCCACCGCGGGCGCCTCGACGTTCATCGACGCCATCACCGACGAGGTGCACTCGGTCGTCCTCAACGGCTCGGAGCTCGGCCCCGAGGTGGCCGACGGCGCGCGCATCCGACTCGACGGTCTCGCACCCGTCAACGAGCTCGTCGTCGTCGCCGACTTCGCGTACACGAACACGGGCGAGGGACTGCACCGCTTCGTCGACCCCGTTGACGGGGAGGTGTACCTCTACACGCAGTTCGAGGTGCCCGACAGCCGCCGCGTCTTCGCGGTCTTCGAGCAGCCCGACCTCAAGGCGGACTTCCGTTTCACGGTCACGGCCCCCGACTACTGGCAGGTCGTCTCCAACTCCCCGACGCCCGAGCCCGAGCGGCTCGGCAACGGCACGGCGATCTGGCACTTCGATCCCACGCCGCGCATCTCGAGCTACATCACGGCCCTCGTCGCCGGCCCCTACGAGGTCGTGCGCAGCGAGCTCACGAGCTCCGACGGGCGCACCATCCCGCTCGGCGTCTTCGCGCGCAAGTCGCTCTTCGGCTACCTCGACGCCGACTACATCTTCGACATCACCCGTCGCGGCTTCGCCTACTTCGAGGAGAAGTTCGGCTACCCCTACCCCTTCGCGAAGTACGACCAGCTCTTCGTGCCCGAGTTCAACGCGGGTGCCATGGAGAACGCGGGGGCCGTCACCTTCACCGAGACCTACGTCTTCCGGTCGAAGGTCACCGACGCCATCAAGGAGCGTCGCGTCGTCACGATCCTGCACGAGCTCGCCCACATGTGGTTCGGCGACCTCGTGACCATGAAGTGGTGGAACGACCTCTGGCTCAACGAGTCGTTCGCCGAGTGGGCGTCCACGATCGCGACCGCGGAGGCGACCGAGTGGACGAACGCGTGGACGACGTTCCAGGCGATGGAGAAGAGCTGGGCCTACCGCCAGGACCAGCTGCCATCGACCCACCCGGTCGTCGCCGACATCCGCGACCTCGACGACGTCCAGGTCAACTTCGACGGCATCACCTACGCCAAGGGCGGCTCGGTGCTCAAGCAGCTCGCCGCACGGGTGGGCATCGACGCCTTCTTCGCGGGTGTCGGCGCCTACTTCCGCGCGTACGCGTGGGGCAACACGGAGCTCGCCGACCTGCTGCGCGAGCTCGAGGCGGCCTCGGGGCGCGACCTCTCCGACTTCGCGGCCGAGTGGCTCGAGACGGCGGGCGTCAACACCCTGACGCCCGAGATCGAGACGGATGCCGCGGGCTTCATCACGGCGTTCCGCATCCGGCAGACCGCCCCCGCCGACCACCCCGTGCTGCGGCAGCACCGCATGGCGGTCGGTTTCTACGACTTCGCCTCGGAGGCCGCCGACGCCCCCCTCGTGCGCGTGCACCGGCACGAGTTCGACCTCCCGGCCCAGGAGCTGAGCGACATCCCCGAGCTCACGGGGCGCGCCAAGCCCGCGCTCGTGCTGCTCAACGACGACGACCTCGCCTACGCGAAGATCCGCATGGACGAGGGCTCCTTCCGGGTGGCGATGTCGGCGCTCTCCCGCATCGAGGACCCGCTCGCGCGCGCCCTCGTGTGGGGCTCGGCGTGGGACTCGACGCGCGACGCCGAGATCGCCGGCCGCGACTACGTGCGGCTCGTGCTCGACAACATCGGCGCCGAGACCGAGTCGACCACGATGCGGCTGTGCCTCACCCAGCTCGTTCAGACCGCCCGGCTGTACGTCGACCCGGCGACGCGCGACGCGACGATCCGCGAGGTCGGCGACCGCCTGTGGCGCCTCGCGCAGGACGCCGAGGCCGGATCGGACGCCCAGTTCCAGTTCGTGAAGTTCTTCGCGAACATCGCCTCCACGACCGAGCACGCGGCGGTCCTGCAGGGCCTGCGGGCGGGCGAGGTGGCGCTCGACGGGCTCGAGATCGACACCGACCTCGACTGGGAGCTGCTCGAGGGGCTCGTGCTCACGGGCGCCGCGGGCGAGCTCGAGATCGCGGCCGCCCTCGAGGAGGACGACACGGCGAACGGGCAGCAGGCCGCCGCCCGGTCGCGCGCGACGATCCCCACGGTCGACGCCAAGGAGTCGGTGCTCCGGAGCGCGCTCACCGACGACTCCCTCTCCAACCTCGTGCTGCGCAGCATGGCGATGGGGTACACGCACACCAACGACCCGAGCGTGCTCGCGGGTCTCGTGCCGACGTACTTCGCCTCGATCCGCCGGGTCTGGGATGAGCGCACCTTCCAGCTCGCGCAGTACATCGTGGAGGGCTTCTACCCCGGGACCCTCGCGAACGCGGAGCTCGTCGAGGCGTCCCGCGCCTGGCTCGATGCGAACCCGGAGCCCCCGGCCCTGCGCCGCATGGTCATCGAGCAGCTCGCGGGCGTCGAGCGCGCGCTCGCCGCCCAGGAGCGCGACCGCCGCGGCTGAGACCGGCCGCCGCACCGCCGCGTTCTTCAGACCTGTCTGTACAGCCCCCACACGGGGAATGCACGCGGGGGACAAGCGTCAATACCGTTGACCTCGGTGCGATGGCTCTGCGTGTCGGATCGCCGCCGACCTCCGCACACGACCATCACGACGAGACGACGAAGACCGCACGTGACCGAAGAACAGGTACAGCCCGGCTGGTATCCGGACCCGCTCGGGCTGCCGCAGATGCGCTGGTGGGACGGCCTCGGCTGGACCGAGCACGTCTCCGACGCCCGCCGACCGCTCGTGCCGCAGGTCGTGCACACGGTGGTCGCGGACGCCGCGCCCGCCGCGGCGCCCGCGGCCCCCGCGGCCCCCGTCGCGACGGCGACGGCCGAACCGGAGCCGACGCCTCCTGCGACCCCCGCCGCTCCGGCTCCCCCCGTGACCGCGAAGGGCCCCGCCGAGCTCCCCGCGGGAGAGCGGTCCGCGCCGGAGCTCGGGTGGGCGGGCGCCGCCCTCGCCCTGCACTCCGTGCAGACGGCGCGCGTGCCCATGCTCATCGAGCTCGACATCGTCGGGCACCCCGCGATCACGATCGACACCCGCTTCCAGGCGTTCGAGTGGACGCTCGACCTCGACCGCTTCCCCGAGAGCCCCGTGGGCGTGCGCGTCTCGATCGAGCTCGTCGACCCGAAGGCACCCGAGGCCTTCCCACTTCCCGGGGAGAGCCTCGACGCGCTCCTGTGGAAGATCGGCAACGTCGCCTTCCCCGAGCGCCTCGCGCCCTGGCTCACCCCCGGCGAGCGCTACCGGCTCGACCGGTGGCCCAATGTGACATCGCTCCAGCCCGACATGGATCAGATCCGTCAGACCGCCATGCTCGCGAACGGCACCTTCACGATCGAGGATCTCGCGTGGCTCTCCGGCCGATCCCTCGAGAGCGCGCGCACCCTCATCAACACCCTGAGCCTCGTGGGTGTGCTGAGCGTCACGCCGCCGTCGGCGGACGGCGCCCGGCCCGAGGCGCCCATCGCCGAGCGGATGCCGCACATCGACCCCGTGGCGCGCGAGGGCAACCTCTTCCGCCGCCTCCGCGACCGCCTAGGACTATAAGCATGCCCGAGCACGTCATCCTGTTCGCCGGCCCCATGGGCGCCGGCAAGACCACCGGCATCCGCTCGCTCAGCGAGATCGAGGTCGTCTCGACCGAGGCGGCCAACAACGACCGCGCGCAGGCCGACAAGGACACCACGACGGTCGCCCTCGACTACGGGGAGATCATGCTCGGCCCCGACGACAAGGTGCGCCTCTACGGCGTGCCCGGCCAGCGTCGTTTCGACTTCATGTGGGACATCCTGCAGCAGCGCGCGATGGGCCTGCTCCTGCTCGTCGCGGCCGACTCGTCGGCTCCGCACGTCGAGGTCGGCGACCACCTCGGCGCCTTCGTCGACCTCGCGCGCCGCGGCGGTCTCGTGATCGGCGTGAGCCGCGCCGACCTCGGCCCCGACGACGTCGTCGACCGGGTGCGGGCGGTCGCCGCGGCCCTGCTCCCCGAACGCTCTACGCCGGTGCTCGCGGTGGATCCGCGAGACCCCGTCCAGATGCGGATGATGCTCATGACCCTGATCGCCGACATCGAGATGCGCAGCTTCGTGAAGGGGGCCGCGGAATGACCGACGACTCCGCCTCCCTCCCCCTGCACCGCGATCCTCGGATCATCGACGCCGCCGTCGCCGCCCTCGCCCAGCTGCGCGAACGCGCGTCGACGAGCGTCGGGCTCATGCTGACCGACGACGGCTTCGAGATCGCGCGCAACCCCGGCGCCGAGTCGGCCGACATGCGACTCGCGAGCATGTCGAGCTCGTTGCAGGCGCTCAGCGAGGCGATCGCCCGCGAGCTCGATCTCGGCCAGACGCGCTTCGCGCTCGTCGACGCGGCCGAGGGCCATGTGCTGCTCATGCGCGTGCCCGACCGGGAGATCGTGCTCGCGGTCGTGTTCGACGAACGCAACACCCTCGGCATCGTGCTGAGCGCGACACGGCACGTCGTCGCCGAATTCGGGGCGGCGATCGCCGACTGAACGCCTCCGAACGGCCCCGGTGCGGGCCCCTCACGCTCCTCGTCCCCGCCCGCTGCCCCTCTCACGGGGGCAGGACGACCCGATCGACGCTCGGATATCGTGGGCGCCAGCACCCGAGTCCGCAGGGCCCTCCCGGTTCTGCCCGCCGCCCGCACACACCCGAACCGAAGAGCGCACTGCCGTGACCGACACCCAGGTCCGGGCAGGCTGGTATCCCGATCCGCTGGGCATGCCCCAGTTGCGGTGGTGGGACGGCCGTTCCTGGACGAGCCACATCTCCACCGCGCGCGACGCGCCGGTGCGGCAGGCCGCGCCCACCGGCTTCGCCGAGCCGGACGAGACGCGCGCCTCCGGCAGGCACCGCGCCGAGACCGCGGGCGAGGGCGCCGGAGCATCGGGCGGTCGGCAGTTCGCGAGCGGTCAGTCGGCGCTCCCGGCCGGCACCAACGCGACGCCCGAGCTCGGGTGGGCGGGCGCCGCCCTGACGCTGCACTCGGTGCAGGCCACGCGCGTGCCGATGCTCATCGAGCTCGGTGTCACGGGGCACCCCGCGATCCGCATCGACGCGCGGCATCAGGCCTACGACTGGCTGCTCGACCTCGACCGGTTCCCAGAGAACCCGATGGGCGTCGTCGTCTCGGTCGAGCTCGTCGGCGAGCAGACGTCGCCGCCTTTCGCGCTGCCCGGCAAGAGCCTCGACGAGCTGCTGTGGAAGGTGGGTCGGGCGGCGTTCCCCGAGCGTCTCGCCCCGTGGCTCGAGGACGGGCAGGTCTACTGGCTCACCCGCTGGCCCAACTGGACGAGCCTGCAGCCGGAGACCGACCACATCCGGCAGACCGCGATGCTCGCCAACACGATCCTCACGATCGAGCAGCTCGCGGGCCTCTCGGGCCGCGGCGTCGAGACGACCCGCACGCTCATCAACGCCCTGAGTCTCATGGGCGTGCTCGGCGTCGCCGACGGCTCCGCGGTCGGACAGCACGTGGCCGTGAACGCCCTCGGCGAGAAGAGCCTGTTCCAGCGGCTGCGTCGCCGCTTCCGGATGGCGTGATGGCCGAGTACGTCATCCTCTTCGCGGGGCCCATGGGGGCGGGCAAGACCACGGCGATCCGCTCGCTGAGCGAGATCGAGGTCGTGTCGACCGAGGCCGCCAACACCGACCGCGAGACCGTCGACAAGCCGACGACGACCGTCGGCATGGACTACGGGGAGATCGACCTCGACCCCGACAAGGTGCGCCTGTACGGCGTTCCCGGTCAGGCGCGCTTCGACTTCATGTGGGGGATCCTGCAGGAGCGCGCGATGGGGCTCATCGTGCTCGTCAACGCCGACGACCCCGAACCCGAGCGCCACGTACACGAGCACCTCACGGCGTTCGCCGACCTCGCCCGCCGCGGCGGCGTCGTCGTCGGCGTGACCCGGTACGACATCCAGCGCACCGACATCGGCGACCGCATCGTCGCGACGGCGCGCGCCGTGCTGCCCGAGCGGGTCACCCCCGTGTTCGCGGTCGACGCGCGCGACCCGGAGCAGATGCGCACGCTCCTGCTCTCGCTCATCGCCGACATCGAGACGCGGCAGGCCCTCGCCGAGGCGGCGACATGAGCGCCGCGCTCGCCCCCCACCGCGACCCCGGCGTCGTGTCCGCGGCGAGCGCGGCCCTCGCGGGGCTCGCGGCGGCGTGCCGAGGCGTGCGCGCGGCCTCCGTGCTGTCCGACGACGGATTCACGATCTCGCGCATCCCGCAGGCGGGCTCGGGCGAGCGGCTCGCGAGCATGGCGAGCACCCTGCAGGCGCTCACGGACGCGGTCGTGCGCGAGTTGCGCATCGGAACCACCGACCATCTGCAGCTCGTCGCGAGCGAGGGGGCGGTCGTGGTGCGCCGCGTCGGGTCGCGGCCGTGCGCGATCGTCGCCGTGTTCGACGAGTCCCCGACCCTCGACGAGCTCGCCGACCTCGAGCTCGCGTCGCGGCGCGTGGCGGAGGGCTGGCCCCGCGACTGACCCCTGTCTGGGGGCAGACCGCTGAGCGAAGCTCCGCTATCCTCGTTGCGGCGCGCCATGCGCGCCGACCGCCGCCACCCGGCGCGGCCGAGCCGAACGGAACGACCACGATGGACGAGCGTCAGACCCCCGCGGGCTGGTACCCCGACCCGCTCGGGCTCCCCCAGCTGCGCTGGTGGGACGGCCAAGGCTGGGCGGAGCACACCTCCGAGGCGCGCCGCCCGCTGCGCGAACAGCAGCCCCGCACGATGTTCGCCGACTTCGTCGAGGAGGCGCCCGCCGCGTCCGAACCGGAACCCGCGCGGGCCGAGGCGGGCGACCCCGTCGTGCCGCCCACGCCGAAGCCCTCGGCGCCCGCAGGACCGGCCGCGCTCCCCGCGGGAGCCGACGGCTCGGTGCAGGGCTGGAGCGGCGCCGCGCTCACGATCCTGTCCATGCGGAACGCGGGCGTGCCCACGATCCTCGACATCGACGTCGCCGGCCACCCGAGCCTCGTCGTCGACCTGCGCCACAGCGCCTTCTCGTGGCAGCTCGGCCTCGACCGCTTCCCCGCCGAGCCCACGGCCGTCGCCGTCTCGGTGCGCATCGCCGACGCGACGACGTCGGCCCCCTTCGAGCTCCCCGGAGACCCGCTCGACGGCCTGCTCTGGAAGATGGGCTTCGCCGCGTTCGCCGACGACCTCGCCCCGTGGCTGCAGCCGGGACAGGCCTACCGCCTCGTGCGGTGGCCGCAGCTCGGCGGTTTCGCACCCGAAACCGATCCGCTGCGCCAGGCCGCGATGCTCAGCAACGGAGTCTTCACGATCGAGCAGCTCGCGAACTTCACGGGCCGGTCGGTCGAGCCCACCCGGACCCTCATCAACGCCCTGAGCCTCATGGGCGTGCTCGAGGTCGTCGCGCGCTGACCCCGCGCCGGCGGGTCGCCCTCAGTCGGGCTGCACGACGGGCAGGCCCGCCTCGTGCCAGGCGATGATGCCGCCCTCGACATTGACCGCGTCGTAGCCCTGCGCCTCGAGGTAGGCGGTCGCCTGCGCGCTGCGCGCACCCGACCGGCAGATGAGGTAGAGCGTGCGGTCGGCGGGCAGCTCCCCCGTCCGCTCCGCGAGCTCTCCGAGCGGCACGAGGCGCGCGCCCTCGACGTGCGCCGCCTCGAACTCCTCGGGTTGACGCACGTCGACGATGACGGCGCCGTCCACCGCGGCTAGGTCGGCGGGCTTGATGGTCTCCATCCGCTCACGATACCCGGCGGCCGCCCAGGATCGCCGAGCGCCCCTCACTAGGCTGGACGCATGCAGGGCGTCGTCGAATGGTGGGAGGGTCTCGGCCCTTGGCAGGTGCCGTTGCGCGTGCTCCTCATCATCGTCGTCTGCATCCTCGTGCGCATCGTGCTGCAGTTCGTCATCAACCGCGTCGTGCGCTCGATCGTCTCGGGTGTCAAGAAGAAGCAGGGCGTCGACGACACCCAGGCTCTCGCCGCGACCCCCCTCGCGGCCGTCCGCGTCGTGCAGCGCACCCGCACCCTCGGCGGCGTGCTCTCGAGCGCGCTCACGACGATCATCGTCATCGTCGGCGCGCTCCTCGTGATCACGACGATCTCGCCCGACGCGGCGGGTGCGTTCTCGCTCATCACGGCCGCGATCGGCGCGGGACTCGGCTTCGGCGCCCAGAACATCGTCAAGGATGTGCTCAACGGCTTCTTCATGGTCATCGAGGACCAGCTCGGCGTGGGCGACGTCGTCGACCTCGGACCCGCGACGGGCGTCGTGGAGTCGGTCGGCATCCGCATCACCGACATCCGCGACGTCAACGGCACCCTCTGGCACGTGCGCAACGGCGAGATCGTGCGCGTCGGCAACCTCTCGCAGGGCTGGGCGCGCGCCATCATCGACCTCGCCGTGCCCTACGAGTCCGACATCGAGGAGGTCGAGGGCCTCATCCTCGACACCGCCCTCACCCTCGCCGCCGAGCCCAAGTGGAAGCGCTTCATCATCGAGAAGCCCGAGCTGTGGGGCATCGAGTCGATCTCGGCCGAGGCCGTCGTCGTGCGGCTCGTCGTGAAGACGCGCACCTCGGCGAAGGACGACGTGGCACGCGAGCTGCGCCTGCGCCTCAAGCGCGCGCTCGACGGCGCCGGCATCCGCCTCCCCGCCCTCAACTCGATCGTGCTCTCGGGCTTCGAGGGCGCGGGTTCGATCCGCGGGGCCCGCACGCCGAAGACCGCCTCGGTGCCCGTCGTCGAGAAGCCGCGCGCATCCCGGACGTCGAAGACGTCGAAGACGCCGAAGACACCGCAGGGCGACGCATGAACCTGCAGATCCGCGTCGGCCAGGGCGGCGAGGTCGCGGGAGGCAGCTTCTGGGAGGCCGTCGGGGGCCGAGCGACCTTCGAGCGCCTCGTGCGCCGCTTCTACGAGGGCGTGCGCGACGACGAGCTGCTCTGGCCCATGTACCCGGAGGACGACCTCGAGGGGGCGGTCCAGCGGCTCACGGGATTCCTCGAGCAGTACTGGGGCGGCCCGGGCACCTACAGCGAGCAGCGCGGCCACCCGCGCCTGCGGATCCGCCACGCGCCGTTCCCCGTGACGCCCGCCGCGCGCGACGCGTGGCTGCGGCACATGCGCGTCGCCGTCGACGAGCTGGGGCTCAGCCCCCTCCACGAGAACATGCTCTGGGACTACCTGGAACGTGCAGCACATGCCATGGTCAATGCCGCGGAGCGCGACACCTAGCCGGATAGTGTTGGACGACTGACCGACTTTCGAGGGGACCCGGGGGAACGCATGCCCGAAACGGCAGACGCCATCATCATCGGAGCCGGACTCGCGGGGCTCGTCGCCGCATCCGAACTCGTCGACGCGGGCAAGAAGGTCGTCATCCTCGAGCAGGAGCCCGAGGCGAGCTTCGGCGGTCAGGCGTGGTGGTCGTTCGGCGGCCTCTTCCTCATCGACTCCCCCGAGCAGCGCCGCATGGGCGTGAAGGACTCCCACGAGCTCGCCCGCCAGGACTGGTTCGCGAGCGCCGAGTTCGACCGCGCCGAAGACGACTGGGCGCGCGAGTGGGCGGAGGCCTACCTCGCCTTCGCCGCGGGCGAGAAGCGCGCCTGGCTGCACGAGAAGGGCGTGCGCTTCTTCCCCGTCGTCGGCTGGGCGGAGCGCGGCGGCTACACGGCGAACGGCCACGGCAACTCCGTGCCCCGCTTCCACATCACGTGGGGAACCGGCCCGGGCCTCCTCGAGCCGTTCGTGCGCACCGTGCGCGAGGGCGTCGAGAACGGACTCGTCGAGCTGCGCTTCCGCCACCGTGTCGACCGCCTCGTCGTGAAGGGCGGCGCCGTCGTCGGCGCGGCCGGCAAGGTGCTCGCGCCCGACGACGCGACCCGCGGCGAGGCGTCGAACCGCGACGAGGTCGAGGACTTCCAGGTGACGGCGGGCGCGGTCGTCGTGGCATCCGGGGGAATCGGCGGCAATCACGAGCTCGTGCGCGCGAACTGGCCGGAGTGGCTCGGCACGCCGCCCGAGCACATGCTCTCGGGCGTGCCCGCACACGTCGACGGCCGCATGCTCGGCATCGCGGCGAAGGCGAAGGCGCGCCTCGTCAACCAGGACCGAATGTGGCACTACGTCGAGGGCATCGAGAACTTCGCGCCCGTGTGGCCGCAGCACGGCATCCGCATCCTCCCCGGACCCTCGAGCATGTGGTTCGACGCGACCGGGCAGCGTCTGCCGGTGCCGCTGTTCCCCGGCTTCGACACCCTCGGCACCCTCGAGTACCTGCGGCAGACCGGGCACGACCACTCGTGGTTCATCCTCGACCAGTCGATCATCGAGAAGGAGTTCGCGCTCTCGGGCAGCGAGCAGAACCCCGACCTCACGGGCAAGAGCGTGCGCGAGCTGCTGCGCCAGCGCCTCGGCAAGGGCGCGACGGACGCCGTCGAGGCGTTCAAGGAGCAGGGCGCGGACTTCGTCGTGGCCGACTCGCTCGACGACCTCTTCGCGGGAATGCGGCGCCTCGCCCCCGACGTCGAGCTCGACACGCTCGCGATCAAGCAGGAGCTCGAGGCGCGCGACCGAGAGCTCGACAACGCGTTCACGAAGGACGCGCAGGTGACCGCGCTGCGCGGCGCCCGCAACTACCGGGGCGACAAGCTCATCCGGGTCGCGAAGCCGCACAAGATCCTCGACGAGAAACACCGCCCGCTCATCGCGGTCAAGCTGCACGTGCTCACCCGCAAGACCCTCGGCGGCATCCAGACGAACCTGGACTCCCAGGCGCTCAACGCGGCGGGCGAGCCGATCACGGGCCTGTACGCGGTCGGAGAGGCGGCGGGCTTCGGCGGCGGCGGCGTGCACGGCTACCGCTCGCTCGAGGGGACCTTCCTCGGCGGCTGCCTCTTCACGGGTCGCCAGGCCGGACGCGCGATCGCCCGCGCAATCTAGCCGCGGCCGCGGCGGGGCCTCACGCGAGCGTCAGGAAGAGCTTCTCGAGCTCGGGGACCGTCAGTTCGCCGTCCGTGCGCTCGTCGTCGGCACGCAAGGCGCAGTCGCGCATCGCACCGGCGATGATCGCGAAGCCGGCGCGGTCGATCGCCGACGACACGGCCGAGAGCTGCGTGATGACGCTGCGGCAGTCGTCCCCGCGCTCGACGGCGGCGATGAGCGAGCGGAGCTGCCCCTCGGCGCGCTTGAGCCGGTTCACGACCGCGCGCTGCTCGGGAGTGGGCTCCGGACGGACCTCCGGGGCGGTCATCGCGTCACCCGCTCCCCGGCGCGACGCCACGCGACGATCCCGCCCCGCAGGCTCAGCGCGTCGAAGCCCCGGCCCCGCAGGAGCGACGCCGCCTGGGCCGAGCGCACGCCCGACTGGCACATGACGACGACCGGGCTCCCGGGCGACAGGGATCCGGCTCGCTTCTCGAGCTGGTCGAGCGGGATGTGCCGTGCGACGGGGGCGTGCTCGCTGCGCCACTCGGATGCCGTGCGCACGTCGATCAGCTGGGCGCCGTCGTCGAGCATCGCGCGCGCCTGCTCGGGGGTCACCGAGCGTCGACGGAACCAGCCCATCACGCACCCCGCACGACGGGGAGTCCGGACGCGATCCACGCCGTGATGCCGCCGTCGATGTTCGTCGCGTCGAAGCCCGACTGCTCAAGGAACGCCGTCGCCTGCGCACTACGGCCGCCCGCGTGGCACATGACGTAGATCGGCAGCTCGGAGGGCAGCTCGCCGACCGAGGCGGCGAGCTCGCCGAGGGGCAGGTGCGAGGCGCCCTCGACGTGCGCGGACGCCCACTCCTCGGGCTGTCGGACGTCGAGCAGGATGTGCTCGCCGAGCTCGGCGGCGGCGTACTCGGCGGGGGTGATGCTGTTCATCGGAGCGTCTCCTTCTCGGGGGTCGGGATGAGTCCGGCGCGCTGGGCGGCGCGCCACGTGAGGTAGCCGCCGTCGAGGTTCGCGGCGTCGACGCCGTGCGCCTCGAGCAGCTTCATGGCGGTGTGCGCCCCCTGGCCGACGCGGCAGTGGACGACGACCGGGCCGGCGCGCAGCTCGTCGATGCGGGCGCGGAGCGCCTCGACGGGGATCCATTCGGCGCCGGGGATGCCGCCCTCCTCGAGCTGCGCCTCGCCGCGCACGTCGACGAGACGTGCCCCGGAGGCGAGGGCGGCGTCGAGCTCGTGCCACTGGACCGCCCGCTCGCCGTCGCGGCGGTTCTGGGCGACGTAGCCGAGCATGTTGACCGGGTCCTTCGCCGAGCCGAACTGCGGGGCGTAGGCGAGTTCGAGGCCCGCGAGCTCGGAGGCGGTGACGCCGGCGCGCATCGCGGTCGCGAGCACGTCGATGCGGCGGTCGACGCCCGCACCGCCGACGGCCTGCGCGCCGAGGATGCGGTCGTCGTCGACGGCGACGATGAGCTTGAGCGACATGGACTCGGCGCCCGGGTAGTAGCCGACGTGGTTCGCGGGGTGCGTGTGGATGACGCGGTGCGCGATCCCCGCCTGGACGAGCTGCGCCTCGGTCGCGCCGACGACGGCCGCGACGACGCCGAAGGCGCCGACGATCGCGGTTCCGAGGGTCGGCGGCACGACGATGTCGAGCCCGGCGAGCGCGTCCGCGACAAGACGGCCGTGATGGTTCGCGGGCCCCGCAAGTGGGATCGAGCGGGTGCCGCCCAGCACGGCGTCGGGCTTCTCGGCGACGTCGCCCACGGCGCGGATGGCGGGGTCGCTCGTGCGCAGCTCGTCGTCGACGAGCACCCCGCCGGCCGAGCCGATGGCGAGCCCCGCCTCGCGCGCGAGGGTGCTCGCGGGACGGACGCCCGCGGCGGTGATCACCAGCTCGGCGGGCAGCTCCTCGCCGCTCGAGAGCTCGACGGAGGCCTCGCCGATGCGGGCGGGAGCGACACCGAGCCGCACCTCGACACCCGCGGCGCGCGCGGCATCCGTCACGGCGACGCCCATCTCGGGGTCGAGCGCCGAGAGCAGCTGGCGGCCACGGTGCACGAGGGCGACGCGGATGCCGCGCTGGTGCAGGTTCTCGGCCACCTCGAGCCCCACGAAGCCGCCGCCGATCACGACGGCCGTGCGCGCGCCGTCGGCCGCGGCGAGGATGCGGTCGAGGTCGTCGAGGCCGCGGAGGGCGAGCGCGCGCTCGCCGCCCGGCACGTCGAGCGTCACGGGCTCGGCGCCCGTCGCGAGCACGAGGTCGTCGTACGGGAGCTCCTCGACACCCGCCTCGGACGCGACGACGAGCACCCGGCGGGCGCGGTCGATGGCGGTCGCCTCGGTGCGCACGCGCACGTCGAGGTCGAAGCGCTCGCGGAGGCGCTCGGGGGTCTGCAGCAGGAGGGCGTCGCGCGCGGGGATGTCGCCGCCGATGACGTAGGGCATGCCGCACGTCGCGAGGGAGACGGCGGCGCCGCGCTCGATCACGGTGATGCGAGCGCGCTCGTCGAGGCGGCGGAGGCGGGTGGCGGCCGACATCCCTGCGGCGACACCGCCCACGATCACGATGCGGCGGGGCTGGGTCATGCCTCTAGGCTATACCCCTGGGGGTATCTGAACCTGGGCGGTGGCTGGGCCCCCGCGCGGGCCGCGTAGGCCCCTCCGTCTGCCCCCGGAATGGGGCAGGGCGGCACCGCCGAGCGCTGCCCGCCCCCCGCCATGCTTGTGGCAAGTACTGGAGTCAGCCTCGTGTTGCGATCACCGTCGATCTTCCCCAGCCGCGGCCGAGCTCCCTGAGCGCCTAGGAGGCAACCCGAATGTCCACTCTCGAAGAGACCTGCCGCGAAGTCCTGGACTCCGTCGACGACGGAGCGGGATTCGCCGTCGTCGACCTCGAGTCGGGCCTGCTGCTGAGCGCGGTGCACAACGTGCCGTATTTCACGCAGAGCTACCTCGACGCCGTCGCCGCCGCCGCGGTCGACATGTTCCGCGGCCGCACGGTCACGACCGTCGAGCGCCTCATCGCCGACCAGCGCGGCGTGCCCTTCCGTCACCTCACGACGGAGGTGCAGATGTCCACGGAGAACACCTACCACTTCATGCTCATCCTGCCGAGCAAGCCGAACTTCCTCGTCGTGCTCATCACGGGCCGACGCGCCAACCTCGGCCTCGGCTGGTCCAAGCTGCGCCAGGCCGTGCCGCAGATCGAGCCGCTCCTGCCCTGAGCATCCCGACCGCATGATCTTCGACCGCGACCACGCGTCGGAGATCCGCGTCCTCGGAGCGGTCGACGCCGCACGTGCCCTGGGCGAAGACGAGATCCGCTCTGCGCTCGCCTTCGCCCGGGACGTCGGCCGCGACTCGACCTTCACCGGTCGGCTCTCCACCCTCGTGTGGGCCGACGAGTCGACCGTCGTCAAGGCGCGCCCGGAGCTCTCGTTCACCCTCGACGGACTCGAGCACTGGGCGAGCACCCGGCTGCAGCGCGAGCGGGAGCTCGGATGCTACCCCGCCGACCGCACGTGGTTCCTCGTGGACGGCGATCGGCCCCAGCTCGCGGTCGCCGCGCACCGTCGCCGCCCACTCCACCTGTGGAGTCCCGAGGAGCTCGCGGCGGCGTGGCCGCGCTTCTCCCGGGACTTCAC
This sequence comes from Actinomycetes bacterium, assembly GCA_023428065.1. Classification (GTDB taxonomy): domain Bacteria; phylum Actinomycetota; class Actinomycetes; order Actinomycetales; family Microbacteriaceae; genus Homoserinibacter. The sequence continues at coordinate 9,537 of JAEYZI010000005.1, read as the reverse complement.
GCGCAGCTACGTCGACGCGGCGGTGCTCGGCTGGCGTCTCGACGAGGGCCTGTCGAACTTCGCCTGGGGCGACGACGAGCCGCTGCGCTACCTCGACGACGACCTGTACGGATGGGATGAGGGCGTCGGCCTCTTCGCCTCGCTCCGCGTGCTCGAACGCAAGCTGCCGCCGCTCGACGTCGAGCACGGCGAGCAGCTCGGCGCGAGCCTGCGCGAGGCGTTCGACCCCTACCCGACGCTCCTGCCGTGGCGCGGGGTCGACGACGCCCTCGGCGTCGGCAACGGCGCGCGCGGGTTCCTCACGGCCGTCGCGGCCGCCCTCACCCGCCCGCGCACTCGCAAGAAGCCCCTGCGCACGGCCGACTCGGCGGCGAGCCTCCTGCTGGTCGCCGACATCCACGCGAACCTCGACGCCCTCGAGGCCGTGCTCGCGAGCGAGGACGCCCGCGCTGTCGAGCACATCCTCGTGCTCGGCGACCTCGTGGGCTACGGCCCCGACCCGGCGGCCGTCATCGACCGGCTCGCCGACGACCCGCGCGTCACGTGCCTGCTCGGCAATCACGATCTCGCGGCGGTCGAGGGTGTGCCCGCCTCCTTCAACCGGCAGGCCGCCTGGAGCGGCGAGTGGACGAGGGCCGCCCTCGAGCCGCGTCACCTCGGCTGGCTGCGCTCCCTCCCCCGGGAGCTCGGCGGCGAGGGCTGGCTCGCGGTGCACGGCGCCCCCATCGACCCCGAGCGCCTCAACGCGTACGTGTACCTCATGACGGCCTCCGAGAACCTCGACCTCGTCGTGCGGGACGGGATCACGGTGTGCTTCCACGGCAACACCCACGTCGCGGGGAGCTGGGTGCGCCGCGCGAGGAGCTTCGACGCCTCCTTCGTGCCCCCCACCGGCCCCCTCGAGCTCGCGACCGTGCAGGCCGCGCTCGTGTGCCCCGGCGGCGCCGGCCAGCCCCGCGACGGACTGCCGGGCGCGGCGTACGCCGTCTACTCGCGCGAGGGCGGCACCGTCCGCTTCGCGCGCGCGGCCTACGACCCGGAGCCCGTGCGCGAGCGGATGCGGGCGCACGACTTCCCGGCGCCGCTCGTCGCCCGCCTCGACTCGGGCCGCTGATCAGCGGGCGAGCGTCCAGGCGCGGCGCTTCACGAGCACGTGCCCGCGACGCGTCGTGAGGCGCGTCCACGGGCCCGTCTCGTACGTCGCCACGGGGTCGTCGCCGAGGAAGCCCAGACTCACGGCCGCGAATCCCGCACCGGCGGGGATGTGCTCGGCCCCCGGGATCTCCCGACCCCACACCTCGCCGCGCACGCGGCGCACGATCGACTCGCCCACGGCATCCGGGACCGCCTCGGCGACCTCGGCGATGCCGTCGCGCGCGACGCGCTCGAGGGTCGCCGCGTCGGGGCCGGGCACCGCGCGCCAGCCGCCGCGCGGCGGCGAGATCGCGGCCCACGTGGCGGTGTGCACCTCCATGGGGAGGCCGACCGTCGCGGGCTCCTCGGAGCCGCGCTCGATCGCCGCGACCGCGAGCTCCTGGGCGCGCTCGACGCGCAGCAGAAGCGACTGGATCGGGACGACGGCGTCGAACTCTCCGCCGCTCGTGAGCGCGAAGGTGCGCAGCCCGAGCACGGTCGGGGTCTCATCGAGCAGCCCCGCGGGGTAGAGCACGGCCGCGTACACCGCGAGCACCCCGCTGCCGCCGATGAGGCGCACCGAGCCGTCCTCGACGCGTCGGGCGCGCGCGAGGAAGGTCTGGAGGTCGTCGAGCGACGCGGGGTCGGCGAACGTGAAGGAGCGGGTGGTCACAGCTCCCCCAGCCTATCCGGATGCCGCCGGGGCGACTTCTAGACTGGGGCCATGACCGACTCTCGCGCGGCCGTCGACCCCCTCACGGGACTCCTCGCCACCCTCGACCTGACCGACACGGGAGCCCGCACCGACGAGGACATCTTCACGGGCCCGAGCCAGTGGATGCCGGGGGGCCGCGTGTTCGGCGGACAGGTCTACGCGCAGTCGATCATGGCGGCCATCCGCACCGTCGACGCCGACCGGTCGATCCACTCGACGCACGGCTACTTCCTGCGCCCGGGCGACGCGAACCAGCCGATCACCTTCTCGGTCGACCGCATCCACGACGGCCGCTCGTTCTCCACGCGGCGCACCCAGGCGTACCAGAACGGGCTGCCCATCCTGTCGATGATCGCCTCGTTCCAGGACGACGACCCGGGCCTCGAGCACCAGCTCGACATGCCCGAGGGCATCACACCGCCCGAGGAGCTGCCGCCCGCCGCCGAGGTGCTCGGCCCCGTCGACCACCCCGTCGCGCAGTTCTGGGCGACGAACCGCGCGTTCGACATGCGTCACGTCGAGCAGCCGATCTACCTCGGCCCGGACCCGAACCCGTCACCCCGCCAGGCGCTCTGGATGCGCACGATCGGCCCGATGCCCGACGACGACAACCTGCACCGCGCCGCGCTCGCCTACGCGAGCGACTACTCGATCCTCGAGCCGGTGCTGCGCAACCACGGCCTCGAGTGGACGCACCGCGGACTCAAGATGGCGAGCCTCGACCACGCGATGTGGTGGCACCGCCCCGCGCGCGTCGACGAGTGGCTGCTGTACGTGCAGGAGTCACCCAACGCGATCGGCGGCCGCGGTCTGTCGCTCGGGCGCATCTACACGCGCGACGGGGTGCTCGTGGCATCCGTCGCCCAGGAGGGCATGGTGCGCGTGCCCGAGCTCCTCGGCTGACCCGGCGTCGCAGCCGCCCCTCAGCGGGCGGGGGCGATGCGGCGGCCGGCGAACACGGCGATTCCCGCGACCGTCGGGTGCATGAGTGCGAGGGCGATGACCGCCCCCGGGGTCGCGCCCGGGATGAAGCCCGTGACGAGCAGCACGACGTCGGGGATCCAGCTGAGCACGACGAGCGCGGGCACGAGCACGCGCAGCGCTCGCGCCGAGCGCCGCACGAGACGCACGACGAGCAGCCATCCGCCGAGCGCGACGATCGTGCCCGCGACCGCGAAGGTGAGGTAGGCCTGCGGCTGCAGGGGCGGGAAGGCATCCCCCGCTCCCGCCGCGCGGGCGACGAGGGCGATGGCGGTCGTGACGACGGCGGATGCCGCGACGGCGGCGAGCACGGTGAGCGTCACGGTGAGCGCGCGCGGCGCGGGGCGAGAGGCGGTGGTGGTCATGGCACATCCCTTCGGCGGTCGGTATGCGCCGACGCTACGGCCGCCCCGGGAAGCGCCGGAACCGCCCGACGGAGTAACCCGCGTGCTCCGTTCGGAGTAGCCCGATCAGCGCTTGCCGAAGCGCACGGGCTCTTCGACGTAGTCGGCGAGCAGCGCACGCGTCTCCTCGGAGATGCGCGTGGGCCGTCCGGTCGCGGCGTCGACGAGCACGAGCGTCGTCGACGCGATCGTGTGCAGCACGCGCGGCTCGACCCCCTCGGGCGAGTAGACCTCGTAGCAGACCTGGAAGCTCGCTCCCCCGATGCGGCCGATCCACATCTCGATGTCGATCGGCCGCCGCTGGAACGGGATGGGCGCGAGGTACTCGATCTCCTGCCGCGCGATGAGCGTGTACGACGTCGCGTGCGGGCCCGACTCGATGACCGCGGTCGGGCGCGCCTCGGCGGGGTCGGCCCCCGCATCCGGCCGCCAGAACGCCTCGATGCGCGCCTCCTCGAGGAGGCGCAGCATCTCGGCGTTGTTGACGTGCGCGTAGGGGTCGAAGTCGCTCCAGCGCAGCGGGACGGGGATCCGGATGCGGGCCATGCGGCTCAGTCGCGCGTGAGCTTGCGGTAGACCGAGCGGTGCGGCTTCGCGGCCTCGGGACCGAGTCGCTCGATCTTGTTCGCCTCGTACGCCTCGAAGTTACCCTCGAACCAGTACCACTTCGCCGGGTCGTCCTCGGTGCCCTCGTAGGCGAGGATGTGCGTCGCGATGCGGTCGAGGAACCACCGGTCGTGGGTGATGACGACGGCGCAGCCGGGGAACTCGAGCAGCGCGTTCTCGAGCGACTGCAGGGTCTCGACGTCGAGGTCGTTGGTCGGCTCGTCGAGGAGCAGCAGGTTGCCGCCCTCCTTGAGCGTGAGCGCGAGGTTGAGGCGGTTGCGCTCGCCGCCGGAGAGCACGCCGGCCTTCTTCTGCTGATCGGGGCCCTTGAAGCCGAACTTCGACACGTAGGCGCGGCTCGGGATCTCGGTCTTGCCGACCGTGATGATGTCGAGCCCGTCGGACACGACCTCCCACAGCGTCTTGTTGGGGTCGATGTTGGCGCGCGACTGGTCGACGTAGCTGATCTTGACGGTCTCGCCGATCTTGAGGTCGCCGCCGTCGAGCGGCTCGAGGCCGACGATCGTCTTGAAGAGCGTCGTCTTGCCGACGCCGTTCGGGCCGATGACGCCGACGATGCCGTTGGGCGGAAGGGTGAAGCTCAGGCCGTCGATGAGGGTGCGGTCGCCGAAGCCCTTCTTGAGGTTCTTCGCCTCGATCACGACGCTGCCGAGGCGCGGCCCCGGCGGGATCTGGATCTCCTCGAAGTCGAGCTTGCGCGTGCGGTCGGCCTCGGCCGCCATCTCCTCGTAGCGGGCGAGACGGGCCTTCGACTTGGCCTGGCGGCCCTTCGCGTTCGAGCGCACCCAGTCGAGCTCCTCGGCGAGGCGCTTGGCGAGCTTGGCGTCCTTCTTGCCCTGCACCTCGAGGCGCTGCGCCTTCTTCTCGAGGTAGGTCGAGTAGTTGCCCTCGTAGGGGTAGAGGTGGCCGCGGTCGACCTCCGCGATCCATTCGGCGACGTTGTCGAGGAAGTACCGGTCGTGGGTGATCGCGATGACCGCGCCGGGGTACTTCTGCAGGTGCTGCTCGAGCCACAGCACGCTCTCGGCGTCGAGGTGGTTGGTGGGCTCGTCGAGCAGCAGCAGGTCGGGCTTCTGCAGGAGGAGCTTCGCGAGCGCGACGCGGCGCTTCTCACCTCCCGAGAGGTTCTTGACGGGGGCGTCCGGCGGCGGGGTGCGCAGGGCGTCCATCGCCTGCTCGAGCTGGGAGTCGAGGTCCCAGCCGTCGGCGGCGTCGATCTCCTCCTGGAGGGCGCCCATCTCGGCGAGCAGGGCGTCGAAGTCGGCGTCGGGGTCGCTCATGGCGGCCGAGATCTCGTTGAAGCGGTCGAGCTTCGCCTTGATCGCGATGCCGTCCTGGATGTTCTCGAGCACCGTCTTCGACTCGTCGAGCTCCGGCTCCTGCATGAGGATGCCGACGGAGTAGCCGGGGGTGAGCTTGGCCTCGCCGTTCGAGGGGGTGTCGAGTCCCGCCATGATCTTGAGGATCGTCGACTTGCCCGCGCCGTTCGGGCCGACCATGCCGATCTTCGCTCCCGGCAGGAACGCCATCGTCACGTCGTCGAGGATGACTTTCTCGCCGACCTTCTTGCGGGCGCGCACCATGGAGTAGATGTATTCGGCCATGGGTTCGATCCTACGGGCGCGGGGCGGGGCGCGTTGCCGCGCGGAGGGCGGACGCGCGCCGTCGCCCGGGGGTCAGGCCGGCTCGGCGCCGCGCACGAGCCGCTCGACGTAGTCGGTCGCGGGCGTCGCCGCGAGCACGTCGATGTCGCCCTCCTGCGTGACGCGGCCGTGCTCGAGCACGACCGCGCGGTCGGCGATGGCGTGCACGTCGGCGAGATCGTGCGTCACGAGCAGCGTCGCGCCGCCGAAGTCCCTCAGGTGCTCGGCGAGCTCCCGTCGCGCCCGGTCGCGGACGCGCACGTCGAGGGCCGAGAGCGGTTCGTCGAGGAGGAGCACGTCGGGGTCGGCCGCGAGGGCGCGCGCGAGGGCGACCCGTTGCGCCTGGCCCCCGGAGAGCTCGTGCGGCCGGCGGTGCGCGACCGCCTCGAGCCCGAACCGCTCGACCCACTCCCCCGCCTGCGCGCGCGCGTGCCGACGACGGTGCGTGCGCACGCGCGTCGGGAACGCGATGTTGTCGAGCACGGTGAGGCGGGGGAAGAGGCGCAGATCCTGGAAGACGACGCCGACGCATCGCGCGGCCGGGTCGAGCCGGATGCCGCGGGTCGCGTCGTCGACGGTGCGACCCGCGATCGCGACGCGCCCGCTCGTGGGAGCCAGGAGCCCCGCGATCACGGCGATGGCGGTCGACTTGCCGGAGCCGTTGGGGCCCATGAGCGCGGTCGTCGTACCCGGGGCGACGGTCGCCGCGAGCGCGAGCTCGAAGCCGTCGCGGCGAACCCCGATGTCGACCTCGAGCCCCGTCACCGCACGACCCCCGGCACCCAGCGGTCGCGGAGCAGGAGGAGCACGGCGACCGAGACGGCGAGGAGGATCACGGCGAGCGCGAGCGCCTCCCCGGGATCCGACTGGAGCGACAGGTAGCTCGCGATGGGGAGGGTGCGCGTGACACCGGGGAGCGAGCCGGCGAACGTGATCGTGGCCCCGAACTCCCCGAGCGCGCGCGTGAAGCACAGCACGGCCCCCGCGGCGACGGCGGGCGCGATCGCGGGGAGCGTGACGAGGAAGAACGTCTGCGCGCGACCGGCGCCGAGCGTCGCGGCGGCCCCCTCGAGCCCCCGGTCGATGGAGCGCAGCGCCCCTTCGACCGCGAAGACGAGGAACGGGAGGGCGACGAAGGTCTGCGCGACGACGACCGCGGGCGTCGTGAACGGGAGCGAGATCCCCGCGGCGGCGAGCGCGGGGCCGAGCACTCCGCGCCTGCCGACGAGCATGAGCAACGCGATGCCGCCGATGACGGGCGGGAGCACGAGCGGGATGGTGACCGCGGTGCGCAGCAGGCGCCGCGGCACGGTCGGCCAGCGGTCGGCGTCCGCGAGCACGAGGGCCATCGGCACCCCCACGACGAGCCCGATGAGAGTCGTCGTGGCGGCCGTCGCGAGCGACAGCCAGAGCGCCTCGAGCACGGGCTGCGACGCGAGGAGCGCGGGGAGGCGCGTCCACGGGACCCGGACCACGAGCGCGACGACGGGCAGCACGAGCGCCGCGAACCCGATCACCGCGAGGGCGACGAGCGCGAGCGGCGGGCGGGCGCGGCCGTCAGGGCGAGCCGAAGCCGGCATCCCGCAGCACCTCCCCACCCCGCGCGCCCTCGACCCACGCGATCCACGCCTCAGCCGCCTCCGGATGTCCCGACGCCCCGAGGCGGCCGATGACGTACCGCGTGACGACGCGATCCGCGCCGACCACGGGGATCGACTCGAGCGCGTCGCCCGCGGCGCGCGCGTCGGTCGCGTAGACGAACCCCGCGTCGACCTCGCCGAGCGCGACCTTCGTCGCGACCGCCTTGACGTCCTGCTCGAGGGTGTCGGGCGAGGCCGCGACCCCCGCGAGGGCGAGCAGTTCCTCGGCCGCCGCCCCGCAGGGCACCGACGGGTCGCACAGGGCGACGAGCAACTCGGGTCGCGCGAGGTCGGCGAGTCCCCGCACGCCCGCCGGGTTGCCGCGCGGCACGACGAGCTCGAGCGCGTTGCTCGCGAAGGCGCGCGGCTCGACGACGAGCCCGGCCTCGACGACGGTCGCCATGGTGGCCTCGCTCGCGGCGGCGAAGACGTCCGCGGCGGCCCCCTCGACGAGCTGCGCCGCGAGCCCGGAGCTGCCGCCGTAGTTCAGCACGACCTCGACGCCCGGATGTTCGGACTCGAACTCGCGTGCGAGCGCGTCGAAGGTCTCGGTGAGCGAGGCGGCCGCGAAGACGGTGACCGTCCCCGCGGGCTCGGAACCCCCGCGACGGGCGTCTCCCGGCGACGGCGACGCCGCCGCGCACGACACGAGCAGCACCGCGAGCCCCGCGCACGAGAGCGAGACGGCGGCGCGCCGCGTCATCATGGCGTCAGGCTAGCGGCATCCCCAGCGGTCACGACAGGTGGCACAATGCGAGCATGCGTCAGGCCGACTCCCCGCGGTACGCGCGTCAGCGGGCGCTCCCCGGGTTCGGCGCGGCGGCCCAGGAGCACCTCGCGGCGGCGCGGGTCGTGGTCGTGGGCGCGGGGGGCCTCGGCAGCGCGGTGCTCCCCGCCCTCGCCGCCGCCGGGGTCGGCACGCTCGTCGTCGTCGATGACGACACGGTCGAGGAGAGCAACCTGCACCGTCAGACCATCCACGGTCTCCGCGATCGCGGACGTGCGAAGGTCGCCTCGGCCGCCGACCGGATCCACGACCTCACCGACCACGTGACGGTGCTCGCCGAGCGCATCCGCTTCGACGCCGACTCGGCCACCTCCCTCGTCGCGGGGGCCGACGTGCTCGTCGACGCGTCCGACAACGCGGCGGCGCTCGCGATCGCCGACGACGTCGCGGCCGCGGCGGGCATCCCGCTCGTGTGGGGTTCGGCGCTCGGCTACGGCGGTCAGCTCGGCGTCGTCTGGGATGCGCGGGGCGTGCGCTATCGCGACCTCTTCCCCGCGGTCGTCGACGCGCCCGACAGCTGCGAGACGGCCGGCGTGCTCCCGACCGTCTGCACGGTCGTGGGCGGTCTCATGGCGACGGAGGTGCTCAAGCTCCTCACGGGCGTCGGCGAACCCCTCCTCGGCGCCCTGCTCGACTACGACGCGCGCCGAGGCGCCGTGCGTCGCCTCGACTTCGCGCGGGATCCGCGGCCCGCCTCCGAGGAAGCGACTCCGCCCGCTCCCCGGCGGATCGACGAGCTCGACCCCGCCGCCCTCGCGACCGAGCTCTCCTCCGACGACCCTCCCCTCCTCGTCGACGTGCGAGGCTCGCGTGACACCCACGTCGAGCTGCTCGCGCGCGCGCTCCGCGGCGAGCCCGAGGAGCTGCCCGAGCTGCTCGGTGCGACGCCGCGCGGTCGGCGCATCGTCGCGGTCTGTCAGCGCGGCGTGCGCTCCCGGCTCGCCGTCGAGCTCCTGCTCGACGCGGGGTTCACGCGCCCCGCCCACCTCGCGGGCGGGGTGGAGGCGTGGGACCGCGCCGCGCATCCGGCCGACCGGCGGGGCTGACGGCATGGACCGCATCCGTGTCGAGGAATACGCCGAGCGCGTCGCGACGCTGCTCGGCGACCGGCTCGTGCGTCGCGCCGTCGAGGTCGAGCTCGTCGCAGCGCAGGGCCGCGTGCTCGCGGAGGATGCCGCGAGCCTCGTCGACCTCCCGCCCTTCCGCAACTCGCAGATGGACGGCTACGCCGTGCGCAGCGACGCCCTGCCCGAAATGGGGCAGCCGCTCGAGGTCGCCGGCACGGTCGCGGCGGGCGATCCCGGCCGATCGCTCGGGGGCGCCCGGGCGGTGAAGGTCATGACGGGTGCCCCGCTGCCGGAGGACGCGGATGCCGTGGTCCCGGTCGAGCGCGTCGAACGCCTCGCGGACGGGCGCATCGCCCTCACGAGCCGGGTTCGCCGTGGCGACCACGTGCGCGAACGGGGCGAGGACGCGCCCGCGGGCACGACGATCGTGCGCGCCGGCACACGCCTGCAGCCCCGCCACCTCGGCGCGCTCGCCGCCGCGGGCGTCGCGCGCGTGCGGGTGCGCGACGCGGTCCGCGTCGCCGTCGTCAGCACGGGGC
>JAEYZI010000099.1 GCA_023428065.1 Actinomycetes bacterium | reverse complement strand
TCATCCTCACGCCCGACAACGGCGACGAGCCGCAGATCTACCCCGTGCTCAAGCGCGCCACCCTCCTCGTGGAGGACGGCCAGCACGTGGAGCTCGGTCAGCAGTTCGTGGTCGGCAACCTCGACCCCAAGGAGGTGCTGCGCGTGCAGGGTGTCCGTGCCGTGCAGAAGCACCTGGTCGACGGCGTGCAGGGCGTGTACCGCAGCCAGGGTGTGCCGATCCACGACAAGCACATCGAGGTCATCGTGCGCCAGATGATGCGCAAGGTGACCGTCGTGGAGCACGGCGACACCGAGCTGCTGCCGGGTGAGCTCGTGGACCGCGCGCGGTACACGGAGATCAACCGTGCGGCGATCGTCGAGGGCAAGAAGCCCGCGTCGGCGCGTCAGGAGGTCATGGGTATCACCAAGGCCTCGCTCGCGACCGAGTCGTGGCTGTCGGCCGCGTCCTTCCAGGAGACAACCCGCGTGCTCACGCAGGCCGCCATGGAGGGCCGCTCCGACCCGCTCGTCGGGCTCAAGGAGAACGTCATCATCGGTCAGCTGATCCCCGCGGGAACCGGACTCTCGAAGTACCGGAACGTGACGGTGGAGGCGACCGAGGAGGCGAAGGCGGAGCGGTATCCGAACCGCATCTTCGCCGACGACTCGGCGTTCTCGGAGGCCGACCTGAGCTTCGTCGACTTCGACAGCTTCAGCTCGGACGACTTCCAGCCGGGGACCTACAACTAGTCCTCGAGCACCAGAAGGGCCCCCGTGTCAACGGGGGCCCTTCTGCATTCACCCGCGGGCGCCCGCTCGCTAGGCTGGGGGCCCACGAGCGAAGGAGCCCCCCATGGCCGAGCCCACAGACCGCCAGTCGCCCGCCGAACCGGATGCCACGCCGGAGCCCGTCGTCGTCGAGCCCGTCTCGGCTGCCGAGCACGTCGGCGTCGAGCCGGACGTGCCCGTCATCGAGGAGGACGAGGTCGTGGTCGTCGACGATGTCGCCGACCCCGTGGTCGTGGAGGAGCCGGCCGTCGTCGAGGAGCCGGTCGTCGTGGAGGACGTGGTCGTCGAGGACGTCGCCGTGGAGGAGCCGGTGACGGTGGAGCCCGTCACGGCCGAGCCCGTCACCACGGCCGAGCCGGTCGCCGCGCCCGTCGCCGCGCCGGCCGCCGCTCCCGCCGCGGGGGCCGCGCGCGAGGTCGTCTACGTGCAGGCGCCCACCCCGCCGAAGCGTCGCCACAACCGCGGTTTCGGGGCCCTCATCTCCCTCCTCGGCACGATCGTGTTCGCGTTGCTCTACCTCGGCGCCGCCGCCGTCATCTTCTCGCTCACCCCCCGCACGGTCGTCGATGCGACGTTCGCGGGGTTCCTGCAGAGCGACGTGTTCTGGGTGCCGATCATCGCGTACGGCGTCTTCTCGGTGCTGTTCGCCCTCATCGTGAACCGTGCGGCCTGGTGGGCGCACGTCATCGGGAGCCTCTTCGTCGCCCTCCTCACCTACGGGGCCTCGCTCGGGGTGCTCGCACTCCTGCGCAACGTCGTGGCCTTCACGCCCGGCGAGGCTGTGCTGCTGTTCTCGGCGATCGCCGCGAGTCCGCTGCTGCTCGCGGTCGCGATCCTCGCGCGCGAGACCTCGCTGTGGTTCGGGCTCGCGATCGCCGCGCGCGGCCGCCGCGTCAAGGAGCGCAATGCCGCCGAGCTCGCCGCGTTCGAGCGCGACGTCGCCGAGCGTCGGGCGGAGTATGAGCGCGCCCACCCCTCCGCCTGAGAGCGGCCGGCCCCGCCACCCCGAGCGGGTCGCGGGGCTCTTCGTCGCCGTCGTGTGGGCGGCCCTCGTGTTCGCGGTGTTCGGCGTGCTCGCGGTGATCCTCGACCGGGATCCCGTCGCCCAGCCCGTCGGGCCGTACTTCGGGCTCGTGGCGATCCTGCTCGCCCTCGCCGTCGTCTACCTCGGCATCGTCGTGACGGTGCCGGCGCGCACGCCGTGGCTCGGCGCCCTCGCGACCGCCGCGGGCGTCTACCTCGTGATCCTCGCCTCCGCGCTCATCGTCGACACCTCGCTGCTGCTCGAGCAGGCCGTGAGCCCCTTCGTGCTCGCGGCGGCGCTCCTCGCGCTCGCCCCGCCCATCGCGTGCTGGGCATACTTCCGCTCGAGGTGACCGCGCACGCCGTACCCCCCGCATGCGGGTATCGTCCCGACGGCATACGACGGATAGCGTGAACATCTCAGGGATGTGGGGTCCCTGAACGAGATGCCGCTCGGGGGGACGGCATCCGGGTCACCGTGCGAGCACCTAGGGGGGTGGCATGGCCTCCCTTTCCGAGATCCTCATCATCCGGGGACAGCTGCCGATCACGTCGATCGACGTGGCCGCGAACGACGACGAGACGCAGATCCGCGAGCTCGTGACGCAGGGCCTGCTGACCGAGAGCCAGGTCGCCTCCGCGCGCGCGGCGCAGATGAACCTGCCGTTCGTCGACCTCACCGAGTACCCGGTCGACCACTCCGCGGTCGCGCTCGTGCCGATCGGCCTGCTGCGCCGCCACGAGGTGCTGCCCATCGGCCGCGACGGCGACCGCCTCCTCGTCGCGATGGCCGACCCGAACAACGTCGTCGCCCTCGACGACATCCGCGCCGCCGTGCGGTTCTCGGTACGCGCCGTCGTCGCCGAGCGTCAGGACCTGCTCAACGCGATCGCCCGCTTCGTGCGCGCCGACAGCGAGCTCAACGACCTCTCGAGCGAGATCGAGAGCGACGCCGAGCCCACCGGGAGCGAGCTCGAGCGCGCGGACGTCGAGGACGACGCGCCCATCGTGCGCTTCGTGAACCTGCTCATCAGCCAGGCGATCCAGGACCACGCGTCCGACATCCACATCGAGCCGGCCGAGCACGACATGCACGTGCGGTACCGCATCGACGGCGTGCTGCACGAGATGCAGCGCGCGCCCAAGACGATCCAGAACGGCGTCATCAGCCGCCTCAAGATCATGAGCGACATCGACATCGCCGAGCGCCGCAAGCCGCAGGACGGCCGACTCTCGGTCATGCACGGCGGCAAGAAGATCGACCTCCGCGTCGCGACCCTGCCGACCGTGTACGGCGAGAAGGTCGTCATGCGTATCCTCGACAACTCGTCGACGCAGCTCGGCATCCAGCAGATGGCGATGCTCGACCACAACCTCGAGCGCTTCCGCAAGTCGTACTCGAAGCCGTACGGCATGATCCTCGTCACCGGTCCGACCGGTTCGGGAAAGTCGACGACGCTCTACACGACCCTGAACGAGGTCGCGAAGCCCGAGATCAACGTCATCACGGTCGAGGATCCCGTCGAGTACCGCCTGCCCGGCATCAACCAGGTGCAGGTCAACGTCAAGGCGGGCCTCACCTTCGCGAGCGCGCTGCGCAGCATCCTGCGGTCCGACCCGGATGTCGTGCTCATCGGTGAGATCCGCGACCAGGAGACGGCGCAGATCGCGATCGAGGCCTCGCTCACGGGCCACCTCGTGCTCTCGACGCTGCACACGAACGACGCCCCGAGCGCCGTGACGCGTCTCATCGAGATGGACATCGAGCCGTTCCTCGTGGGTTCGGCGCTCGACTGCGTCGTCGCCCAGCGTCTCGCGCGGCGCCTGTGCGACAAGTGCAAGCAGCCGTATCACCACAACCCCGAGGAGCTGCAGGCCCTCGGGTTCGCGTTCGACCCGCGGATGGGGATCCCGACCCTGTTCCGTCCCGTCGGCTGCCAGCACTGCTCGAACACGGGCTACCGCGGCCGTATGGCGCTCCACGAGGTGATGACGGTCACCGAGGACATCGAGCGCCTCGCCGTGGCCCGCTCGTCGAGCGCCGAGATCGGTCGCGTCGCCGTGCAGCAGGGCATGTACACGCTCCGGCAGGACGGGTGGGGCAAGGCGTTGCTTGGCATGACGAGCGTCGAGGAGATCCTGCGCGTCGTCGCGTGACGACGACGTCGGGGGGTTCCGCATGGAGGGGGAGGACCAGCGCGTGAACAACAACATCTACGAGATCCCGTTGACGGATCCCGCGGCGCCGCCGTTCGGCGCGCCCGGCGCGAGCGGCGCGCTGCCGCCGCAGCACGGTGTGCTGCCGCCCGACGCCGTGCCGAGCGTCGACTTCTCGCAGCTTCCGCCGCCCGGCGCGGGTGCGCCGCCCTCGTCGGAGGCCCCGTCGCCCGTGCCGCCCGCCGCCTCCATGGCCCCCGGGTCGTTCCCGTCGGCGCCGCCCGTTCCGCCCGCCATGCCGGGCTTCACGGACGCCATGCCGGGGCTACCCACACCGCCCGCGATGCCGGCCCCCGTGCCGAGCCCCGCGGTCGCCGTGGCACCGCCCCTCCCCGCGCCGGCCGACACGCTCCTCGACGACGAGTTCGCGCGCGCGGCGCGGGCGAACGCCGACCCCGACCTCCTGCACTGCCTGCAGGAGGTGCTGCTCGCCGGCGCCTCCGACCTCCACATCTCGACGGGGACGGCGCCGCTCCTGCGCATCGACGGCACGCTCACGCCCGTGCACGAGCAGGGCATCTGGGATCGGGAGAAGACCGCGACGGCGCTCTACAGCATCCTCTCGCCCACGCAGCGCGCGAAGTTCGACGAGGTGCTCGAGCTCGACTTCGCCTTCACCCTGTCGGCGAACGCCCGTTTCCGCGTGAACTTCTACCAGCAGCGTGGAGCGATCGGCGGCGCCTTCCGCATCATCCCGACCGAGATCAAGACCCTCGGCCAGCTCGGGGTGCCGCCGCAGGTCGGGGAGTTCGCGAAGCTCCCCCGCGGCCTCGTGCTCGTCACGGGCCCCACGGGATCCGGAAAGTCGACGACGCTCGCGGCGCTCATCGACCAGGTCAACCAGACGCGTCGCGACCACGTCGTCACGGTCGAGGACCCCATCGAGTTCCTGCACACGAACAAGAAGGCGCTCATCAACCAGCGCGAGGTGGGTGCCGACACGCACTCCTTCGCGAACGCCCTCAAGCACGTTCTGCGTCAGGACCCCGACGTCATCCTCATCGGCGAGCTCCGCGACCTCGAGACGATCTCGGTGGCCCTCACGGCCGCCGAGACCGGCCACCTCGTGTTCGCGACCCTGCACACCCAGAGCGCCGCGTCGACGATCGACCGTGTCATCGACGTCTTCCCGCCGCACCAGCAGGACCAGATCCGCGTGCAGCTCGCGGCGACCCTGCAGGGTGTCGTGTGTCAGACCCTCGTGAAGCGCTCGACGGGTCGCGGCCGCGCGGTCGCGACCGAGGTCATGTTCATCACGCCGGCCATCGCGAACCTCGTGCGCGAGGGTAAGACCTACCAGGTCACCTCGGCGCTGCAGTCGGGTGCCGCGCAAGGCATGCACACGATGGACCAGCACCTCGCCGACCTCGTCAACGGAGGCGAGGTCGCCTACGAGCACGCGCTCGAGAAGGTGCAGGACCTCGAGACGTTCAACCGCCTCGTGACCCGCCGCGATCTCAACAACAACGCACAGGCAGGGAGGACCGTCTGATGGCCGCGGGAGCAGCCGTCGCGTCGCCGACGCGCAACTGGACGTATCAGGGCCGGGACGGGGGCGGGAAGCTCGTCAAGGGCAAGCTCGAGGCGCCCACCGAGAGCGCCGCGGTCGACCGGATGCGCGCGATGGGGCTCAGCCCCATCAAGGTCGCCGAGGTGACCGCGGGCACGGGCCTCAACCGCGAGATCGAGATCGGCGGCGGCAGTCGCGTCGGCCTCAAGGACCTCGCCGTGCTCTCGCGCCAGGCCGCGACGATGGTGAGCGCGGGCCTCTCGCTGCTGAAAACCCTCAACATCCTCGCCGAGCAGACCGAGAACAAGAAGCTCAAGACGACGCTCGTCTCGGTGTCGCGCGACGTCGAGGTGGGCTGGTCGTTCTCCGACGCCCTCGGCAAGCATCCGCGGGTCTTCCCGCCGCTCATGGTCAACATGGTGCGCGCGGGCGAGACGGGCGGCTTCCTCGACGGCGCGCTCGACACGATCGCCGTGAACTACGAGAAGGAGGCCAAGCTCCGCGAGCAGGTCAAGTCGGCGATGACGTATCCCGTCATGGTCTTCGCGATGTCGATCATCGCGGTGGTCGTGATGCTGCTGTTCATCGTGCCGATCTTCAAGGACATGTTCGCGGGCTTCGGCGCGGAACTGCCCCTTCCGACGATGATGCTCGTCTGGCTCAGTCAGGCGATGGTCTACGTCGTGCCGATCGGCATCGTAGGCGGCATCGCGTTCGCCATCTGGTGGAACGCGAACAAGCACACCGAGCGCGTGCGCAAGGTCGTCGATCCGCTCAAGCTCAGGCTCCCGATCTTCGGCAGCCTCATCGGCAAGATCGCGATCACGCGCTTCTGCCGCAACCTCGCCGACATGGTGAAAGCGGGCGTCCCGATCCTGCAGGCGCTCAACATCGTGGGCGAGGCCTCGGGCAGCTGGGTCATCGAGCAGGCGTCGATCGAGATCGCCAACTCCGTGCGCATCGGCAAGTCGCTCTCGGGGCCGCTCGCGGAGCAGAAGGTGTTCCCGCCGATGGCCGCGCAGATGATCGCGGTCGGCGAGGACGCGGGCGCCCTCGACACCATGCTCTCCAAGGTCGCCGACTTCTACGACGACGAGGTCAAGGCCACCACGGAGGGCCTCACGTCGATCATCGAGCCGCTCCTCATCGCCTTCCTCGGCGTCGTGGTCGGCGGCATGGTGATCGCCCTCTACATGCCCATCTTCAGCATGATCAACGTGGTCGGAGGCTGAAGCCGTGGCCCCCCCTTGCGGGATACCGCGGGCGGAATACAGGGGCCAGCATCAAAGCGTCGAGTCAGAACCGTAGTGGGGGGACGGCTCGCGAACCCATATCAATCAAGAGGAAATGGAAGTGCACATGACTCGCATCAGCGCCGCTCTCGCGGCTCAGCGCGAGAAGCTCGCGAAGAAGGACGAGGGCTTCACCCTCATCGAGCTCCTCGTCGTCGTCATCATCATCGGCATCCTCGCCGCGATCGCGATCCCGGTCTACATCGGGGTTCAGAACTCGGCCAAGGAGTCGGCTCTCCAGAGCGACATCAACAACTTCAAGACCGCCGTCGTGGCCTACTTCACGGCGGAGGGCGACTACCCGGCCGCCGGCACCGACCTCTCGGCGCAGGGCTACCCCGGACCGAGCCGCGACGACTACGCGACCGACCCGACCATCACCTACGGCACGGGCGACACCTTCACCATCTGCGGCAAGGCGCTCGACGGCGCGACCGACAAGTCCTTCGAGGCGTCGGAGTCCAGCGGCGTCGAAGAGGTCGCATCCTGCTGATGATCAGCACGCCGGACGCGTAGCGGCCGGCAACCGGGTGGGGTGCCACTGCGCATCCCACCCGGTCCCATCACTTTCGACGGCAGGGGGGGCCGGAGATGGCGAAAGCGGATATCGCACGTACCGCTCGGTACATCCGCACGCGACTGCGCGGCGACGAGGGCATCTCGATCATCGAGGTGCTCGCCGCCACCATGATCTTCCTCATGCTCTCGGTCGGCGTCGCCCAGGCGACCGTCACGGCCATCCGCCTCGCGGGCGACCAGCGGCACCGCGTCACGGCGCTCAGCCTCGCCGCGAGCGAAATCGACCTCGTGCGCTCGATCAGCGACCCGTTCGACGTGCTCGACCGCACGCCGCCGCTCGTGCGCACGATCGACGGCCTCGACTACACCATCCACCGCAGCACCTCGTGGGTCTCGGGAACCGGCCTCGACATCCCGTGCGGCGCGGGCGGCACCGGCAACCTGCAGTACAAGCGCGTCAACGTGCGCGTCACGTGGGAGGGCCAGCTCGAGCCGATCGCGCCCGTCTCGACCGACACGATCCTCGCCCCCGAGGGGCGCCTCAACGACCCGACCCGCGGCACGATCATCGTCGCCGCAACGCGCGCCGACGGAACGGGCGCGGCGGGCGTGAGCGTCAACGTCGCTCCGAACGGCGGCGGCGCGGTCGCCCTCGACGCCCAGCCCGACGCGACGAACGCCGAGGGCTGCACCTACGCCCTCCAGGTGCAGCCGGGCACCTACACCGTCTCGCTCTCCCGCTCGGGATACGTCAACGCCGACCAGGTCGCGAACCCGAGCACGAGCGTGAGCGTCACGGCCGGCACGACGGTCAACGTGCCGTTCACCTACGACCAGGCGGGCACCTTCGGCATCACCTACGCGAGCGGCTCGACCGCGACGAAGCCCACCAACCTCGAGACGAGCTTCCTCAACACCTACGGCATCTTCTACACCTCGGGGCCCGTGGCGACGACCAAGCTCTTCCCGTGGAGCTCGGGCTACCGGGCGATCGCCGGCCACTACGTGGCCCCGGACGGCACGGGCGCGGGCGGCTGCCCCGTCGTCGACCCCGCCGAATGGCAGCCCGGCGTCGTCGGCGCGACGTCGCTCGCGGAGGGCACGGCACCCGATCCCGTCGCCGCGATCCCCGGCGGGAGCGCGTCGGTCAACGTGCCGCTCGCGAGCGTGCAGGTCAAGAGCATCCCGCAGAACCGCTGGGTCACGGCCGTGAGCCAGAACGTCTCGGCCGTGAGCGGCCAGCCGGGCTGCGCCGTCCCGATGACCTACACCTTCGCGAACGTCAGCTCGAGCAGCAGCAACGCCGATCGCACCCTCCTGCTGCCCTACGGCACGTGGAAGCTCTACACGGCGACCTCGAGCGGCGGCACGACGACGGCGATCGGCCAGTCCGCGATCGTGCCGCTCACGAACGTCGTGACGAGCGGCATGGTGACCGGCAACCAGGTGACCCTCGACCCGAGGGCGGCGGGATGATCCGCGCGTATCGCCGGCTCCGTGAGGAGCAGACGGGCGTCACCCTCGTGGAGACGCTCGTCGTCATGGTGCTGAGCGGCATCCTCATGTCGATCACCGCGATCTTCTTCGTGACCGTGACACGGCAGACCATGCAGTCCGAGGACATCCGGCGATCGACCGCCGATGCGAGCAACATCATGAACGTCGTCTCGACCTCGATCCGCGCGGCCGTGCGGAACGCCGTCGCGAGCTCGCCCAACCCCGACCCCGCCGTCGTCGCCGCCTCGCCCACGTCGATCACGATCATCACCTACACCGACGCCGGCCCGAGCTTCGAGACCCCGCTGCGTCTGCGCTACCGCGTCGACGCGGCGGGCCGCATGGTCGAGGACCGCTGGAACGCCACGGTCGTGAACGGCTACGCCGTCTTCCCGGCGATGACGACGGCGCCCGCGTCGACGCGCGTGCTCGGCAACGTCGTCGTCAACACCTCCGCCGATCCGCTCTTCCGCTACTTCAACTCGGGCGGCGGTGCCCTCGGCGGCAGCGGCACCCTCACCGCGACCGAGCGCGCCGCGGTCACCTCGGTGCGCTTCAACGTCAAGGTGCGGGCCGAGGGCACGCGCGAGGTCGTCGCGCTCGACAACACCATCGGCATGCCGAACATGGACCTCGGCGTCTCGGAGGGGAGCTGAACATGCTGCGTCGTCTCATCCGCCGCGAAGAGGGGTACGTGCTCCCCATGGTGCTCGGGCTCGGCATCGTGCTCGTGCTCGTGACCGCCACCGCGCTCGCCTCCACCTCGAGCGGCAGCGTCAAGTCCGACACCGAGGCCGACTGGAACGCCGCGCTCGCGGCCGCGTACGCGGGCATCGAGGACTACACGAGCCGCGTCGAGAACGACACGAGCTACGTGCGCTTCGGCAACTCGGCCTCCGAGTTCAGCTCCGCGAGCCCCGGCCTCACCCTCCCGGCGGGCTCCGCGGCCAACCCCGCGTTCGACGTGAGCGAGGGCGGGACGTGGGCGACGGTGCCCGGATCGGACGGCGCCGCCAAGTTCCGCTACGAGATCGACACCTCGCGGTACCCCGCGACGGGCGTCATCCGCATCCGCTCGACGGGGCTCGTGGGCGACCAGACCCGTTCCGTGATCGCCGACCTCCGCCAGGACGGCTTCAGCGATTTCGTCTACTTCACCGACTTCGAGGTGCAGGACCCGCTGCTCACCTCGGGCAACGACCCGTACTGCGCCAACTACTGGTGGAACCGCCCGCCGCAGAAGACCTCGGGCGTTCCGGGCTACTCCTCGGGCTCGCCCTCGTGCTCCGACATCCAGTTCGGCTCGAGCGACACGATCGACGGCAAGGTCCACAGCAACGACCGCCTGCTCGTGTGCGGCACGCACTTCCTCGGTGCGGTGACGAGCGCGAGCACGACGACGCCGCTCTACGGCACGGTGAGCGGCTGCGGAGCGCCGACCTTCCCCTCCGGGACCTCCGTGCAGCGCGTCGGCGCCATCACGATGCCCGACACGAACGCCGAGATGAAGAAGGAGACGCGCAGCGACCTCCCGGGCGAGGTGCCCGACCCCGGCTGCCTCTACACGGGGCCGACGGTCGTCAAGCTCAACGGCGACGGCACGATGACCGTCTGGTCGCCGTACACGAAGAAGACGCAGACGACGGGCACGAACACGGGGAGCACCCCCGCGAAGTGCGGCGCCGTCGGCACGACCGGCAACGCGCTCGGCAGCACGGCGGGCGCGAAGATCCCCGTGCTCGACCTCAACCTCCTCTACGTGCAGAACGTGCCGACCGTGGCGACCGACCCGAACTATACGGCGACCTCGACGACGTCGTTCGGCAACTTCTACTGCAGCGGCACGGGATCGAGCCAGGGGTGGAAGATCGCCGCCAACAACACGACGACGACCTACGCGCAGAAGTTCCCCGCGACCATCGGCGGCAACACCGAGACGATGCCCGCGACCTCGACGTCGTCGACGCCCGCGTACGGATGCCGCAACGGCGACCTCTTTATCAGCGGCGAGATCAAGGGACGCATGACGGCCGCGGCCGAGAACTACGTCTACATCACCGACAACATCACCTACGACGACAACAACGAGGACATGATCGGCCTCGTCGGGCAGAACGCCGTCTGGATCTGGAACCCCATGCGCATGAGCGGGTCGAACTACGTCCCCATGCTCGGGACCAACCGCACGGTCTACGCCTCGATGCTGTCGGTCGCCCACACGATCCAGGTGCAGAACCACGACAAGGCCACGAACACCTCGCGCGGCACCCTCAAGGTCGTCGGCAGCATGGCGCAGAAGTTCCGCGGGCCCGTCGGCACGACGAGCCCCACGGGCTATAACAAGGACTACAAGTACGACGCGCGTCTGACCTACTCGGCTCCGCCGAAGTACCTCACGCCGACCTCGACGACCTACGGCACGACGCAGATCGCGGGTGTGCCCTCGGCCTTCGGGCCGAACGGAGCGCCGCGATGATGCCGCTGCTCGCGACCGTCGTCGGCGTGACGGGCCTCTCGATCGGCTCGTTCCTCAACGTCGTCGTCTACCGCGTGCCGCGCGGCGTCTCGATCGTGCGCCCCGCATCCGCGTGCCCCGGATGCGGCAGCGAGATCCGCGCGCGCGACAACGTGCCCGTGCTCTCGTGGCTGCTGCTCGGGCGCCGCTGCCGGGAGTGCCGCACGCCGATCTCGGCGCGGTACCCGCTCGTCGAGGCGCTCACGGCGCTCGCGTTCGTCGCCGTCGCGCTCGTGTTCGCTCCGGCGATCGTCGACGCGACGACGCCCGCCGCCGTGACGGCCGCGGCGCTCACGCTCGCGGCCTACCTCGTGCTCGCCGCCGTGAGCATCGCCCTCTCGGCGATCGACCTCGAGCTGCGGCGGCTGCCGAACCCGATCGTGCTGACCGCCTTCGTGGCCGGCGTCGTGCTGCTCGTGCCGGCGCTCCTGCTCGCGGGGAGGACCGAGCTGCTCGTCTCCGCGGCCGCCGGCGCCGCGGCGTCGTTCGCCTTCTATCTGCTGCTCGCCCTCGTCGGGCGCGGCGGGATGGGCATGGGCGACGTCAAGCTCGCGGGCGTGCTCGGGCTGTATCTCGGCGCGCTCGGCTGGGCGCCGCTCGCGGTCGGTCTCGCGGCGGCGTTCGCGACGGGCGCCATCGCGGGCGTCGTGACACTCATCGCGCGACGGTCCCTCGCGGACCGTTCGCTGCCGTTCGGCCCGTGGATGTTCGCGGGCGCCTGGATCGGCATCTTCGGTGGCGACGCGATCGCCGCCGGCTATCTCCGACTCGTCGGCCTGGGCTGACGGCGGGGGACAACGGGAGGAAGGGAAAGGCAATGGCATCGACCATCGTGGGGCTCGACTTCGGTCGGGGGGTGATCAGAGGAGCGGAGGTCTCGGGGGCGGCGTCCGCGCGGCCGACGCTCGTGAGGTACCACCAGATCGCGGTGCCGGCGACCGCCGTGAACCGCGGCGAGGTACTCGAGCAGGAGACCGTCGTCGCCGCGCTCAAGCAGCTCTGGAATCAGGCGGGTTTCAAGACCCGCAAGGTCATCGTGGGAGTCGGCAACGCGCGCGTCCTCGTGCGCGAGCTGACGGTGCCGCGCATGCCGATGAACCGCATCCGGGAGACCCTGCCCTTCCAGGTGCAGGACGTGCTCCCCGTGCCCGTCAACGAGGCGCTCCTCGACTTCTACCCGACGACCGAGTCGGACGAGGACGGCAACCCCGTCATCCACGGGCTGCTCGTCGCGGCGATCAAGGAGAGCGTGCTCGGCATGGTCGAGGCGGTCGAGAAGGCGAAGCTCGTCCCGGTCGACGTCGATCTCATCCCGTTCGCCCTGACGCGCTCCCTGCTCACGGGACCCATCGCGCAGGGCGCGGTCGCGCTCGTGCACATCGGCGCCGAGACGACGATGGTGATCGTCGCCGTCAACGGCGTGCCGCAGTTCGTGCGCATCATCCAGAACGGCGGCGACGACATCAACCGCGCACTCGTGTCGCGGCTCGGCATGGACGAGTTCCAGGCCGAGCAGATCAAGCGGCGCTTCGGTCTCGCGACGCAGGGGGCGGGCCCCGAGCTGCGCCCCGCGTTCGAGGTCATCTACGAGGCGACGGGCGACCTCGTCGTCGCGATCCGCAACACCCTCAGCTTCTACCTGTCGAGCCGGCCCGGCGCCGTCGTCGAACGGGTCGTGCTCTCGGGTGGCGGCGCGGAGCTCAACGGCTTCGCGACGGCGCTCGCGGATGCCACGCGTCTCCCGGTGCGCGCGCCGGCCCCCGTCGACCGCCTCGCCGTCGCGCGGTCCGTCGACTCGGACCAGCTCTCGGCCGGAATCGCCGGTGTGCCCGTGGCCGCCGGCCTGACCCTCGGGAGCAAGGCATGACCGCCACCGTCAGCGCGCCGCCGCAGGCGCGCGCCGCAGCGAACCGCAAGGTCGTCGTGCCCCTCGGGGCGGTGCCGCGCGTCTCGCTCATGCCGCCCGAGCTCGGACAGCGCAACAAGCAGCTGGGCGTCCAGCGCGGCCTCCGCCTGCTCATGTTCGCGGTCGTCGTGCTCGTCATCGCCGCGACCGGCGGCGCGTGGTACCTCGCCTTCAACGCGACGCTCGCCGCGCAGGCCGAGCAGGCGCGCACGGCCGACCTGCTGCTCCAGCAGCAGCAGTACGCCGAGGTGCAGCGGGCGATCCGCTCGGTCGAGCTCGGCGAGGCCGCGCTTCGGGTCGGCGGATCGACGGAGATCGACTGGCAGGACTACCTCGGACGCGTGCAGGCCTCGCTTCCCGAGGGGGTCACGCTCGACAGCTTCACGGTCGACGCCTCCACCATCACCGAGCAGTACCCGCAGTCGACGATCCCGCTGCAGGGCGCGCGCATCGCGACGCTCCAGTTCTCGGCCATCAGCCCCAACCTCCCGGAGATCCCGGACTGGCTGAACCGGCTGCAGAGCCTGCCCGGCTTCGTCGACGCGACCCCCGGAAGCGTCTCGCGCGGCGCCGACGGCCGGTACACGGCGAGCATCGAGATGCACATCGACGCCCAGGCGTACAGCAACCGTCTGACCGCCGAGGAGGACGAGGAGTCCGCCGCGACCGAGACGACGACCGAGACCGAGGGGGCGGGACAGTGAAGCTCAGCACGCAGATCTGGGGGCTCATCACCTTCGTCGTGGTCGTGGGTGTGCTCGCGGCCGGCTGGTTCCTCGGGGTCTCGCCGCAGTTGCAGGCGCAGGCGCAGGCGGAATCGCAGCGCAAGGCCGCCCTCGCCACGAACGACGGCATCCGGGCGACGATCCGCGACCTCGAGAGCAAGAAGGACGACCTGCCGCGGTACACGGCGCGCGATGAGGAACTGCAGAAGGCGATCCCGGGCGGCATGGAGAGCGCCGCGTTCATCACGGGGCTCAACGACCTCGCGGCCGCGTCGAATGTCACGATCGACCAGATCTCCATCAACGAGATCACCCCGTACTCCCCTCCCGGGGCGGGCGAGGGCGACGATCTGACGCCCGTCACCGACAGTCGGATCAACGGCGACAACTTCTTCCTCGTGCCGGTCTCGATCTCGGTGAGCGGCGGATGGAACGAGGTTCTCGCCTTCACGCACGGCGTGCAGACGAACGGTCGGCTCGTGCTCATCACGAAGGTCTCCACGACCGGCGACGGCACGACCTTCACGACGTCGCTCGACGGCGCCATGTACGTGCTGATCCGACCGCAGGCCGCGTCGGCCCCGCCCACCGGGGACGAGGCGACCGCGACGGACGAATCCGCCGCCGGCTGATGAGACCGCCGGCGGTCGCGTCCCTCCCGTCGCGGCCGCCGGCCCCTCCTTCCGCATGAACCCGCGCATCCTCCGAGTGCTCGACGGCGCCGTCCTCGCGCTCGCCCTCCTCGCGGCGCTCGTCGTCGCCCGCGACGACGCCGGGCTGCGCGGTCCCTGGCTGATCATCGCCCTCGTCGCGACCGTCCCGCTCTACCTCGTCGGAAGGGGCTGGCGGCTGCCCTGGTGGGCGCACGCCGTCGCAGCGAGCCTGCCCGTCTCGCTCGTGCTCGTGGCGCTCGCCCACGGGTACGGCGACGGCGCCGCGCGGGCGACGCGTTTCGGGTACGGCGCGCTGCTCGCCCTCGCGCTCATGGCCTGGGCGCGCTCGCCCCGACGACGGCTCGCGGCAGGGCTCGGGGTCGCGGTGCTCGTGGCCGACCAGTACATCACCGCGTGGTTCCCGTGGTGGGGCGGCGGCGACCCGACGAAGCTCATGTGGGGCTCCTTCTACTGGCACAACCCGTTCGCCGCCTACCTCGTGATCGGCATCGCGGTCGCCGCGTTCATCGCCGTCGCGGGTCGCCGGATGTTCGCCGTGCTCGGCTTCCTCGTCACGTTCCTCGCGGGCGCGGGGGTCGTCGCATCCGGGTCCCGGGCGTCCCTCGTGCTCCTCGGCGGCGTGCTGCTCGTGGCGGTCGCCGCGGGCGCGGCCGCTCGCCGCTGGGCGGGTCTCGCCCGCGGCCTCGCCCTGCCGGTCGGGATCGCCGTCACGGCCGTCGTGATGACGGGGCCGATCTTCTTCCCCGTGGCGGATGCCACCGGCGACGCCGTCGGGGGCCTCACCGGTCGCACGCAGCCGGCCGGCAAGTCGGTCGTCGAGCGGTTCCTGTTCTGGGGCGACGCGCTGCGGCTCGGCGCGGGATCGCCCGTGACCGGCATCGGACTGCAGGCGTTCGGCCGCGCACTGCAGTGCGAACGCGACACGGCGCTCACCTCCCATCCGCACAACGAGTACCTGCTCGCGTGGGCGGAGGGCGGCGCGCTCGCCGCGATCCCCATGCTCGCGGTGCTCGTGGGCATCGTCTGGCTCGTGTTCGTGTCGGTCGTCCGCGCGCCCGAGCCCGCGGCGCGGCGCGTGCGATGGCTGCCGGGCGGCGCGGAGCTGCGAGAGGATCCCGCGCGCTGGGGTGCGCTGCTGGGGCTCGTCGTCGCAGCGGGGCACGCGGCGTTCGACTTCGACTGGGCGTATCCGGCGCTCCTCGCGCTCACGGGCATCGTCGGCGGGATCGCCGCAG
Source organism: Actinomycetes bacterium (assembly GCA_023428065.1). GTDB lineage: Bacteria > Actinomycetota > Actinomycetes > Actinomycetales > Microbacteriaceae > Homoserinibacter. The sequence goes on along the minus strand of JAEYZI010000099.1, from coordinate 1,466 downwards.
CTCCCCTCATGGCGTCGCGACCCTCCGCATCCCGCGGCGTCGCGGCGGTGAACCTCGTGCTCGTCGCGGTGCTGCTCGGAGCGGGGGTCGCGGGCTGCCTCGTCGACCCGGTTCCGGGGGAGTCGCTGCGCCCGCTCACGCCGGGCGTCTACGTGTGCCCCGAGTGAGCTCACATTGCGGCAGATTACGCACCCGGCTACACTTGACCGCGTGTGTGCTTTCGCGCACGTTCCCCATGCCCTGAGTATCGCTCCGCAGGAGCGGGTCTTCGCGTGGGAACGAGCCGGACGCCCCACAGGGCCAGGCCCCGGCACCCGTCGCGGCTGACCCCCACGGCATATCCGTCTGCAGTCCTCCCGGGGATCCCCGCGGGGAGACGGATCCCGATGGATCCACCATCAAGCTGTCACCGTGCAGCGCGAGCAAGGAGCACTTTTGCCCACCATTCAGCAGCTGGTCCGCAAGGGCCGCACGCCGAAGGTCACCAAGACCAAGGCCCCGGCCCTCAAGGCCAACCCGCAGCAGCGCGGCGTGTGCACCCGTGTGTACACCACGACCCCGAAGAAGCCGAACTCGGCCCTCCGCAAGGTCGCCCGTGTGAAGCTCTCCAACGGCACCGAGGTCACCGCCTACATCCCCGGCGAGGGCCACAACCTCCAGGAGCACTCGATGGTGCTCGTCCGCGGCGGTCGTGTGAAGGACCTCCCCGGCGTGCGTTACAAGATCGTCCGCGGCGCCCTCGACACGCAGGCCGTCAAGAACCGCAAGCAGGCCCGTAGCCGCTACGGCGCGAAGAAGGGTTAAGCAAGATGCCTCGCAAGGGACCCGCCGCCAAGCGCCCGGTCGTCGCCGACCCGGTCTACAGCTCGCCGGTCGTCAGCCAGCTCGTCAACAAGATCCTGCTCGACGGCAAGAAGGACCTCGCCCAGCGCATCGTCTACGGCGCGCTCGACGGCGTGGCCACGAAGTCCGGCCAGGACGCCGTCGTCGTGCTCAAGAAGGCGCTCGACAACGTGCGCCCCACCCTCGAGGTCAAGAGCCGCCGCGTCGGCGGCTCGACCTACCAGGTGCCCGTCGAGGTCAAGCCGCACCGCGCGAACACCCTCGCGCTGCGCTGGCTCGTGAGCTACTCGAAGTCGCGTCGCGAGAAGACGATGACCGAGCGTCTGCAGAACGAGATCCTCGACGCCTCGAACGGCCTCGGTGCCGCGGTCAAGCGCCGCGAGGACACCCACAAGATGGCCGAGTCGAACAAGGCATTCGCCCACTACCGCTGGTAAGCATCCGGGTCGTCCGGATGTTGCACCTCGTGCAGGCGCGCATCCGGACGACCTGATCTTCCGATTCCCGAAAGAAGGAACACCCCGTGGCACAAGACGTGCTCACCGACCTCACGAAGGTCCGCAACATCGGCATCATGGCGCACATCGATGCCGGCAAGACGACGACGACCGAGCGCATCCTCT
>JAEYZI010000074.1 GCA_023428065.1 Actinomycetes bacterium | reverse complement strand
CTCGATGATGACCATCGTGGTCAACGCCGAGGAGAAGTTCGACGTGAAGATCCCCGACGAGGAGGTCAAGAACCTCAAGACCGTCGGCGACGCCGTCACCTACATCGTCAACGCCCAGAGCTGATCGACGACGGGCGGGGGCGCACACCGCCCCCGCCCGCTCACCCCCGCCCCGCAGACCCCGCGGGGTGTTCCACCACCCCCTCGGAGTACTTCGAATGACCAAGAAGATCGTCGTTACCGGCATCGGCACGTCCTCGCCGCTCGGAGGCACCGCCCCCGACACCTGGAACGCGCTGCTCGCCGGCGAGTCGGGCGCCCGCCCCCTCGCCCACGAATGGGTGAGCGAGCTCGAGCTGCCCGTGACGTTCGCCGCCGAGGCGAAGGTGCGACCCGACGAGGTCCTCGAGCGCCAGGAGATCAAGCGGCTCGACCCCATGAGCCAGTTCGCGCTCATCGCGTCGCGCGAGGCGTGGGCGGATGCCGGGGCTCCCGAGGTGGATCCCGAGCGGTTCGGGGTCGAGTACTCGACCGGCATCGGCGGGCTCTGGACGCTCCTCGATGCGTGGGACACGCTCAAGGAGAAGGGTGCGCGTCGCGTGCTCCCCATGACCGTCCCCATGCTCATGCCGAACGCGGCAGCCGCCGCCGTCAGCATGCACCTCGGCGCGCGCGCGTTCGCCCGCACCGACGTGTCCGCGTGCGCCTCGAGCACCGAGGCGATCGCGAACGCCTACGACCACCTCCAGCAGGGCTACGCCGACATCATCATCGCGGGCGGTACCGAGTCGGCCATCCACGGCATCACGATCGCGGCCTTCTCCTCGATGCAGGCGCTCTCCAAGCGCAACGACTCCCCCGCGACGGCATCGCGCCCCTACGACGTGACGCGCGACGGCTTCGTCATGGGCGAGGGTGCGGCATCCCTCGTGCTCGAGACCGAGGAGCACGCCAAGGCGCGCGGCGCGAAGATCTACGCCGAGCTCGCGGGCGGCGGCGTCACGAGCGACTCGTACCACATCACGGCGCCCGACCCGGAGGGCTGGGGCGCCTCGCGCGCCGTGCGCGCCGCGCTCGCGCAGGCCGGCGCGACGCCCGACGAGGTGACCCACATCAACGCCCATGCGACGAGCACGCCCGTCGGCGACATCGCCGAATACAAGGCGCTCCTGTCGGTCTTCGGCGACCGCACCAGCGAGATCCCCGTCTCCGCGACGAAGGCCTCGACGGGCCACCTCCTCGGCGGCACGGGAGCACTCGAGGCGATCTTCACGGTGCTCGCCGTGCAGCAGCGGCTCGCGCCGCCGACCATCAACCTCACCGAGCAGGACCCCGAGATCCCCCTCGACGTCGTGACCTCCCCGCGTGCGCTCGGCGACGGGCCGCAACTCGCGATCTCGAACTCGTTCGGATTCGGCGGCCACAACTCGGTCGTGGCGTTCCGGTCGGTCTAGGAGATCGAGCGGCAGCCGTCGTGCTGCGTGCAGACCCCGTCGAAGTCGTCGTCGGAGATCGTCGCCTCGACGACGTCCTCGACGTGGATGAGCGGCTCCTCGAGCTCGTCGAGGAGCGCCCGCAGATCGATGTCACTCGTCTTCAGCATGGTTCCGGTTCTCTCTGACGGGATGCGCTAGCCGACCTTGTGGAGCCAGATGACGGGCGAGTCCTCACCCGCGTAGCGGAAGGGCTCGAGCTCGTCGTCCCACGCCTGGCCGAGCGCGAGGCGCAGTTCGCGGTGCAGCTCGAACGCATCCGAGCCGGCCGACTCCATGGCGGCGCGGATGCGGTCCTCGGGGACCACCATGTTGCCCGCCGTGTCGGTCTGGGCGAAGAAGACCCCGAGATCGGGAGTGTGCATCCAGCGGCCGCCGTCGGTGCCGAGACCGGCATCCTCGGTGACCTCGTAGCGGAGGTGCTCCCACCCGCGCAGGGCGGAGGCGAGAGCGGCCCCCGTGCCGCGGGGGCCCTCCCAGAAGTACTCGGTACGCTGGGCCCCGGGGAGCACGGGCTGCGGGCGCCAGTCGAAGTTGACGGCGCGCCCGAGCGCTCGACCCGCGGCCCACTCGACGTGTGGGCAGAGAGCACGAGGAGCGGAGTGGACGTACACCACTCCGCGCGACATCGCAGCAGCCACTTTTCTCTCCGTTCGTCAGATGCGACTTCCCCATCGACCTGACGTACGTGCGCTGTTGCTTGCTCAGATTATGCCCGGTCGCACGCCGGAATCACAAGCATGTCGTTCGGCGTGTGGTCACTTCGCGTCTGCGTAGCTGTCGACCACGGCGACCGTGACGGGGAACTCGACGGGCGCGGCCCCGAACAGGATGCGGCCCGCCTCCGCGGCGGCGGCCCGCATGGCATCCGCGGTCTCCTCGGCGAGCTCCGCAGGCGTGTGCACGATGAGCTCGTCGTGCAGGAAGAAGACGAGGTGCGGCCGCTCCGTGAGGGGACGCGGATCGGCGTCGCCGCCGCCGAGCTCCCACAACATCCGGCGGAGGGCGCCCATCCAGCAGAGAGCCCACTCGGCGGCCGTGCCCTGCACGACGAAGTTGCGTGTGAAGCGACCCCAGGCGCGCCCGTCGCTGCGGTCGCGCGAGCGCTCGAGCTCGCTGCGCGTCTCGTCGTAGCCGGCGCCCGGCCCCGGCGGTGACGTGCGACCGAGCCACGTGCTCACGACCCGCCCCGCCTCGCCCGCGCGCGCCGCCGCCTCGACGTACGACATCGCCCGCGGGAAGGCGCGCTCGATGCGGGGACGCATGCGGGCGGACTCCCCCGTCGTGCCGCCGTAGATCGCGCCGAGCATGCCGTACTTCGCCTGCTCGCGCGTCTCCACCGCGCCGGCGTCGACCATGCCCTGGTAGAGGTCGTGGGCGCGGCCGGCGCGCGCCATCGCCGCGTCGCCCGCCATCGCCGCGAGCACGCGCGGCTCGAGCTGCGCGGCATCCGCGACGACGAGCTTCCAGCCGGGGTCGGGCACGACGGCGCCGCGCACCTGCTTCGGCAACTGCAGGGCGCCTCCGCCGTCGGACGCCCACCGCCCGGTCACGACGCCCGCGGGCACGTACACCGGGCGGAAGCGGCCGCCGCGCACCCACTCGGCGAGCCACGCCCATCCGTTCGCGGTGTACAGGCGCGCGAGCTTCTTGTAGGCGAGCAGCGGGGCGACGACCGGGTGCTCGACGCGCGCGAGCTCCCAGCGGCTCGTGCTCCCGACGCGCAGACCCGCGCGCTGGAGGCTCTTGAGCAGCACGGGCGGCGAGTCGGGGTTGACCTCGGGGTCGTCGAGCGCGGCGCGGATCTCGGCGACGAGGGCCTCCATGCGCGCCGGGCGGGCGCCCGGCATCCGCTGCCCGAGGAGCTCGACGAGGATGCGGTCGTGCCGCTCGGCGTCCCACGGGAGGCCGGCGTGTTCGAGCTCGACCGCGACGAGGGCGCCCACGCTGTCGGCCGCCGTCAGGAGGGCGAGGCGCCCCGGCGCGTCGCTCTCGGCGATCGCGGCGCGCTGGCGTCGCAGCTCTTCTGCGGGGTCCTCTTCGGGCTCGGGCTCGGCGAGCTCGAAGAGGGCGTCGGATGTCCAGGGCGCGGTGGGCGCGGGGTCGTCCCAGCGGTCGCGCGGCGCACGGGCGAGCGGGGTGCTCGCGGCCGAGGCGGCGGTGCGCAGGATGAGGCGGCACATCCGCAGGTCGACGCAGCGTTCGACGCGCACGCCCGCCCGCAGGAGCGACGGGTACCAGCGCTTCGTGTCGGCCCACACCCAGCGCGGGTGCGCGCGTTCGCGCTCGGCCGCCCACGCCGGGAACGTCCCCAGGTCGAGGCGGTGCCGCTCGAGCTCGGCGCCGTCCGTGTCGAGCGCGACGGCGTCGACGAGGCCGGGGCCCGGCGAGCTCACGGCGAGGTACACGCGTCCATCATCCCCCCGCCGCCGACACGCGAGGCGCGATCGCTAGCCTGGTCGGGTGCGCCTCCTGCTCCGGATCGTGTTCGCCGCCTACCTCGTGGCGCTCGGGTTCCTCGTGTGGTCGCCGCAGCCGCTCGACGGCGGCGACGGCATCCTCGGGGCGATCGCACGTTGGGTGTCGTCGGCGGGGCTGCCGTACCGGGCCACTTTCGACGTGCTCGAGGTGGCGGGCAATGTCGCGCTCTTCGTGCCGTTCGGTGCGCTCTCCCTCACCGCCTACCGCTGGATGCGGGTGTGGTCGGCGACGCTCGCCGGTCTCGTCACGAGCGGGCTCATCGAGGGCGTGCAGCTGTTCCTGCCGACGCGCTACTCCACCGTCTCCGACCTCATCGCGAACACGGCGGGGGCGTGCCTCGGCGCGCTGCTCGTCGCGGGGGCGCGCCGCATCCGCGACCGCCGTCGCGCCGCCAGCGGCGCGGGGGTCAGTGCAGCGGCGAGCCGTCCTTCGTGAGCGGGAGCTTCTCCCCCGCCTCGATCGGGAACGGGAAGCGGTTCTGCTTGGGCGGCAGCGGGCAGTTGAAGGCGTAGCTGAAGGCGCACGGCGGCAGCACGGCGCGGTTGAAGTCGAGCGTGATCGTGCCGTCGGCGTTCGGGGCGACGAAGAGGAAGCGGCCGACGCTGTAGGTGGTGTCGCCGTTCGTCGCGTCGGCGAAGACGAGCTGGAGTGCGCGACCCGACTTGAACGCCGCGAGATCGAAGTCCACGCCGTCGCGCGTGAAGGTGATGCGACCGGGCACGACCTCCTCGCGCGTCTGGCCGTCGTCCTTGAGGTGCTCGAAACCGACCGTCGTGCCCGCCGGGTTGAGCGACCAGTCGGCCGTGATGACCCATGCGGGGTCATACGGGAATGCGTCGATGCCGCCGAACTGCTGGATCGCCTCCGACTGCGCATCGAACACGCGCACCGCGTAGAGACCGCCCTCCTGCGCGATGACGAAGCCCGTGACGGTGTCGCTGAAGCGGATGTCGGAGGGCGAGGGGTCGTCCTTGCCGCGCACCTCGACCGTGCCGTCGACGAGCTCGCCGTCGACGCGGATGCCGTCAGCCGCGGATGCCGTGAGCAGCACACCGGAGCCGCCGTCGGTGCGCGGCGCCCACGTGCCGGGGATGCCCCACACGGTCTGCTCGCTGTCGATCACCTGCGTCGTGGTGAGCGCGAGGCTGCCCTGCGGCTGCACGACCGCGAGCTCCCGGCGGGAGTGGAAGTACGCGAACTGCTCCTCGGGCGTCTGGGCGGCTGCGGGGGCGGCGGTGTCGGTCATGGTCTCCATCCTGGTCGACTCTGTCGAGTGCAACCGCCCGAGACACGGGACTATTTCGCCAGGGCGTGTCGTCCGTGCGAACCCTCCCCATCACCCGCTCGGATGACGAGGGGTGCTCGGGATCACCGCTAGGCTCCGGCCATGACCTGGACTGACGACGTCGCCCGGTTCGTGCTCGACACGGAGGCCTGTCCGCGCTGCCACACGCGCGCGTGGGGTGGCGGTCCGGCCCTGCGCGGCGGCGTGTGCGCACGCTGCGGGGCGGATGTGCGCGAGGCGGGCGCCGAGCTATGGGCGGCCTCCGAGGCCATGGTCGTGGCGGCCCGGCGGCGTCAGAGCCTCATCGACGCGCTGCCGACCGCGGTGCTCCCCGCGGCCGCGCCCTCCCCGGCGGCGAGTGCGGCTGCGCCCGTCGCCCCCTCGGCCGCCGCGCCGATCCCGGAGCGACCGCGATCGGCCGTGAGCCTCCAATCGGTGCTCGCGGTCGTGGGCGCGGGCCTCTTCGCCGTCGCGGCGATCGTGTTCACCTTCCTCAACCCCGACCTCACCGACTTCGCGACCCGCACGACGATCATCGCGGTCGTCACGGTCGTGTTCCTGGGCGGCGCGTGGGTGCTCCACAGCCGCCGCCTGCAGTTCTCGGCCGAGGCGGTCGGCGCGCTCGGCATGGTCTTCCTCGCCCTCGACGTGTGGGCGCTGTCACGAGTGGCGCCCGACGGAGTGAGCGCGTGGTTCCTCGGCGCTCTCGGCCTGCTCGTGAGCGGCGGCACCATGGTCGCGGTCGGCGCCTGGATGCGGATGCGCACGTGGCTCTGGGCGGGTCTCGTCGGGCTCGCGCTCGTGCCCGCCTTCGTCGGCTACGGCTTCGACGCGATGCGCGCCTCGTCCCCGTCCGACCTCGCCGCGACGTGGGGCCACGTCGCGGTCGTGTTCGCCGGGTGGGGCCTCATCGAGCTCACGCGACCGCTCGGCCGACGGATGGGGTCGCCCCTGCGCGCCGACCGTGTGGCCCTCACGGTGCTGCAGCTCGCCGCGGTGGTGCTGGCGGCCGCGTTCGCCGGGGCCGTCTGGATGTTCCGTGCCGACGACCTCCGATTCGAGAGCGCCGCCGCGCTCGGCGCTCTCGCCCTCGGCGCGCTGCTCAGCACGCGCGGCATCGCCCCCCGGATGTGGAGCGTGTTCGCCGGTGTGCTCGTCTCGGGAGCGCTCGTCGAGGTGGCGCTGGCTCTCCCGATCCGCGAGAACTGGCAGCCTGTCGCCATCGCGGCGGCGGTCACCGTGCCCGTGATCGCCACGGCGCTCGTCCGCCGCACGGGCAGCGTCAACCGCTCCGCGCTGCTCGTGACGCTGCTGCTCGTCTCCGGGCTCGTGGCGACGCCCGCCATCGTGCTCCTCCTCGCGCGCGGCCTCTCGGCGCTCGCCCAGACCTGGTCCTCGCGCGAGGTGCCGTGGACGGTCGATCCCGTGCTCGCCGAGGGCGCCCTCGTCGCGGTGCTCGCCCTCGTCGTCATCGCCGCAGGCGTGTGGGCCGCGTCACGCGGTCTGCGCACGTCCGCAGCCGCAGGCTTCCTCGCCACCACCGCCCGCTGGGTGCTCGTGGCGGCCGCGGCGGGTCTCCCGCTCGTCGTGCCGGGCCACGTCGCCATCGTCGTCGGGATCGGGCTCGCGATGTCGCTCGCGGCCTCCCTCACCCTCCTCCTCGTTCCGCGCGTGCGCGTCTCCCGCCTCTCGCTGCGCGCGCCCATGGCCGCGGTCGCCTACGGTGCGATCGCCCAGGCGATCGGTTTCTCGTGGCCGCACGCGGAGCCCGCGGCTCTCGCGGGTGCTGCGGCCGTCGCCGCCCTCGCGCTCGCCGCGCGCACCGCCGAGCCGCGCATCCGTCCCCTCCACACCGCACTCGGCTTCGGCTACGCGATCATCGCGGGAGCCGCGGCGCTGAGCCTCACCGACCTCGGCACGCTCCCGGTGCTGTGCCTGCTCACGAGCGGCGCCGCGCTCGTGGCGCTCGCCGCATCCGTGACCTCGTGGCTGCCCGTGGGCAGCTGGCACGCGGTGCTCGGGGTGACGGCCGTACCGTTCGGCATCGGCGTCGTCTCGGTGCTCGTCGAGCGCAGCGGTTGGACCGCTCTCTCGACGGGTGTCATCTTCCTGCTCGCGGTGACGGTGCTGCTCACGCGCCGCACGGGGGCGGGGATCGCGCTGCGCGCGGGTGCGGCAGCCGTGCTCGTTCCGACGCTCGCGGTGGTCGTGGTGTGCCTCACGGCGCAGGTGCTGACGGTGAGCGGCTCGCCGTACGCCCTCGTCATCATCGCCGTGCTCGTCGCGTGCACCCTGCCGACCACGGGGCTCGTTCGGGCGGGGCTCGTGCGCCACGGGTTGCCGGAGCGCACCGCCGACGCCGTGCGCCTCGCGCTCGAGGTCTCGTCGATCGTCACGGGCGCGATCGCGGTCGTGCTCGCGCTCGTGCGCGCCGCGGCGGGCCTCGAGATCGCGTTCGTGGTGCTTCTCGTGCTCGGCATCGGCGCCGCAGCGACGGCGCTCTGGATGCGGCGGCGCTACGGCTGGTGGACCGCGGCGGCGGCGTGGACGGGCGCCCTGTGGTGCGCCTGGGCACTCGCGGGCGTCACGGTCGTCGAGCCGTACCTGCTTCCGCCCGCGCTCGCCGCGATCACCGTCGGCACCGTGCTGCTCGCGCGCCGCCGTACGGCCGCGCCGCGATCCGCTGCGGCGCTCGTCGCGACGGGACTCGGGATCGCCGTCGTGCCCTCGCTCGCGCTGCTCGCGATCACCGGCAACGGCACGGGCACGTCGTTCGCGCCCACAGCGGAGCTGTGGCGGGCGTACGGTCTCCTCGCCGGCGGGGTCGTGCTCGTCGTGCTCGCGGGCCTCGTGACGCGGCCGGCCGGTGCATCGCCGACGCGACTCGAGCCCATCCGTCCCGCCCTCCTGCTCGCCGCCACCGTGGCGGGTGCTGCGGGCGCGGTGCAGGGAGTGCGTCTCGCGTGGGGAGCCGATCCGCTTCCGATCATCGACGCGCATCCGATGGCGCAGGTCTTCGCGTTCGCGGTCGTCGGCTCCGGTATCGCCGCGGCCGCGGCGCGTCTCGCGGTGCTCGCGGGCTCGCGCTCCCGGTGGGTGTTCGCGCCCGCGCTCCTCGTGCTCGCGGTCGGACCGATGACGGCCATCGAGCGCGACGCCGCCTCGATCTGGACGCTGTGGGGCCTCGAGCTCGCTCTCCTCGGCCTCATGATCGTCACGGTCTGGCGTGCGCGTACCGGTGTCGTGCGTCTGCCGCCCGTGTGGTTCCAGTGGGGGCTCGCCTGGGCGGTCGCCGTGACGGCGTGGAGTCAGCGCGAGGTCCTGCGAGTGGAGGGCTTCGCGCTCCCGCTCGGACTCGCGCTCGTGCTCGTCGGCGCGATCGCGTTCACCCGCGGTGCCCACCCGGGAGATCGGCGCTCGCTCACGAGCTGGCCGGTCGGCTTCCGCGGTTCATGGGCGACGCTCGCCCCCGGCATCATCGCGACGCTCCTACCCTCGGTGCTCGCGACGTTCACCGACCCGCAGACGTGGCGCGCGATCCTCGTGATCGGCTTCGCGCTCGTCGCCGTGCTCGTGGGCGCGCGGAAGACTCTGGCGGCCCCGTTCATCCTCGGCATCTCGGTGCTGCCACTCGAGATCCTCGTGGTGTTCCTCGTGCAGCTCGGGGGCGCGATCAGTCCGCTCCTGTGGTGGATCACGCTCGCGACCGCCGGCATCGTGCTGCTCGTCATCGCCGTCGGATGGGAGCGCCGTACGGGCGCCGACGCGAGTCTCGCGGCCCGCATCCGCGATCTACGCTGATCCGCGCTGCGCGGCGGGGCGCGCGTGCCCGGCGGGAGCGCGTGCCCGGCGGGAGCACCTTTCCCATCGGCGGGAGCACCTTCCCCATCGGCGGGAGCACCTGCACGCGCGGGCGCCCACGTGCGCACGCGGCGGGAGCAGCTCCTCCCGCCGCGTGGCTGCTTCACCGCCCGCGCTCGCGAGGGGAGGGCAGGCATCCGCGATCGCCGGATTCGGTGGGGCGGACGGGACTTGAACCCGTGACCGACGGATTCGGAGCGCCCTGTTTGGCGCTCCCCCGCAAACCCGCCGAAATCCTTTGGTTTACGAGAGTGAACCGCACCCAATGGCGCCGCTAAGTTTACC
>JAEYZI010000070.1 GCA_023428065.1 Actinomycetes bacterium | reverse complement strand
CGTCGGCACCGCCCGCGGCATCCGCGCAGCCGGCGTTCGACGACCTTCTCGCGGCGCCGCCCGCGGCCTCCGCCCCGCCCGCGGCCTCCGCCCCGCCGAGCGCCCCCACGACGCCGCCGCCGCTCGTCGAGCCCGCCGAGCCGCAGACGGACGCCATCGCGAGCCTGCAGGCGCTCTTCCGTGCGCAGAGCGAGTCCCTGCCGGTCGTGTCGCAGTCGCAGCAGACCCCGACCGCGACCCCGGCCCCCGCCGCTGCCCCCGCACCGACGCCGCAGCCGCAGCAGTCTCAGCAGCCTCAGCAGCCGCCGCAAGAGCCGCAACAGCCGTGGCAGTCCGCGCCGGTGTCGAGCCCGGCATCCGCGCAAGCTGCGCCGCCCGCTGCGCCGCCCGCGCCGCAGCCGAGCCCGTCGGCCGCGTGGCCGCCCGCCGCGCCCGAGCAGACCGCTGCGCCCGCGTCCGCGCCGCCCGTGTGGGGTCTCACGCCCGGGATGGCGACGCCGACACCCACCGACGACGTCGTCATCCTGCCCGCCGCCGCCGCGCCGCCGCAGGCGCCGCCTGCGCCCGCGGCGCCCGAGACGACGCAGGCGGCGACGTCGCAGCCGAGCCCGCCGCAGCAGGCCCCGCTGCAGCCGGTACAGCCGCAGCCGGTGCAGCCGCAGTCGACGACGTCGCAGCCGCCCGTGCCGGGGGAGCGCCCGCGCAACCACTGGTCGCGTCAGGCCGAGCTCGACGACGAGGCGCAGCCCGCGACGGGCTCGCTCTCGCGCGATGTCGGCGTCGGCTCCGCGACGGCGAACGCGCTCGTGCTGCCCGAGGTGCCGAACCCCGACATCATCGTGAGCAACGTCACGGGCACGGGCGACGTGCTCGTGACGGGGTCCATCACGCTCCCGGCGAGCCTCGCCTCCACGGGGGCGCTGCCCGCCCAGCTCGACGAGTCGGACCTCGACAACCTCCTCGATCCCGGCGACGCGCAGGTCAGCTCGACCGACTCGCAGCCGGTGCGCGCGATCCGCGCGGTCAGCACGCACACCTCGTCGCGTGAGATCATCGGCACCACCAAGCCGAGGCGCAGCAACCGCGCGCTCACGGCCCTCATCATCGCGGCCGCCGGTATGGCGGTCGTGGTCGTCACCCTTCTCGTCGTGGCTCTCGCCTCGGGCGTGCTCGGCTGACGGCCCGTGACCTGGAAGAACACCCCTCAGTGACCGCATCCGAACGCGCGCGCGAACTCGTGCGCATCGCCGCCCACGCCGCCGACGCCAAGAAGGCCGAGGACCTCGTCGCCCTCGACGTGTCGGGTCCGCTCCCGCTCACCGACGCGTTCCTGCTCGCCTCGGGCGACAACGAGCGCAACGTGCTCGCGATCGCGGGCGCCGTCGAGGATGCGCTCATCGAGGCGGGTGCGAAGCCGCTGCGGCGCGAGGGCCGCAGCGAGGGGCGCTGGGTGCTGCTCGACTTCGGCGACATCGTGGTGCACGTCTTCCACGAGGAGGAGCGCCTCTTCTACTCGCTCGAGCGCCTGTGGAAGGACGCGCCCGTCATCGACCTCGAGCTGCCCGCGCACGACCGCGGCTGAGGTCCGTCGCGCCCGGCGTTCATCGGCGCATCCGCGATGTTGTAAGCTTGACGAGTTGTCTCCTCGGAGCGACACCACGGGTCTGTGGCGCAGCTGGTAGCGCACCTGCATGGCATGCAGGGGGTCAGGGGTTCGAGTCCCCTCAGATCCACCGAGAACTCATCGAGCCGTCCGCTGGTCGCCCGGCCAGGGCCGCCCGGGGGCCGCTCGTCCCGCCGCTCCTAGACTGGCGACATGACCGAGGACGCGATCGTCGCGACGAGCTGGTGGATGATCCTCCCGCTCGGCATCCTCGGGAGCCTCCTGCATTTCCTCTTCGACTGGACGCACCACAACCGCATCGCGGCGGTGTTCGGCGCCGTCAACGAGAGCTACTGGGAGCACATCAAGATCGCGGTGTGGCCCGTCGCGCTGCTCCAGCTCGTGCTCTTCGCGGCCGGCGGATGGCGTCTGCTCTCGTTCGTGCCGGCGGCGACGATCGCGCTCTACGCCGTGCCGGTGAGCATGATCGGACTCGTCTTCCTCTACAAGCGCGTCACGCGCCGCAACGTGCTGGGGCTCGACATCGCGGTGTTCCTCCTCGTGATCGGGATCGCGCAGACCGTGTTCGTGCTCGTGCTCACGGAGCTCGCGGCGGGCTGGGCGACGATCGTCGTGGCGGCCGCGTTCCTCGTGGCGCTCGTCGCGTCGTTCCTCTGGTTCACGCTGCATCCGCCGGAGGAGCCCGACGTGTTCATCGACCCGATCGCACGCGCCTACGGCCTGGACGCGCATCCCGACCTCCACACGCGGCGCGCACCGGACTCGCGCTCGGAGGACGGCGCGCGGTGAAGCGCGCGGCGGGCGAGGGTCGGGCGGAGTCGCGCCCGTGCGTCTTCTGCGAGATCGTCGCGGGGCGTGCGACGGCCTTCGAGGTGCTGCGCACAGATGCCGTGGTCGCCTTCCTCGACACCCGGCCGCTCTTCTCCGGCCACACCCTGCTCGTGCCGACCGTCCACGTGCGCACGTTCGCCGAGCTGCCGCTCGGGCTCGCGAGCGAATGGGTGGATGCGCTGCAGCGCCTCGAGCGGGCCGTGGAGCGCGCGCGCGAGGCCGACGGCTCGCTCCTGCTCGTCAACAACGTCGTGAGCCAGAGCGTGCCGCACCTGCACCAGCACGTCATCCCGCGGCGCACGGGCGACGGGCTGCGGTTCTGGCTCGGTCCGCGTCGGCCCTACGCCGACGAGGCGGCCGCGCGTGCCGTGGCCGACCGCATCCGCGCCGCCCTCGAGGCGTGACGCCGCACGGGTCGGCGCCGGCCGAGCTCAGGCGTCGCCCGCGAGGATCGCGTCGACCTGCGTGAGCGCCTGGCGCATCCCCTCCTCCTGGCCCATCGCGAGCACGGCCTCGAGCTGCTCGAGGGACGCGGACCGCGACACAATCGAGAACCGTGCGCCGGTCTCCGTCGGCGTGAAGTCGACGACCATCTCGCCGGCATCGGGCATCTCGGGGTCGGGGTTGCCCTCGGCGTCGCCGAAGCCGTCCTCGATGCGCAGCCGCTCGTGTTCGGCGATCTCGAGGAAGCGCCACCAGCCGTAGTGCCGGTCGCCCTCCGGGCCCTGCATGTAGTAGATCGCGAGGCCGGGGACGTCGAAGTCGTGCCGCGTGAACGTCGCGGGCCAGCCGGGAGGACCCCACCACCGCTGCAGCTGCTCGCGGTCGGCCCACAGTCGCCACAGCCGCTCCACGGTCACGCCGGGGAACTCGGCGCTCACCGTGAGGGTGAGGGCCTCCCTGTCCGTCGCCGAGCTGATCTCCGCCATCATCCGTTCCCTTCCTCGAGGATGTCCTGCATCCGTTCGATCCGCGCGCCCCACAGCCGCTCGTAGTCGTCGAGCAGTTGTCGCGCCCGCGCGACCGCCTCCCGGCGCGGCCGCACGATCTGCTCGCGGCCTCGGCGCTCCTTCGCGACGAGGGATGCGCGTTGGAGCACGACCACGTGCTTCTGCACCGCCGCGAAACTCATCGCGTAGCGTGCGGCGAGCTCGGTGACGCTCTGCTCCCGCTCGATGACCCGCGCGACGATGTCCCGGCGCGTGGCGTCGGCGAGTGCGCGGAAGATCGCGTCGATCTCCGCGTCAGCGAGTTCAGAACGTACAACCATATGGTTGCACGTTAGTCGCGCGACGGTCGGCGCACAAGCCCCCGGGTCAGCGCCAGCCGAGCTCCGGGGCGACGTGGGTGAGGATCGCCTCGATGACGTGCGCGTTGTAGTCGACGCCGAGCTGGTTCGGGATCGTGAGCAGCAGGGTGTCGGCCGCGGCGATCGCCTCGTCGGCGCGCAACTGTTCGACGAGCACGTCGGGCTCGGCGGCGTAGCTGCGGCCGAAGACGGCCCGGTAATCGTCGAGCTGACCGAACTGGTCGTCGTCGTCGCGCCCGCCCCCGAAGTAGCGGCGGTCGAGGTCGTCGACGAGCGCGAAGATCGAGCGGCTCACCGAGACGCGCGGCTCGCGCTCGTGCCCCGCCTCCGCCCACGCGGAGCGGAAGCGCTCGATCTGCTTGCGCTGCTGCACGTGGAACGGCTCACCCGACTCGTCCTCCTTGAGGGTCGAGCTCATGAGGTTCATGCCGCGCTCGGCGGCCCAGACGGCCGTGGAGTCGGATCCCGCACCCCACCAGATGCGGTCGCGCAGGCCCGGCGATTGCGGCTCGATGCCGAGGGGGCCCGGATGCGGGTTCGGGAACATGGGACGCGGGTTCGGCTCGGCGAACCGTGCGCCGTCGATGACCTGCAGGAACACCTCGGTGTTGGAGCGGGCGACGTCGGCCATCGTCATCCCCTCGGGCGGCTCGTAGCCGAAGTAGCGCCACCCGTCGATCACCGACTCGGGTGACCCGCGAGAGACCCCGAGCTGCAGGCGACCGCCCGCGATGAGGTCGGCCGCTCCGGCATCCTCGGCCATGTACAGGGGGTTCTCGTAGCGCATGTCGATGACGCCCGTGCCGAGCTCGATGCGGTTCGTCTTGGCGCCGGCCGCGGCGAGCAGCGGGAAGGGGCTCGCGAGCTGGCGGGCGTAGTGGTGGACGCGGAAGTAGGCGCCGTCGGCGCCGAGCTCCTCCGCCGCGACCGCGAGGTCGATCGACTGCAGGAGCACGTCGGATGCCGAACGAGCCTGCGATCCGGGCGACGCCGACCAGTGTCCGAACGAGAGGAACCCGATCTTCTTCACGTCGGATCCAACGCCCCCGGCCGGGGATGTCATTCCCGGCGCTGCGGGGGCGCCGCGGGGCGCTCGCGTCCGTCGGGGCTCCCGGGCTGCGATAGCGTCGGGAGGTTGGTCTCGTGTGAAGGATGTCGTGTGACGATCGAGCACTCTCAGCCGCTGCCGGACGGGCGCCGGCTCGCCTACCTCGACCTCGGCGACCCTGCGGGGGTGCCCGTCATCCACGCGCACGGAGCGCCGAGCAGCAAGCTCGAGACCGCCTTCTTCCGCCTCGACGAGCACGCGCGCGCGGCCGGCATCCGCCTCATCGCGATCGACCGGCCGGGCGTCGGCGGCTCCGACCCTCGCCCCGGCCGCACGATGCTCGAGTGGGCCGACGACGTCGCGGCGTTCGCCGATGCGCTCGGCATCGAGCGCTTCGGCCTGTTCGGCTACTCGATCGGCGCGGGCTCGACCCTCGCGTGCCTGCACCGCCTGCACGCGCGGATCACCGCCGTCGCGATCGTCTCCGGTGCCGGCCCCGCGCAGATCCCCGGTCTCGCCGACGGGCGCGCGAAGGACGTCGCGCGGGTGCTCGTCGCGGCGCGGCGCTTCCCCGGGCTCACCGCACAGATCCTGAAGTTCATGCGCTGGGGCGCCAAGGATCCGGCGAAGATGATCGCGGCCTCCGGCAAGGGGATGCCGCCCGCCGACCGTGCGATCGCGGACCGTCCGGAGGCGGCCGCGCCGTTCGCCGCCTTCATCGCCGACGCCCTGCGGGGCGGCACGCACGGGGTGCGCGACGACATGCGACTCGTGGCGTCGCCGTGGGGCTTCGAACCGGAGCCGAGCGAGGTGCCGGTGACGGTGTGGCACGGCACCGCCGACACGAACGTGCCCGTTGCCGCGGCGACCTGGCTCGCCGAGCGGCTGCCGAACGCGCGCCTCACGCTCGTGCCCGACGGCGGCCACATCTCGGTGCTCGACCAGGGCGCGCGCGACATCCTCGGCCAGCTGAGGGAGCTCGCGCTCGCCGCTCGATAGCATCGCGTGATGGCCTCGCAACGGCGCGGGGCATGCGACGCGGATCCCGCGTCTCGACCACCATCCGGCCCCGTCCCGATCGAGGGCCGGTGAGAGGAGATCCATGGAACTCTGGACACGACACGGCGACGGCAGGACCGTCGAACCGGGCAAGGTCGTCGCACCGTCCGAGCGGCTCAACTGGCCGGCGACGATCGCGATCGGCGTGCAGCACGTCGTCGCGATGTTCGGCGCCACCTTCCTCGTGCCGGTGCTCACGGGCTTCCCGGTGCCGACGACCCTGCTGTTCTCGGGTGTCGGAACGCTGCTGTTCCTCATCATCACCCGCAACAAGCTGCCCAGCTACCTCGGCTCCTCGTTCGCGTTCATCGCCCCCGTGACGGCCGCGACCGCGACCGCGGGCATGGGGTCGGCGCTCGCCGGCATCGTGGCCGTCGGTGTGCTGCTCGCGATCGTCGGCGTCATCGCCAACGTCACCGGGACCGGGTGGATCGACAAGCTCATGCCGCCCGTGGTGGCGGGTGCGATCGTCGCCCTCATCGGCTTCAACCTCGCGCCGGTCGCCTGGTCGAACGTGCAGCAGGGGCCGCTCGTGGCCGCCATCACGCTCACCGCGGTCATCCTGTTCAGCGTGCTGTTCCGCGGGTTCCTCGGGCGCATCTCGATCTTCCTCGGCGTCATCGTCGGCTACGTGGCCGCGGCGCTCCTCGGCGAGCTCGACCTCACGGCCGTCGGCGAGGCGGACTGGGTGGGGCTGCCGACCTTCCACATCGCCGACTTCGCCTCGGCCGGCACCTGGTCGGCGATCGCGATGTTCCTGCCCGTCGTGCTCGTGCTCATCGCCGAGAACGTGGGGCACGTGCGCGCCGTCGCGGCCATGACGGACACGTCCGTCAACGCGTCGACCGGCAAGGCCCTCATCGCCGACGGTGTCGCGACGACCGTCGCGGGCCTCTTCGGCGGATCGGGCACCACGACCTACGGCGAGAACATCGGCGTCATGGCGGCCACCCGCGTGTACTCGACGGCGGCCTACTGGGTGGCGGGTCTCACCGCGATCCTGCTGAGCCTCTCCCCGAAGGTCGGGGCGCTGTTCAACTCGATCCCGGCCGGTGTGCTCGGCGGGGCGACGACCGCGCTCTACGGTCTCATCGGCATCATCGGCATCAAGATCTGGGTCGACAACCGCGTGGACTTCTCGCGGCCCGTCAACCAGTACACGGGTGCCGTGGCGCTCGTCATGGCGATCGCCGGCTTCACGATGACCTTCGGCGGTTTCGAGCTCGGCGCGATCGTGCTCGCGACGGCCGCGGCACTCGTGATCTACCACCTCGGCAACTTCATCGCCCGCCTGCGGAAGACGGGCGCCGACGACGGCGGCCCGATCCCCGCGGTCGGTCAGCTCGGAGGCGACCCGCAGTGACGTGTCGGCCGGGGGCGGTGCGCATCCGTCCCCGGCCGTGCGCCCTCGGTAGTGCGCGATCGGTAGTGCGCGATCAGTAGTGCGCGAGCCCCGCGGTCTCTCCGCCGTCGGCCACGAACTCCGCCCCCGTCGAGAACGACGACTCGTCGCTCGCGAGGAACAGCACGAGGTTCGACAGCTCGGCCGCCTGGCCGGTGCGGTGCAGCGCCACGTGGTTCTGCGGGGCGTCGAGGGCTTCCGTCATGGGGGTCTCGATGACGCCCGGGTGTACCGAGTTCACGCGGATGTTGTAGCGTCCGAGGTCGAGCGCGGCGCTCTTGGTGAGGCCGCGCACACCGAACTTGGCGGCCGTGTACCCGGGGAGTGCCTCGTAGCCCTGCAGGCCCGCCGTCGACGAGATGTTGATGATCGAGCCGTGACCCGACTCCTTGAGCGGGGGGATCGCGGCGCGGATGCCGTAGAACACCCCGCTCAGGTTGATGTCGATGATGGTGCGCCAGGCGTCGATCGAGTACTCCTCGATCGCGCCGAAGTTCGCGATCCCCGCGTTGTTGACGAGCACGTCGAGGCGCCCGAACGACTCCACCGCGGCCGCGACCGCGTCATCCCACTGCTCCGGTTGCGTGACGTCGAGGTGCACGTAGCGCACGGCGTCGCCCAGGTGCTCCGCGAGTCTCTCGCCTTCGCGGTCGAGGATGTCGCCGATGACGACCTTCGCGCCCTCCGCGACGAGCAGCCGCGCGTGCGATGCGCCCATCCCTCGTGATGCCCCGCTGATGAGGGCGACCTTTCCGTCGACACGTCCCATGGCGTTCTCCTTCCGTGTCGGTCCGGCCAGCTCGTTCCGGCCGCTTCGTTCCGCCCGCTTCGTTCAGACGCGCCCGTGGACCATCGTGTCGTCCGGGGTGTCGTGGGTGACGAGCGCCTTGAGCATCCCGGCGGCGGTGGCGAGCTTGCCGTGGCGCGGCTCCCAGTACTCGGAGGTCGTGGGGGTGACGCACAGCAGCGCGATGCCGCGGGTGTCGAGGCCCTTCTCGAACCAGATCTCGAGCGAGGGGGAGTAGAGGCGCTCCATCCGCGCGCGGTCGTGGACGAGACGCGCGCGCCCGGAGACGGAGACGTAGCGGTGGCCGCTCGTGTCGAGGTACGCGAGGCCGACCTCGTGGTGGCGCTCGGTCTCGTCGACCTTCTTGCTGTCGTCGAGGGTGAAGAACCAGATGTCGCCCGCGTCGTCGACCTCGCGTGTGCTCATGGGGCGGCTCACGAGGTTGCCGTCCGCGTCGCGCGTCGTGAGGGCGGCGATGTCGATGTCCTCGATGAGCTCCTTGAGGCGCGCGCGGGCCTCGGCGCCCGTCACCTCGGCGGCGGTGACGTCGTCTTCGATGCGCTCGGTCTCGGTGCGGGGTGCGGAGTCGGAGGCGCCGCTGGAGGGGGTCGGGGGACGGGTCGTGTCGCTCATGGGTCGAGCCTGCGCGCGGTGAGGCGCACGCGGGAGGCCCTTGACACCCTCCGCGGCCGGGCTTACGCGTGGCCGGGCTACTCGGGCAGGCGCAGGAGGGCGCCGGGGTGCGCGATCGTGGCGGCGGCGATGCGCATGGCCTGGCGCAGCGCGTCGAACCAGTCGATCTCGCGGATGTCGGTCGTCGCGATGCGGGCGAGCACCGAGGCGAAGACGGCGTCGCCCGCGCCCATGGTGTCGACCACGGCATCCGCCTCCACGACGGAGGGGTGGCGCCAGCGTGCGTCGCCGATGCGGATGCCGGCGCCCGCCTTGCCCTCGGTCGAGAGCACGTAGGGGTACCGCGAGAGGAGGCGCGGGGCGATGTCGGCGACCGGTTCGCCCCACAGCAGCCGGGTGTCGTCGTCGCCGAGCTTGACGAGCTGGGCCGTGCCGCCGAAGGCGAGGAGCGCGTCGCGGAACCGGTCGGGGTCGTGGAGCATGCCGGCGCGGGGGTTCGGGTCGACGGCCACGTGGGGGCGTCCGGCGACGGCGTCGGTGAGCAGCTCGACCTGGGCGGTGTCGTCGAAGGGGTAGCCGCTCACGGCGACGAGGTCGGATGCCGCGATCGCCGCGCGCTGGGCGTCGTCGAACGCGAGGGCGCGGTGCTTCATGGCGTCGTTGAAGGTGTAGTGCGGTTCGCCGTCGACGCGCTCGGAGCGGGCGATGCCGGTGCCGCGCGGGGTGATGGTCGGCAGCAGCTCGACGCCGTGGTCGGCGAGGTGCGCGCGGATGAGGGCGCCGTCGAGGTCGTCGCCGATCATCGCGATGAGGGTCGCGGGCACGCCGAGCACGCCGAGCCCGACGGCGACGTTGAGGGCGGAGCCGCCCACGATATGGGTCGTGGTGCCGTCGTCGGCGACGAGTTCGTCGATGAGGGCGTCGCCGATTACGACCACCTGGCGCATGGCACCAGGCTAGGCGCTGGCCGGACGCACCTCGTACACCGCGCGCACGAACTGACCGACCCGTTGCGCCTCGGTGAGGTGCAGCCGGTCGGATTCGAGGCGGCGGGGGAAGAGGGGCGCGCCCGTTCCGAGCGTGACGGGCGCGATCGAGACGGCGAGCTCGTCGAGCGCTCCCGCGTCGAGGAACTGGCCGGCGAGGTCGCCTCCGCCGACGACCCAGATGTCGCCGTCACCGGCGGCGTCGCGGATGGCGGGGAGGTTGTCGGCGACCGATCCGCGCAGGAAGCGCACGTCGGCGCCGGCGGGGGTGGGGAGCTCGCGGCTCGTGAAGACGAAGACGGTCTTGGTGGCGAAGAACTCCGTCCACTTCTCGGGGTGGGCGATGAAGTCCATCTCGCGCAGCATCCACTCGTAGGTGGTGGAGCCCATGACGTCGACGACCGACTCGGGGGTCGCGATGTCGCGCTCTGCGTCGTCCGAGCCGGGCACGGCGAACAGCCAGGAGAGCGAGTCGTGCGCGTCGGCGATGTAGCCGTCGATCGTGGTGGCGGTGTCGAAGCGGATGCGGCCCATGGGGTGTGAGCGTACGGGTCGCCGCCGACGTCGGCGCCGCCTACGCCGCCCACGCCGCCGCCGCCTCCCGCGTCAGGCGGCGAGGGTGAGGCGTCCGGCGCGGCGGGGGCGCTGGCGTGGGTCGAGCCAGGGTGGCGGGATGAGGCTCGGCCCGCCGTCCTCGCGCCGCAGGCTCCAGCCTTCATGGTCGAAGCGTCGGTGGTGGTGGGCGCACAGCAGTGTGCCGTTCGCGAGATCGGTGTCGCCGCCGAGCTGCCAGGGGGTCACGTGGGCGGCCTCGCACCACGCGGGTGGCACGTGGCAGCCGGGCCAGATGCATCCGCCGTCGCGGGTCGCCATCGCCCGTCGCTGCGCTTCGGTGAAGAGGCGGGCGGAGCGCCCGAGGTCGAGCACCTCGGAGTCGGTGCCGAGCACGGCGGGGATGATCTCGGCCTCCGCCGCGAGACGGCGGGCGGTGGCTGCGCTGATCGGCTCGTCGACTCCCGCGATGCGGGCGGTGCCGGTGCCGCTCTCGAGGGCGTCGAGGGCGACCGTGACGAGCATCGTGACCGCGGTGCCCGCGAGGGACCCGCGGTCGTGCTGGAGGAAGCTGCGGGCCATGCTCTCGAGCGCGTCGACCCGCTTCTGGGCGAGCGGACGGAGGTCGGCGACGGCGGAGTCCTGGCCCGGCTCCGTCTCGGCCGCGGGCGCGCCCGCGTCGGCGCCTGCGGATGCGGCGGGATCGTCGGCGGTCGCCTGGAACGTCGGTCGGCGGCGGGGAGCAGTGTGCGCGTCGAGAGCGGCCCGCACGAGCCCGGCGGCCTCGGGGTGCAGATCGGCGATGAGCCGCGTGAGTCCGCTCGGCAGTTCGCGGAGCGTCACGCTCGAGCGCGCACGCAGGCGCTCCTCACGCGCGTCGGCCGCCTCGACGTCGAAGCGGTCGGGCAGTTCGCGCAGGAGCCGCCCGAGCTGGCGGTGGGTGAGTGAGCCCGCGCAGCCCACGATCACGCCCTCGAGCGAGCGGAGGGTCTCCAGGTCGGCGAACGACGAAACGGCGTCGAGCCCGCGCACGATGAGCGCCGCGGCTCGCCCACCGAGCTGCCCGGAGAGCACGGCGGCCTCGACCGCCTCGTGCCGGCACGGTAGCGGCTCGCCCTGCAGGGTGCTGCGCGGGGCGATGCCGTCGCCGACCGTCTGCCAGTCGCGCAGAACGTCGGGGTCGAGCATCGTGCGCTCGCGCAGCAGTTCGCTCGCGGGGCGACCGCCCACGTCGCGCCCGAGCGCCTCGACGCGGAAGGCGGCATCCGTCTGCACCCGACGGGTGACGTGGGCCGAGAGCACCGCGCCGAGCGAGTCGACGATGCGGGAGAGGTCGCCGATCACGTCGAGCGCCTGCAGCACGGAGGCGGGTGCGAGCGCATCGAGCGCGTCGACCGCCGTGAGTTCCACGCCGCCCAGCGCATCGGCCAGCGCGTGGGCGCCGGCGAGAAGCGACTGGTCGAGAGTCATCGGAACTCCGTTCGAATATGGGATGCCATGATTCTACGGAAGATCGAAGACGTATACCACACCTTCCGCCGATCCGTGGACAAGTCGTCGAACACGGAGCGGGGAGGAGCGGTGATCGACGCGCCGGTCACCGATCCGCTCGCGCCACCGTGCCGATCGCCGCGACGAGCTCGCCGATCGCCTCATCCGCCACCTGCTCGGGAGGCGAGCCGTAGCCCACGACGACGGCCGCCGGGCGCGGGACGGCCCCGGACGCGCCACCGGGCGCCGAATACCCCGCGAGCCCCTCGACGGCCACCCCGCGCCGGGCCGCCTCCGCGACCACGGCATCCTCGGTGACCCCCGCCGGCAGCTCGACGAGACAGTGCAGCCCCGCCGCGAGCCCCCGCACGCGCGCCCCCGAGCCGGATGCCGCCACGAGCGCGTCGAGCAGCTCGCGTCGCCGCCGGTAGCCGGCGCGCAGGCGCCGCACGTTCCTGTCGAAGCGGTGGCTCGCCACGAACTCGGCGAGCGCGAGCTGCGAGAGCGCATCCGCTCCCGCCCCCGCGCCGCGGCGTGCCGACGCGAGCCCCGGCAGCAGGCGCCTGGGGACGACGGCCCACGCGAGCCCCACGGCGGGCGCGAGCGACTTGCTCGCGGTGCCGAGATACGCGACGTGCTCGGGGTCGAGCGCCTGCACCGCCCCGATGGCGCGCTGGTCGTAGCGGAACTCGCCGTCGTAGTCGTCCTCGAGCACGAGTGCGCCGGTGCGCCGCGCCCACGCGGTGACCGCCAGGCGCCGCGCGGGTGAGAGGGGCACGCCGGTGGGGAACTGGTGCGCGGGCGTGAGCAGCACGGCGTGCGCATCCGTCGCCTCGAGCGCAGCGATGTCGGCGCCCTCCGCGTCGACGGGCACGGCCACGAGCCGCAGTCCGGTCGATTCGAGCACCGCCCGGTGGGTCTCGTGTCCGTACTGTTCGACCGCGATCGTGCGCGCCCCGTCCGCGACGAGCGCGCGGCCGATGAGCGAGAGCAGGTCGGCGAACCCCCGCCCCACGACGACGCGCTCCGGGTCGGCGTGCACGCCGCGAGCCCGCGCGAGATACTCGGCGAGCACGGTGCGCAGCGCGGGCACACCGAGCGGCGGCGGGTAGCCGAGTGCGTCGACCGGCGCGAGCTGCACCGCGCGCCGCACGGATGCCGCCCACTCCGCCCGGGGGAAGGTCGACGCGTCGGGGATGCCTCCGCGCAGCGACAGGCGGGCCCGCACCGGGGTGTCGGGCGTGGCGTGCGCGGGAGTCGGCGCCGCGCGCCCCGCGACCCACGTGCCCGACCCCGTGCGCGCGGCGAGCCATCCCTCCGCCGCGAGCAGCGCGTACACCTCTGCCACCGTGTTGCGCGCGATGCCGAGGTCGGCGGCGAGGCCCCGCGACGCCGGCAGGCGCGTGCCGGGTGGGAGGCGGCCCGTGCGGATGGCGTCGCGGATGCCGCTCGCGAGCGAGCCGCCCTTGTCGCGCGGGTCGAGCGGGAGGTGCAGGTCGAGCCCGAAATCGGCCCAGTCGTCGGCCATGCGAATGGACCATACCAGCGGGCCACTGGGCTCGTAGCGTCGTGCCCATGACAGACACCGCGACCCCCGCCGGCTACGTCGGCATCCCGCAGCGCCTCGACTTCGACGCGCTCGCCCCCGTTTTCTCCCGCGCCGTGAGCGAGCTCCACGACGCCGCAGCCGCCGAGGCCGACCGCGCCGGCGTCGACCCGGGGCTGCGCGAGATCGTGCGCCTGCGCGCGTCGCAGCTCAACGGCTGCGCCTACTGCATCGACCTCCACTCCCGCAACCTGCGATCGCTGGGCGAGAGCGAGCGGCGAATCTGGGCGCTGCAGGCGTGGCGAGAGACGAACCTCTTCTCCGAACGCGAGAAGGCGGCGCTGTGGTGGGCCGAGGCGGTGACCGAGGTGGGGCAGTCGCTGGTCCCCGACGAGGTGTTCCGCCGGGCCCGCGACTCCTTCTCCGAGAGGGAGCTGGTGGATCTCACCTGGGCGATCGCCGCGATCAACGCGTGGAACCGGCTCTCGGTCGCGTTCCGGCGCGAGGTGGAGGGACGCGCGGGACGGATGGGGCCGCCACCCCGCATCGCCGGCGCCGGCTCGTCCCATCCGCAGGCGGGCCTGACGTCCACCACCGAGGATCAGGAGATCAT
>JAEYZI010000069.1 GCA_023428065.1 Actinomycetes bacterium | reverse complement strand
ACCCCGTGCTCGCAGCGCGCGGCATCGTCGCCGACGCGGATCGCACGGAGGGTGCGACGCCCTCGGGCGCGGCGCTCGTCGCGGATGCCGCGGCGCGTCTCGGCGCCATCGCCGACCCCGCCTACCTCGATGCGGCGGCGCGCGCCCTCGGCCCGAGCCTCGCGCCGGCCCTCGAGCGCCCCATCGCCTACGGCGCGACCCTCGCCGTCGCGACGCGGCTCGCGGCCCCGCAGCGGGAACTCGTCGTCGTGACGCCGGATGCCGCGCCCGCCGACGACCCGCTCCTCGCCGTCGCGCGTGCGTGGGCGCGGCCCACCCGCACGCTCGCGATCGTGACGCCGGCGCAGGCGGGGGCCTTCGCGGACGCGGGCTTCGCGCTCTTCGCGGAGCGCTCCACGCGCGACGGCCTGCCTACCGCCTACCTGTGCGAGGGGTTCACGTGCCGGCTCCCCGTCACGGATGCGGCCGCCCTCGCGGCGCAGCTCGACGCCGCGGTCGACGGCTAGGCGCTCGTCACGAGCGGTGCCGCGGGATCGGCCACCCACTCGTTGAGGGAGCCGTCGTAGATCGCGACCGACCGTTCGCCGAGGAGCGTGAGCGCGAGGGCGCTCGAGGCGGCCGCGATGCCGCCGCCGCAGTACGTGATGATCTGCGGGGCGCCGAGGGCGGGAGCGAACCGCTCGCGCAGCGCATCCGCGTCGAGCAGCGTGTTGCGCGTGCGGTCCACGAGCAGCGCGGCGGGCGCCGAGGTCGAGCCGGGGATGTGGCCGGCGCGCGCCCGCGAGACCACCTCGCCCGTGAACTCCTTCGGCGGCGTCGAGCACACGAGGGCGGCCGCGCGCTCGCCGCGCACGACGGCCTCGACGTCGGCCTTGTCGGCCCACAGCTCGGGCCGCGGCTCGGCCGTGAACGTCGCGGCGACGGGCTCGACGTGCCCGAGCTCGAGCGCGCGACCCTCCGCGCGCCACTTCGTGAGGCCGCCGTCGAGCACGGCGACGCGGTCGTAGCCGAACGCCCGGAACAGCCACCACAGCCGCGCGGCCCACTGGCCGACCGCGGTGTCGTAGACCACGAGCAGGGTGCCGTCGCCGACGCCCAACGCGCCCGCCGCGGCGGCGAAGCGCTCGGCATCCGGGCGGGTGAACGGGTAGGCGCCGTCCGGGTCGGAGAACTCCTCGATGAGATCGGCGAACACGGCGCCCGGCACATGCCCCTCGAGCAGATACTGTTCGTGCCCGCTGAGGTAGCCGATGCGCCCGTCGGGCGTCGTGAAGCTCACGACCGACACGTCGGCGACGACGAGGCCATCGGTGCCGAGGTGGTCGGCGAGCCACTGTGTCGAGACGATCGGGGCCGGCGGGTTCGGCAGCGCGGAGGTCATCCCAGCACGCTAACCCCGCGCCGCAACATCTGCAGGAACGCCCCGCAATACGTCGTAACGGGCCTCGCTTCTACCCCTCGCACCGCCCGCGCGCAACCCAGTCGCGGGCGCTCACGCCCTGATCCATGCTTGCCGGATGTTCCGTCGAATCGCTCCCGTCGCCCTTCTCGCAGGCTCGGCCATCGCCCTCAGCGGATGCGTCATGGTCACGCCCGTCGGCACGCCCGCTCCCGCGCCGTCCCGGAGCGCGTCGGACGCCGGCACGACATGCGACGGCGAGCTTCGCATCGAGCAGCCCGGGGAGTACCGCATCGGCGACTGCGAGGACCTCGAGATCGCCGGCCGCGACATCGAGGTGCGCGCGGGCGACGTCGGCAGGCTCACCATCCGGGGTGACGACATCGAGATCGAGACGGGATCGCTCGGCTCGGTGAGCATCGAGGGTCAGGGCAACGAGGTGAGCGCTTCGACACTCGGCGCCGCCGACATCTCGGGCGATCGCAACAGCATCGACAGCCGCGAGGACATCGGGCCCGTCACGATCCGCGGCAACGACAACGAGGTCGAGTACCGCGGCGACCTCGGCGAACTCGACGATTCAGGCGAGCGCAACGAGGTGCACGCGGAGCGCTGACCTCGCCGATCCGGCACGCGGGCGTCAGCGCAGCGTCTTGCGCGAGGTGATCTGGCCGGTGTCGAAGCCGAGCAGGTGCAGCCCGCCGTGGAAGCGGGCGTGCTCGACCTTGATGCAGCGGTCCATGACGACCGTGAGCCCCTTCGACTCGCCGTAGTAGGCGGCCTCCTCGTTCCAGATGCCGAGCTGCACCCACACCGTCTGGGCGCCGATCGCGAGAGCCTCGTCCATCACCTGCGGGATGTCGGAGGCCCGGCGGAACACGTCGACGATGTCGGGCACGACGGGCAGCTCGGCGAGCGAGGCGTACACCGGCTGCCCGAGGATCTCGGTCGCGTTGGGGTTCACGAAGTAGAGGTCGTAATCGCTCGACTGCTGCAGGTAGGTCGCGACGAAGTACGAGGAGCGCGCCGGGTTCGGCGAGGCGCCGACGATCGCGACCGACTTCGCGCGGCGCAGGATGCCGAGGCGCTCCTGCGCGCTCGGGCCGATCCAGGTGCGCTTGCTGCGCAGCAGCTTCGCGAGGGGCGAGTCGGCCGGCAGCGAGCAGGACAGGCCGTTCTGCAGCACGACGGTGGTCTCGAGCTCCGGGGTGTCGGTGAGCGCGCTCATGGCCGTCATTCTCCCCTCGTCGCGATGGTGAGCGCTCGGTCGAGGTCGTACAGGATGTCGTCGGCGTCCTCGATGCCGACCGAGATGCGCACGAGACCGGGGAGCACGCCGCCGTCGAGCAGCTGCTGCTCGGTGAGCTGCGCGTGCGTCGTCGAGGCGGGGTGGATCACGAGCGTCTTCGCGTCGCCGATGTTGGCGAGGTGGCTCGCGAGCTCGACCGACTCGATGAAGCGGCGGCCGACGGAGCGGGAGTCGCTCGTGTCCGACCCCTTCACGCCGAAGCTGAACACCGAGCCGGGGCCCGCGGGGAAGTAGCGCTTCGCGCGCTCGTGGTGCGGATGCGAGGACAGGCCCGCCCAGTTGACGAACTCGATGCGGTCGTCGGCGGCGAGGAACTCGGCCACCTTCCGGGCGTTGTCGACGTGCGCCTGCATCCGGAACGGCAGGGTCTCGACCCCCTGCGCGAGCAGGAACGCCGAGTGCGGCGCGAGCGAGGGGCCGATATCGCGCAGCTGCTCGGCGCGCAGCCGCGTGAGGAACGCGTACTCGCCGAAGTTGCCGTGCCAGTTGAGGCCGCCGTAGTGCGGCACCTCCTGGTCGAAGAGCGGGAAGCGCTCGTTCGCCCAGTGGAAGCGTCCCGACTCGACGACGACGCCGCCGAGGGTCGTGCCGTGCCCGCCGAGGAACTTCGTGGCGGAGTGGATGACGACATCCGCACCCCACTCGATGGGGCGGTTGAGGTAGGGGGTCGCGACGGTCGAGTCGACGATGAGCGGCAGGTGGTGCGCGTGCGCGACCTCGGCGAGGCCCTCGAGGTCGGCGATGTCGCCGGAGGGGTTCGTGATCGACTCGACGAAGATGAGCTTCGTCTTGTCGGTGATCGCGGCCGCGTAGTCGGCCGGGTCGGTGCCCGTCACGAACGTCGTCTCGACGCCGAAGCGGCGCAGTGTCACGTCGAGCTGGGTGACAGAACCGCCGTAGAGGCTCTGCGCCGCGACGATGTGGTCGCCCGCGCCGGCGAGCGACGCGAAGGTGATGAACTCGGCCGAGAGCCCGGATGCCGTCGCGACCGCCCCGAGTCCGCCCTCGAGCGAGGCGATGCGCTCCTCGAAGGAGGCGACCGTGGGGTTCGCGAGGCGCGAGTAGATGTTGCCGTACTTCTGCAGCGCGAAGCGGGCCGCGGCATCCGCGGTGTCGTCGAAGACGAACGCGCTCGACTGGTAGATGGGCAGCGCGCGGGCGCCGTGCACGGGGTCGGGGATGTTGCCCGCGTGGATCGCCCGGGTGCGGAAGCCCCAGGCGTGGTCGGCGCCGTGGGAGGCGCCGGGGGTGGGGGAGGCGGCGTCGCTGTCTGGCATCCGATCAGGGTACCGGCGTGCCTGACGTGTTGCGGCGTGTTTCGTCGTCGGCCGCGGGGGCGCTCTCGCCGGCTGTCTCGCCAGCTCTGTCGCGCCGTACGAGCCACTGCCACGTCGCGAGGGTGATGAGGCAGTAGCCGCCCAGCACGAGCGCCCAGACGCCGAGATCGGCGACCTCGTCGAGCGACATCGCGGTCGGCAGCACGATGACGCAGAAGACGAACTGGACCACGAGGAACACCGCGAGCCACAGCCGCTTCGAGACCTCCCAGATCGCACGCCCCTCGAGGAAGGTGAGCGGCAGCGCGGCCACCGCGGCGGCCGTGAGCCCCTCGACCGCGATGGCCACGAGCGTGTCGTTGACGAGCGCTCCGCCGAAGTCGTCGAGCGGCGCGTCCGCCATCGCCGAGTAGCCGAGCCACGCGAGCACCGACACCCCGATGACGACCCCGAAGCCGACGAGGCTCGCGCCCACCCGGGCACGGCGGCTCGCCACGACGAGCTCGACGCCGATCGCGAGTCCGATGAAGAAGCCGGGGGAGAAGTCGACGAGGCGCGACACGATGACCGCGATCACCGCGAGCGGCACGATCGACAGATCCACCGCGATGCTCGCCTGCGCACCCCACGCCCGCCGCGCGATGGCGCCCGTGAGCGCACCCACGCCCCACGTGAGCACGAAGAGCGCGATCGCGAGCGCCAGCAGCATCCGCAGCGAGGCGAGATCGAACCCGAAACCGGGATCGGCGAAGCAGTACACGAGGCTCAGCGCGACGACCACGACAGCGGAGACGGCGATCCGCGAGCGGAGCACGCGGTGCAGCGCCGCGCTCGACCGCTCGCCCAGGGCGGCGAGCGTCCGCAGCACGCGCCCCCGGTTGCCGCTGCCGCTCGCGAGGGCGGAGTTGAGCAGCTCGGTGGGGATCGACACGAGGAACAGAAGCGCGAGGGCGAGGACCGCGGCCGCCGCGAGCGCCGCCGGGTTCTCCCACAGGAAGCGCAGCGTCGGCAGGCTGTCGCTCAGCGCGTTCGGGGCGCCGGGGTCGTTGCGCGACGAGCCGTCCGCCGCGCCCCCGCCCGCGGCGGTTCCCGTCGTCTCCACCGGCGCCTCGGCGACGGGTTCGGCCTCCACTGCGCGCACGCCGATCGGTTCCCGCTGCTCCCGCGGCGTCTCCCCGGCGACCTCGGCGCGCAGCACGAGCTCGTGATCGCCGGGCTCGGTGTCGAGCGGCACGATCCCCGTGATGCGGAACGTGCGGTCGTCGCCGACGATCATCGATCCCAGCACGACCGGGGTGGAGTGGAGCTCGAGGGTCACGACCGTGCCGGGCGGCGGGCCGTCGCCGCGCACGCCGACGACGTCGCCGGGCAGCAGCGCGTCACCGCCCTCGAAGACATAGCGCCACTCCCACGGCTCTGCCTGCGGAGCCGTCGTGCGCGCGACGCGGGCCGCGGGGATGACGACGGTCTCGCCGACGGTGAGGGCGGAGAGCCCCTGGAGCGACGCATCCGGCACGACGAGCTCGAAGCCGTCGGACGCCGTCGCCGCGACGAACCCGACCGAGCGGGACTGGGCCGTGAAGGTGCGCTCGCCGGCCGGCACGCTCGCCGTGCACGAGCCGCTCGTCCCCGTGCCGCCGATCGTGCACAGCACGGTGCCGGAGCCGGACTCGCGGATGTCGACCTCGGCATCCGGCTGCTTGGTCACGGTGAAGGTGACCCGGCGGTCGGCGCCCACCGTGGTGGTGAGCGTGGGCGCCGACGGGATCCGCACGAAGTCGTTGCGGTCGCGGTAGTACGCGTCGACGTGGATCCGCCACACGCCGGGCGTGATCCCCGTGAAGGTGCACGCGAGCGCGGCGACCTCGTCCTGGCAGTTGTCGAGCGGGCCGACCCAGTCGTAGGACACGGGGTAGTTCGGCCCGACGCCGTAGAGCGACAGATCGAGCCACGGGTCCGTCGAGTCGGTGGTCGCCGCGACCTCCACCGACGCCGGTCCGAAGGTGTAGCTCGCCTCGGGGACGCTGACCGGGAGGATCTCGAGGTCGACCTCGTCGGTGATCACGGTGCCCTGCGTGTCGACGGTGCGCGCGCGGAAGGTGAGGTCGCCGACGCTCGGCGCGTAGATCGGGCACGCCCAGCTGCCGTCGGTGGCGATGTTGGTGGCGCACAGCGGGTCGTAGGTGGAGTCGTCGGCGCCCGCGACCTTCCACAGGATCGACACCGTCAGCCCGGGCTCGATCGGGCCCGTGCCGGCGAAGGGGAGGGTGTCGCTGTGCATGAACGCGACCGGGCCGCCCGAGGTGTCGGGCGAGGTGAACACGAGGGGCGCTGAGATGCCGCGCACCGTGAGCTGCACGGTGTCGATCGCGGAGTCGCCGTCGTCCTGCGCGGTCACGTCGATGACGTTCGGCCCCAGCACGATGTCGACGAGGCACGAGAACGTGCCGTCGGAGAGGGGGAACGTGCACGTGTCGCCGTTGGCGCCGTTCGTGACGGTGACGGTGCCGGCGGGGCCGACTCCCCAGGTGACGGTGCCCGCGACCGCGTGCGCCCCCGGGAGCACGAGCGAGCCGTCGCTCAGGGACGAGACCTGCAGACCGATCGGCGCCGCGGTCGCGCCCGCCGTCGGTGCGAACGCGAGCGCGCCGAGCACGAGCGCGGTCGCGGCCGCTCTCCGGCGTCGGGGCGCGCGCGGAGCGGACGTGCGGGTGTCGTGTGTGGTGGTCACGGGTGCCTCGTCAGTGGGGCATCGGTGGGTCAACGGTCATCGGGTGGGATGGGCGGGCTCGTGGCCGTCGAGCGAAGACTAGCGCGTTGAAGCGTGCTCAGGAAATCCGGGCGAGCATCCGTCAGATCCAGCTGCGGAGCCAGTAGTGCAGCTGCAGGAACCACACCGGCGTCGGCTGACCCGACCACATGGGCCAGAAGAACGCCGAGGTGAGCGCCACCACCCCGAGGTAGACGCCGACCGTCGTGAGGCCCGCGACGCGTCGGCGCTCCGGGTCGGTGCGGGAACCCGCGACCGCCGCGAGCGCCGCCGTGAGGGCGAGCACGAGGAAGGGCTCGAAGGCGATCGTGTAGAACTGGAAGACCGTGCGCCCGAGATACAGCAGCCACGGCAGGTAGCCCGCCGCGACGCCCGTGAGGATGAACGCCTCCGTCGTGACCGTGCGGCCCCGGAGAAGCCGCAGCACGACCCGCACGCACAGGAACCCGAGCGCTGCCGTCGCCCCCCACCACAGGAACGGGTTCGCGATGTCGAGGATCGCCTCCGCCCGCCCGTCGCCGAGGTTCTCGTAGTGCATGCTCGTCGGCCGCACGAGGAAGAGCCAGGTGAGCGGATTCGCCTGGTAGGTGTGCGGCGTCGAGAGGCCCGCGTGGAAATTCAGGATCGACGCCTGGTAGTGCCACCAGTTCTGGAACGCGGTGGGCACCCAGGCGAGCGCGCCCTCCCACGCCGTGCCGCCCCCGTGCTCGATCCAGTGCCGGTAGTAGCCGCCGTCGGTCGCGAACCAGCCCCACCAGCTCGCGACGTACACGACGAGCGCGAGCGGCACCAACAGCACGAAGTTCACGGGACCCTGCCGCAGCGCCGCCCCGATGCCCCACGTGGGGATGCCCTCGCGCTTGCGGAGGAAGGCATCCGCGATCACCGTGTAGATGCCGAACACCGCGAGGAAGTAGAGGCCGTTCCACTTGACGCTCGCGGCGCAGCCGAAGGCGAGGGACGCCGCGATGAGCCACGGACGCGCCCACAGCACGGGACCGTCGGTGAGGGGGAGCCCCGCCGCGCGGCGCTCCGCGGCCCACGCGGCAAGGCGGCGGGCGACGTGCGCGCGGTCGAACAGCACGAATGCGGCGCCGAGGAGCGAGAAGAAGGCGACCGCGGTGTCGAGCAGCGAGACGCGGCTCATGACGATCGCGTTGCCGTCGATCGCGAGGAGGCCGCCCGCGAGCGCCGCGAGGGTCGTCGACGCGAACAGGCGCTTCGCGACGAGCATCGTGAGGGCCACGAGGAGCACGCCGACGACGGCGATGCCGACACGCCAGCCGAACGCGCTGTCGGTGCCGA
Source organism: Actinomycetes bacterium (assembly GCA_023428065.1). Lineage (GTDB taxonomy): Bacteria > Actinomycetota > Actinomycetes > Actinomycetales > Microbacteriaceae > Homoserinibacter. The sequence goes on along the minus strand of JAEYZI010000069.1, from coordinate 85,777 downwards.
ACGCCGCCATCCCCGCCGCGATGATCCACTTGCCGAGCGGCGGGTGTACGACGAACGAGCCGTCGGTGAGGTGCACGTCGGGGTCGCCCGCGGCGAACGAGGCGTCGGCGCCCGCGGGCCAGCGCGCCTCGTAGCCGAGGTGCGAGAGCGTGTAGGCGTCCTTCACGTAGTAGGTCTCGTCGAAGACGATCTCGTGCGGGTGGTCGAGCCCCACGAGCCGCGTCGCGGTCGCGACCGCCATCACGGCGGCGGGGGCGCCCCACTCCCACGCGCGGCGGATGCGGGGGTCGCCCATCCAGCGCTGCCACGTCTCGTCGAGCCGGGAACCCGTGGGCCCCGTCGCGCGCCCCGCGCCCGCCCCCACGTGACCCGCGCCCGAACCCGTGCCATCCGTTCCGGACCCCGTGCCATCCGTTCCGCGAAGCGCGCGCTCGAACTCGGCTGCGCGCACATCCATGTCCGCATCGTAGCCGCGCCCCCGCCTGCCACCCCCGCTCTCCGCCTCTCCCTTCCACGTCGAAAATGCAGGAGTCATCCCGCGTCGGCCCCGGAAATCCGGGGACTCCGGCCGCCGTCGCCGCGTGATCTCCTGCATTTTCGACGTAGGCCCGGGGGCGGGGGAGGCGCGGAGCGGGGCCGGCGTTCTCGCGGACGGATGCGGACGGGGGAGGATGGGCGCGTGATCATCCTCGCGGCGACGCCCATCGGCAACCTCGGCGACGCCTCCCGCCGGCTCGTCGAGGCGCTCGAGAACGCCGAGGTCATCGCCGCCGAGGACACCCGCACGACCGTGCAGCTGCTGCGCGCGCTCGGCGTCGAGAACCGCCCGCGCCTCATCGCCCTCCACGAGCACAACGAGACCGCGAAGGCCGCAGAACTCGTCGAGCTCGCCCGCGACGGCGACGTGCTCGTGCTCACCGACGCGGGCATGCCCACCGTCTCCGACCCCGGCTTCCCCCTCGTCGCGGCGGCCGCGGATGCGGGGGTCACCGTGACCGCGCTCCCCGGCCCGAGCGCCGTGCTCACCGCGCTCGCCCTCTCGGGGCTGCCCACCGACCGCTTCTGCTTCGAGGGCTTCCTGCCGCGCAAGGGCCGCCTCGCCGCCCTCCGCACGCTCGCCGCAGAACCGCGCACGCTCATCTTCTTCGAGTCGCCGCACCGCATCGCGGATGCGCTCGTCGACCTCGCGGACGCCTTCGGCCCCGAGCGCCGCGCCGCCGTCTGCCGCGAGCTCACGAAGCTCCACGAGGAGGTCGCGCGCGGCACCCTCGCCGAGCTCGCCGAGCGCTACGCCGACGGCACGCGCGGCGAGCTCGTCATCGTCGTGGCGGGGGCGGCGCCCGCGACCGCGAGCTTCGACGACGCGCTCGCGCAGGTGCGGGCCCTCACGGCATCCGGCACCCGGCTCAAGGACGCGACGGCCGAGGTGGCCGACGCGACGGGCCTCTCGCGCCGCGAGCTCTACGAGGCGGCGCTCAAGAGCTGAGGGCGGCGCGGAAGGCGGCGTCCACGGGCCCCGCGACCGGGTCGTCGAGCGACGCCACGAAGACGGCGACGAGCCGCGACACGGCCCCCTGCTCGAGCAGCGGGCGGAACGTGTCGCGCCACAACCAGAGATTCGGATGCTGCACCTCGGTGCAGGCCTCCGCGGGCTCGAGCCGCTCGATGATCTCGTCGAGCTGCGCGAACGACACCTCGAGCACGCACGAACCGCGCCGGTAGCCGGTGACCGCGGCCGCCACGACCCCCGGAAGCTGGTGCTCGCCGTGGTTCACGACGGGGAAGTGCTCGGGCGCCGGCTCGAGCCCGATCGGCACGAGGCCGATGCCGTAGGCGACAGGCTGCTCCCAGTCGACGAGGGTGTCGGCGATCCGCCGACGGGCGGCGGTGATCTCCTCGAGCGTCTCCCAGCGTTCCATGCCGGGAGACTACGCCCGCCGTCACGCGGCGGGGCGCGCAACTAGACTCGTCGCCATGCCGTCCGGCGAGAGCTTCTTCATCACGACCCCCATCTTCTACGTCAACGACGTGCCCCACATCGGGCACGCCTACACGGAGGTGGCGGCCGACGTGCTCGCGCGCTGGCACCGCCAGGCGGGCGACGACACGTGGCTGCTCACCGGAACCGACGAGCACGGCCAGAAGATCCTGCGCACGGCCGTCGCCAACGGCGTCGAGCCGAAGGAGTGGGCCGACCGGCTCGTCGAGTCGGCCTGGCTGCCGCTGCTTCAGACGATCGACATCGCCAACGACGACTTCATCCGCACGACCGAGCCGCGCCACGAGGACGCCGTCGCACTCTTCCTGCAGAAGCTCTACGACGACGGCTTCATCTACTCGGGCGAGTACGAGGGCTACTACTGCGTCGGCTGCGAGGAGTACAAGCAGCTCGACGACCTCGAGCTCACCGAGGTGGGCGACTACGCCGGCCAGCTCGTGTGCCGCATCCACTCGCGCCCCGTCGAGGTGCTGCGCGAGAAGAACTACTTCTTCCGCATGAGCCAGTTCACGGATGCGCTGCTCGACCTCTACGAGACGCAGCCCGACTTCGTGCAGCCCGAGAGCGTGCGCAACGAGATCGTGCAGTTCGTGCGCCAGGGCCTGTCCGACCTCTCGATCTCGCGCTCGAGCTTCGACTGGGGCATCAAGGTGCCGTGGGATCCGTCGCACGTCGTCTACGTGTGGTTCGACGCCCTGCTCAACTACATCACCGCCGTCGGCTACGGCACCGACGAGGAGCAGTTCGCCCGCCGCTGGCCCGCCTACCACCTCGTCGGCAAGGACATCGCCCGCTTCCACGCCGTCATCTGGCCGGCCATGCTCATGGCGGCCGGGCTGCCCGTGCCGCACCGCGTCTTCGGCCACGGCTGGCTGCTCGTCGGCGGCGAGAAGATGTCGAAGTCGAAGCTCACGGGCATCGCGCCGCAGCAGATCACCGACACCTTCGGCTCGGACGCGTTCCGCTACTACTTCCTGCGCGCGATCACCTTCGGCCAGGACGGCTCGTTCAGCTGGGAGGACCTCTCCGCCCGCTACCAGGCCGAGCTCGCGAACGGCTTCGGCAACCTCGCCTCGCGCGTCATCGCGATGGTCGGCCGCTACTACGACGGCGCGCTGCCCGCGCCCGCCGGGTACACGGATGCCGACCTCGCCATCCAGCGCACGGTCGCGAAGGCGGCGGCCGACGCCGACGCCGCGATCGAGCGTTTCGCGATCAATGAGGCGATCGCCGCGATCTGGACGATCGTCGACGAGCTGAACGGCTACATCACCGAGCAGGAGCCGTGGGTGCTCGCGAAGGACGACGCCACCCGGGCGCGCCTCGGCACCGTGCTCTACACGGCATCCGAGGGTCTCCGCGCCCTCGCGACCCTCCTCGCGCCCGTCATGCCCCTCGCGACGGGCAAGCTGTGGGCGGCGCTCGCAGGCGACGCGCTCGGCCCGCTCACCGAGCAGCGCATCCGCGACGCCGGAACGTGGGGCGTGCTGCAGCCGGGCTCGCTCGTGCGGGCACTCGAGCCGCTCTTCCCCCGCATCGAGGAGGCCGTGGAGTCGGTCGGCACGGGAGCCGCGTGACCGACGGGTTCCTGCGCGCGAGGGAGGCCCCGGACGGGCCGCCCCGGGACTACCCGCCCCTGCCCGAGTCGCTCGTCGTGCCGGTGTACGACAACCACACCCACCTCGAGGTGGCCGACTCGGGCGAACCGCTCGACTACCGCGAGCACCTCGACCGGGCCTCCGCGGTCGGCGTGAAGGGCGTCGTGCAGGTCGGCACCGACCTCGCCACCTCGCGCTGGAGCGCCGACATCGCCTCCGTCGAGCCGCGCGTGCTCGCGGCCGTCGCGATCCACCCCAACGAGACCCCCGAGCTGTTCGCGCAGGGGCTGCTCGACGACCACCTCGCGGGCATCGACGAGCTCGCCTCCCGGCCGCGCGTGCGGGCGATCGGCGAGACCGGCCTCGACTTCTTCCGCACCGAGGATGCGGCGGGCATCGACGCGCAGTACCGCTCCTTCGAGGCGCACATCGAGATCGCGAAGGCGCACGACCTCGCCCTGCAGATCCACGACCGCGACGCGCACCGCGAGGTCGTCGAGACCCTCGACCGCGTGGGCGCTCCCGAGCGGGTCGTCTTCCATTGCTTCTCGGGCGACGCCGCCCTCGCCCAGCTCGTCGCCGAACGCGGATGGTACCTGTCGTTCGCGGGCACGGTCACCTTCAAGAACGCCCCTGCCCTGCGGGAGGCGCTCGAGATCATCCCGCGCTCGCGCATCCTCGTCGAGACCGACGCCCCCTACCTGACCCCCGTGCCGTTCCGCGGGCGACCGAACGCGCCCTACCTGCTGCCGCACACCCTGCGGGCGATGGCGGCGCACCTCGGCACCGAGGCGTCGATGCTCGCGGCGCAGATCGTGTCGACCACGGAGCTCGTGTACGGCCACTGGGACGATGAGCCCGTCGACGCACCGCGCGGCCCCTTCGAGGGTCGGGCGTGAGCCTGCTCGGGCCCGCCGAGATCCGCGACCTCGCCGACGCCCTCGACCTGCAGCCCACCAAGAAGCTCGGCCAGAACTTCGTCGTCGACGGCAACACGGTGCGCAAGATCGTGCGCACGGCGGGCATCGCGCCGGGTGAGCACGTCGTCGAGGTGGGGCCGGGGCTCGGCTCCCTCACGCTCGGGCTGCTCGAGTCGGGCGCCCGCGTCACGGCGATCGAGATCGACCGCCGGCTCGCCGCGCAGCTGCCGCTCACCGTCGACGCGATGCTGCCGGGCTCGCCGCTCGAGGTCGTCGCCGCCGACGCGCTCCGCGTCGACGGCGTGCCGGGGGAGCCGACCGCGCTCGTCGCCAACCTGCCCTACAACGTCTCGGTGCCCGTGCTGCTGCACCTGCTCGAGGTCGTGCCGAGTCTTCAGAGCGCGCTCGTCATGGTGCAGGCGGAGGTCGGGCAGCGGCTCGCCGCCGCCCCCGGCTCCCGCATCTACGGGGCTCCGAGCGTCAAGGCCGCCTGGTACGGCGTGTGGACGATCGCCGGCACCGTCAGCCGCCAGGTGTTCTGGCCCGTGCCGAACGTCGACTCGGTGCTCGTCGCGTTCCGCCGCGGCGAGCTGCCGGGAACGGCGGCGGAACGCGCCGCGACGTTCGCCCTCGTCGACGCCGCATTCGGGCAGCGCCGCAAGATGCTGCGCCAGGCTCTCGCGGACGTCCTCGGCGGCTCGGCCGCCGCATCCGCGACCCTCGAGGCGGCGGGCGTCGACCCCACGGCGCGCGGAGAGCAGCTCACCGTGGCCGACTTCCTGCGCATCGCGCGGGCGCGGTGACCGCACGTTCCACCTCCCTTAGGGTGGAGCAATGACTTCCTCCGGGCGCGCTTCGGTGCACGTCAAAGCCCCCGGGAAGATCAACGTCTACCTCAAAGTCGGCGCGATCGACGAGGCCGGCTACCACGACGTCGCGATCGCGTACCAGGCGGTGTCGCTCTGCGAAGACGTGCGGGTGAGCGAGGCCCCCGACTTCTCGGTCGAGGTCACCGGCACGGTCGAGCTCTCGCGCGTGCCCGTCGACGGGGCGAACATCGCCATCAAGGCGGCGCGACTGCTCGCCGCCCGCACCGGCTACGCCGGCGGCGCCCACATCCACATCGACAAGCACGTGCCCGTCACGGGCGGCATGGGCGGCGGATCCGCGGATGCCGCGGCCACCCTCGTCGCGTGCGATGCGCTGTGGGGCACGGAGCTGCCGCGCGAGGAGCTGCTCGACCTGGCGCGCAAGCTCGGCGCCGACGTGCCCTTCGCCCTCACGGGCGGCACCGCGATCGGCACGGGACGCGGCGACGAGCTCTCACCCGCCCTCGCCGCAGGCACCTTCCACTGGGTGCTCGCGCTCGCCGACTTCGGGCTCTCGACGCCCGCCGTCTACGCCGAGCTCGACGAGCACCGCCGACGCCACGCGCAGGACATCTTCCCCGCCGACCCGCGTCCCACGGTCGCCACGAGCGTGCTGCAGGCGCTCCGTGCGGGCGACCCGCACATGCTCGCCGAGACCCTCCACAACGACCTGCAGGCGCCCGCCCTGCACCTCGAGCCGTCGCTCGCCGACGTGCTCGAGCTCGGCGAGCAGAACGGTGCGCTCGCGGGCATCGTCTCCGGGTCCGGTCCCACGGTCGCGTTCCTCGCCGCGGATGTCGACTCGGCTCTCGAGCTGCAGGTCGCGCTCTCCGCGGCGCGGCTCAACGTCGTGCGGGCCACCGGGCCCGTGCACGGCGCCCGGATCGTCGCGGACTGAGCGCGCACGGCCGCGTGCCGCCTCCGCCTCGCTGGTCGAGTGCCGCGCGTCGGCTCCGCCTCACCCCGCTGGTCGAGTGCCGCGCGTGAGCGCGGTGTATCGAGACCCGCGTGACGGTGTGGTGCGGTGGGGGGTTTCGATACGCCCGCTTCGCGGGCTACTCAACCCGCAGGGGGTGCCGCTTCGCGGGCTACTCAAGCCGCAGGAGCGCGTCTCCGCCGTATGATGACTTCATCATGCCGTTCAGTCACGAGGAGCGACCGCTCTACGAGGTGAAGGCGGGCCTCTTCAAGGGGCTCGCGCATCCGTTCCGCATCCGGCTGCTCGAACTGCTCGCCGACGGCGACGAGCACAGCGTCGCCGAGCTGCAGGAGGCCACCGGACTCGAGGCCTCGCACCTCTCGCAGCACCTCGCCGTGCTGCGACGGCACCGGCTCGTCGCCTCCGACCGCCGCGGGAGCCACGTGTACTACCGCCACGCGCACCCCGACGTCGCCGAGCTGCTCGCCGTCGCGCGCCGCCTGCTCGTCGACATCGTGCGCGCCGACGGCGCCCGCGCCGCCGACGTCGCGGCCCTGCCCGAGCTGCCGCGATGAGCGGCGCGGCGGGCGCGCGGGCCACCCTCGCCCGCCTCCGCGGCCTGCTGCCCTCGCGCGCCGACTACCGCGGACTGCGCCGCAGCTGGCGCGCCGACCTGCTCGCGGGCGTCACGGTGGGCATCGTCGCCCTGCCGCTCGCCCTCGGGTTCGGCATCTCGTCGGGGGCGGGCGCCGAAGCCGGCCTCATCACGGCGATCGTCGCGGGCGTCGTGGCGGCGGTCTTCGGCGGCTCGAACGTGCAGGTGTCGGGCCCCACGGGCGCCATGGTCGTCGTGCTCGCGCCGATCGTCGCGAGCCACGGACTCGCCGCAGTCGCGCTCGTGAGCGTCATGGCGGGCGTCGTCGTGCTCGTCGCGGGCGTGCTGCGGCTCGGGCGCGCGGTGTCGTTCATCCCGTGGCCCGTCATCGAGGGGTTCACGCTCGGCATCGCGGCGATCATCTTCCTGCAGCAGGTGCCCGCCCTCACGCGCGCGGATGCCGCGGGCGCCTCGCACACGAACGTCGTCGTCACCGCCGTGGAGGCGCTGCTCGGTGCCGACCCTGCCTACCTCGCGTGGGCGCTCGGTGCGGTCGCGGTTGTCGCGCTGTGCATGGTGTTCCTCCCGAAGCTGCACCCCTCGATCCCGGGGTCGCTCATCGGCATCGCGCTCGTCGCCGTGCTCGCGCTGTGGCTGCCGAGCCCGCTCGCCGACATCGGAGAGCTGCCGCACAGCCTGCCCGCGCCCGTGCTCCCCGCGTTCGACCTCGGCACGCTCGGTGCGCTCGCCGGACCCGTGCTCACGGTCGCCGCGCTCGCCGCGATCGAATCGCTCCTGTCGGCGCGCGTCGCAGCGTCCCTCGCCGACACGGGCCCCTACGATCCCGACCGCGAGCTCGTCGGCCAGGGCCTCGCGTCGGTCGCCGCGGGGCTCTTCGGCGGCATGCCCGCGACCGGCGCCATCGCCCGAACCGCCGTCAACGTGCGCTCGGGCGCGCGCACGCGCCTCGCGGCCGTGTTCCACGCGCTCGTGCTTCTGCTCGTCGTGCTCGTCGCCGCGGAGCCCGTCGGCCTCATCCCGCTCGCGGCGCTCTCGGGCGTGCTCATGGTGACGGCGGTGCGCATGGTGCACGCGGCGACCGTGCGCAGCATCCTTCGCTCGACGCGCGCCGACGCGATCGCGTTCGTGGTGACCGCGATCGTGACGATCTCGGTCGACCTCATCGTCGCGGTCGTCATCGGCATCGTCGTGGCGGGCATCTTCGCGATCCGCAGCCTCTCGCGCGCGACGGGCGTCACCCGCGAGCCGCTCGCGGGGGAGCCGGTCGAGGGCGACGAGCGCATCGCCCTCATCCGTCTCGACGGGCCGCTGTTCTTCGCGGCATCCGATCGCGTGTTCGACACCGTGACGGCGATCGACGGCGTCTCCGTCGTGATCCTGCGGATGTCGCAGCTCGAGCTCGTCGACGCGACGGGCGCGCACGTGCTGAGCGAGATCGTGCAGCGTCTCGAGGCCCGCGGCATCACGGTGCTCATCAAGGGCGTGCGGGAGGGGCATGTGGAGCTGTTCCGCACGGTCGGCGTGCTCGCGGCGCTGCGCCACCACAAGCACCTCTTCGCCGACCTCCCCGCTGCCGTCGAGCATGCCCGCAGTCACGTCGCGCGCGAGCGCGGCGACGACGTGCAGGAGGGGCGCATCCCTCCCGCCTAGGCTCGGAGGGATGGCACACCTGCTCGGAGCCGAAGGCATCTCCCTCTCGTTCCCCACGAAGGACGTCTTCGACGACGTCACGATCGGCATCGACGAGGGCGACCGCATCGGGGTCGTGGGCCGCAACGGCGACGGGAAGTCGACGCTCCTGCGCATCCTCGCGGGGCGCCAGCAGCCCGACTCGGGCCGCGTTACGGTGCGCGGGGGAACCCGCATCGGCATGCTCGACCAGGCCGACCGGCTGCCCGAAGACGAGACCATCCACCACGCCGTCGTCGGCGACCGCGCCGAGCACGAGTGGGCGGGCGACGCGAAGGTGCGGGATGTCGTGCGCGGCCTGCTCGGCGACCTGCCGTTCGAGGCGCGCATCGGCGAGCTGTCGGGCGGCCAGCGTCGCCGCGTGGCGCTCGCGGCGCTCCTCTCGCGCGACTGGGACGTCGTGTTCCTCGACGAGCCCACCAACCACCTCGACGTCGAGGGCGTCGCGTGGCTCGCCGAGCACCTGAAGACGCGCTGGTCGAAGAACCAGGGCGGGCTCGTCGTCGTCACCCACGACCGCTGGTTCCTCGACGAGGTCTCGACCGACACCTGGGAGGTGCATGACGGCGTCGTCGAGCCCTTCGAGGGCGGTTACGCGGCGTACGTGTTGCAGCGCGTTGAGCGCGACCGGATGGCGGCGGCGTCCGAGGCGAAGCGCCAGAACCTCATGCGCAAGGAGCTCGCGTGGCTGCGCCGCGGCGCGCCGGCGCGCACGAGCAAGCCGAAGTTCCGCATCGACGCCGCGAACGCCCTCATCGCCGACGTGCCGCCCGTGCGCGACACGGTCGCCCTCGAGAAGCTCGCGACCTCGCGGCTCGGCAAGGACGTCGTCGACCTCGAGGGCGTCTCGGTCGCCTTCGACGGCCGCGAGATCCTGCACGACGTGACGTGGCGCATCGCGCCGGGCGAGCGCACCGGCATCCTGGGCGTCAACGGCGCCGGCAAGTCGACGCTGCTCGGCGTCGTCGCGGGCACCGTCACACCGACGGAGGGACGTGTGAAGACCGGCAAGACCGTCAAGCTCGCCGTGCTCGACCAGCGCCTCGCCGAGCTCGACGAGATCGCGGACGACCGGGTGGCGGATGTCGTCGGCCGCCAGCGCGCGAGCTACCGCACCGGGGCGGGGGCCGAGCTCACGCCCGGCCAACTGCTCGAGCGGCTCGGGTTCTCGAACGCGCAGCTCTCGACCCCCGTCAAGGACCTCTCGGGCGGGCAGAAGCGCCGCCTGCAGCTGCTGCTCATCCTGCTCGACGAGCCCAACGTGCTCATCCTCGACGAGCCCACCAACGACCTCGACACCGACATGCTCGCGGCCATGGAGGACCTGCTCGACTCGTGGCCCGGCACGCTGCTCGTCGTCTCACACGACCGCTACCTCATCGAGCGCGTCACCGACCAGCAGTACGCCGTCACGGGCGGACGGATGCGGCACCTCCCCGGCGGCGTCGACGAGTACCTGCGGCTGCGTCACTCCGCTGGTTTCGATACGCCCGCTGCGCGGGCTACTCAACCAGCGGGGGGTGCCGCTGCGCGGGCCACTCAACCAGCGGGGGACCCATCCGCTGGTCGAGTGCTCTCGGGCACGACCCCATCCGCTGGTCGAGTGCCGTCGCGCAGCGACGGCGTATCGAGACCCCCCGCCGCAGAGACCTCCGCCGGAGAGCGAACGCTCACCGGCGCCGAACGCCGCGCCGCCGAGAAGGAGCTCGCCTCCGTGGAGCGGCGCATGTCGAAGCTCGCCGAGGCGATCCAGGCCCAGCACGCGGCCTTCGCCGCCGCCGATCAGTCCGACTACGCGGGGCTCGGTCGCCTGCAGGCGCAGCTCGCGGCCCTCGAGGCGGAGTCCGCCGAGCTCGAGGAGCGCTGGCTCGCGCTCGGCGAGCAGCTCGAGGCCTGACGGCGTCGCCGGGACGTAAGTCCCTGGGGAAAACTCAGCCCGATCCCTAGCGTGGGCATCGGCGGGGACGCAGACGTCGTCGCCGGAGAGGAACGAGCACATGCGCACCTACGTTGTGACCGGAGCGGCATCCGGGATCGGCAAGGCCACCAAGGAGCTGCTGGAGGGCCGGGGCGAGCGCGTCATCGGTGTCGACCTGCAGGGCACCGACATCTCGGCCGACATCGCCACGCGCGAGGGCCGCTCGGCCCTCGCGGAGGCCGTCGCCGCGCATGCCCCCGACGGCATCGACGCGATCGTCGCCGTCGCGGGCGTGGCCGTGCCCACCTCGCTCACGGTGCGCGTCAACTACTTCGGCACCCTCGCGACGCTCGAAGAGCTCCGCCCCCAGCTCGCGGGATCGGATGCGCCGCGCGCCGTCGTCGTCTCGTCGATGGCCTCGCTCATGCCGGTCGACGACGAGCTCGTCGCTCTGCTTTCGGCGGGCGACGAGGAGGCGGCCGTGGCACGCGCCGACGCCCTCGTCGAGCAGGACCTCGGCGGCCTCATCTACGCCTCCACGAAGCGGGCGCTCTCCGAGTGGGTGCGCACCGCATCCATCACGCCCGAGTGGGCGGGAGCCGGCATCCCCCTCAACGCGGTCGGCCCCGGCATCATCATCACGCCCATGACGGCGCCCCTCATGCAGACCGCGGAGGCGCGCGAGCAGTTGGCGCACATGGTGCCCATGCCGCTCGGCGGTCCCGCCGAACCGATCGTCGTGGCGCGCCTGCTCGCGTGGCTCGCGAGCGAGGAGAACACCCACCTCGCGGGCCAGACCATCTACATCGACGGCGGATCCGACGTCGCGATCCGTGGCCCGCACGTCTTCGGCACCACCGCCTGAGACCCGACCCCTCGCCGCGGCACGGATGCGGCATGCGCGCTCGCTAGGCTCGCATCCGTGCCGCTGCCCGACTCCACCCGCGTGAGCGGGCTCGGCGTGCACCTGCCCGAGCGCGTGCGCACGACGGCCGAGACGGAGGCCGAGCTGCGGCGCCGGAACCCAGGCGTGCGGCTGCCGACGAGCCTCATCCGGCGCATGACGGGTGTCGAGACGGTGCACCTGCGGCCGGACGGCTGGGATGCCTCCGATCTCGCCGTCGCGGCGGCCCGCGAGGCGCTCGCCGAGTCGCCCGGCGAGGTCAGCCTCGTGCTGTTCGCCTCCGCGAGCCAGGACCTCGTCGAGCCGGCCACGAGCCACATCGTCGCCGCGAAGCTCGGCATCGACGCGCCCGTCATGGACGTCAAGAACGCCTGCAACTCGGTCGTCAACGCGATGCAGGTGGCCGACGCGTTCATCCGCACCGGCCAGTACCGTCGGGTGCTCATCGCCAGCGGCGAGGCGCCGACGGTGGCCGTGCGATGGGATGTCGCCGACCACCACCAGTTCCTGCGCTCGTTCCCCGGCTACACGATGAGCGACGGCGGCGCCGCGCTCGTGCTCGAGGCGTCGGACGCGCCGGACGCCGGCATCCGCGCGTCCCGATTCCTCGCGGTCTCGCGGCACTGGGGCATCGGCACCCTCCCCGGCGGCGGGACGATGCGGCCGCGCGACATCGACGCCGAGTACTTCGACATGGACGGCCACGGGCTGCAGCAGGCCTTCCTCGAGCTCGGCCCCGAGCCGGTGCTCGGCCTGCTGCGCGACCGCGGCCTCACGTGGGACGACTTCGACCTCGTCGCGATCCACCAGGTGGCGCTGCCCTACCTGCCGCCCGTCTTCGAGCGCCTCGGCGTGCCCGACGACCGCACCGTCATCACGGTGCGCGACCACGGCAACCTCGCCTCCGTGACCCTGCCGCTGCAGCTCAAGCTCGCGCGCGACCGCGGGATGCTGCGCGAGGGTTCGCGCGTGCTGCTCATCGGGCTCGCGGGCGGCATCTCGCTCGGCCTCGTGGAGGTCGTGTGGTGAATCGGTCCGCCGAGCGCCTCGCCGTCGTCGTGCCCGTGTACCAGGAGGCGTCGGGCATCCCCCCGACGCTCGAGGCGCTCGCCGCACAGCGCGACCGAGACTTCGATGTGTTCTTCGTCGACAACGGCTCGACCGACGGCTCCGCGGATGTCGTGCGCGCCTTCGCCGCCGAGCGCGGCCTCGACCGGTGGCACGTGATCGACGAGCCGCAGAAGGGCACGGGCGCCGCGGCCGACACCGGGATGCGGGCGGCGATCGAGGCGGGCGCGACGCTGCTCGCGCGCACCGACGCCGACTGCCTGCCGCGCGCGGACTGGACAGCGGCCGTGCGCCGCGCGCTCACGCCGCGCTCCGAGGGCGGGCTCGGGTTGCGGCTCGTGGGCGGCGAGCTCGTGGCGCGGCGCGACGAGGGCGTCGGGTGGCCGACGCGGGCGGTGCTCCGCGGCGCCGTGCATCTCGCGGAGGCGTTCGGCCGCATCCGTCCGGGCAATCGCGGCGACGGCTACCTCGGGCCGTACATGATGGCAGCCGGCTGCAACGTGGGCATCACGGCCGAGCTCTACCTCGCGGCGGGCGGCTTCCCGCGCACGGCGATCGAGGACCTCCACGAGGACCGCGCGCTCGTCAACGCCGTGCGACGCATTACGCGCGACTACGCGCGGCGCTCCGATGTCGTCGTCTACGGGTCGAGCCGCCGCGTGCGCGCGTGGGGACTGCGGCGCACGCTGCTCTGGTACAAGGACCACGCCTACAAGCCCGAGGTGGTCGACATCCGATGAGCGCCGAGCTCGCGACGCGGCGGGACGCGGCGGTGGTGCGCGCGGCGCACCCGTTCGCCTTCCCGCTCGTCTCGGCCGTGCCGGGCCGCGTGCGGCGCGTGCCTGGGCTCGGAGTGATCGTGAAGGATGCGGCGCTGCTGCGCGGCGTGCTCATGGACTCCGCGCACTTCTCGAAGATCGGCCCCGGCGCCCCGAGCGAGCTGTGGACGCCCGTGCTCGGGCCGCGTGTGCTGCTCAACATGGAGGGCGCCGACCACCTCGCCCTGCGTCGCCAGCTCGCGCCGCTGTTCTCGCCGTCGTTCGTCGACGACTTCGTGGCCGAGAGCCTCGGGGCGGTGACCCGTTCGCTCGCCGAGGCGCTCGCGGCGGGGGAGGACGTCGATCTCGTCGCCCACGCGCGCCGCGGCGCGAGCCACGTGATCTCCCGGCTCGTCGGCCTCGAGGAGGGCGCGTTCGACGACGCGATGTTCGCGCGGGTCTCCGCCGTCACGGGCTACGTGACGCTCGCCCGCCCGCGGCTCGGACCCCGGCAGCTCGCATCCGCTCGCGCGATCCTCGGCGAGCTCGGCGGGCACGCGTCCCGCGCCTACGCGGGCGACGAGTCGACCGTGCCGGGGCGGATGCGGGCGCTCGGCCTCGACGAGCGCGAGGCGCTCGGCGCGGTCGGCGCGTTCGTGCTCACGGGCACCGAGACGATCGTGTCGTACCTGCCGCGACTCGTGGCGCTGCTCGTCGACTCGGGCTGGCACGCGCGCCTCGCCGCCGAGCCGGCCCGCGGCGCGCTCGACGCGGCGATCGCCGAGGGACTGCGCGTGACGACGCCGTCGCCCGTCATGCTGCGCGCCGTGACGGCGCCGACGACGATCGGCGAGGTGCCGGTGCGGCCGGGCGACCGCATCATCCTCGGTACCTACTGGGCCGACACGGCGCTCGGCGTCTTCGACCCCGCGGGCAACCCCGCGGCATCGCTCAAGCAGCTGTGGTTCGGGGCGGGCGCGCACTACTGCCTCGGCGCCCCGCTCGCGATGGCGCAGATCCGCCTCGCGCTCGACGCGCTGCTCGCCTACCCCGCGCTGCGTATCGAGCGTCGCCGCCCCGCGCGGGGCGTGCTCATCCCCTCGTACGCCGAGCTCGTGGTGCGCGCATGACGGATCTCGTAGCGGCGGTGCTCGAGGCCTGCAAGCGCACCCCGGATGCGGCGGCCCTCACAGCGCGGGGGCGCACGTGGAGCTACCAGGAGCTCGGTCGCCGCGTGCGCGCCCTCGCGGCCGGGCTGCGGGATACCGGGCTCGCCCCGGGCGATCGCGTGCTGTTTTCGGTGCGTCCGGGCCCGGACGCCGTGGCGCTCGCGCTCGGCATCGTGGGTGCGGGCGGCACGGTCGTGTTCGCCGACCCGGGCGCGGGGGAGGCGCTCTTCCGTGCACGCGCCGGGCTCGCCCGCCCACGCTGGGTGGCGGCGGAATCGCTGCTCTATCTGGCGTCGTCGCCGCCCCTGCGGCCCCTCGCGCGGCGTCGGGGGCTCGAGCTCGCGCCATACGGGCGCCTCGTGCCCGAGGCGCGCCACGTCTTCGCGGGGCCTCGGCTGCCGGGCGTGCCGCCGCGCGCGCTGTCGCTCGCGCGGCTCGCGCGTGGCGACGGTGACGGCATCGTGCCGGGTGCACCCGACGACGAGGCGCTCGTGGTCTTCACCTCCGGCACGACGGATGCCCCGAAGGCGGTCGTGCACTCGCGCGGCTCCCTCGGCGCGGGCCTCGGCGACTTCGCGCACGGCATCGGCATCCGCGCTGGCCTGCGCGTGTTGACCGATCAGCTCATGGTGGGCATCCCCGCCCTCATCGGCAGCGCCCACTGGACGATGCCGGCCCCCGGTCTCGACCCGGGGGCGCGCCCGGAGGCCTACCTCGAGCACCTGGGCGACGCCGAGCTGCTGTTCGCGAGCCCGGCGACGCTCGACGCGATCCTCACGGCCCTCGACGCGCGCCCGGAGCTCGCACCCGCGCTCGAGACGATCGTGCTGGGCGGGGCGCCTGTGCTGCCGCCGCTGCTGCGGCGCGCGTTCGAGCGGTTGCCGCGCACGCGTATCCGCGCCGTGTACGGGATGACCGAGATCCTGCCGGTGGCGATCGCCGACGGCGCCGAGAAGTTGGCGGCCGCGTCCTCCGCCGCGGGTGACGACGTGGGTCGGCTCGTGCCGAGCGTCGTGGCGCGCATCGACGAGGGCGAGCTCGTGCTCGCGGGACCGGGACTCGCGCGCGGCTACCTCACCGAGCTGCCCGAGCAGCCGCTCGCGGAGCTGCGCACGGGCGACCTCGCGGAGCTCGTGGGCGACCGGCTCGTGCTGCGCGGGCGGGCGAAGGACATGTTCATCCGCGGCACGCAGAACGTGTACCCGGGCCTGTACGAGCCGCTCATCGCGGGGCTTCCGGGCGTGGCCGACGCCGCGATGGCCGGTGTGCCGGATGCGATCGGCGACGACCGCATCGTCGTCGCGGTCGTGCCCGCCGAGGCACCGCCCGTCGAGCCGACGCTCGCGCATCCGCTCGTCGCCGAGGTGCGCCGCCGCCTGCCGGGCCTCGTCGACGCGGGCGTGCTGCCGGATGCGGTGGTCGTCCTGCCCGCGTTGCCCCGCTCGGGTCGCTCCCGCAAGCTCGATCGCGCGGCGCTCGCGGAACTGCTCTCGCCGTTCGTTCCCGACCCGGCATCCTCGCCCGCACCCGCACCCGCACCCGCATCCGCGCCTGAGGACCGTTCATGAGGATCGCGGTGACGGGGGCGTCGGGCTTCATCGGGGGCGCGGTCGCGACGGCGCTCGCCGACGAGCACCACGAGGTGACGGGCTTCGGCCGCACGCCGCGCGGCTGGGCGCACCCGCTCGCCCGCTACCGCGTATGGGACATCACCTCGGGTCCGCTGCGGGGAGACCGCGATTTCGACGCCGTCGTGCACTGCGCGGCGCTCGCCGACGACTGGGCGCCGCTTGCCGAGGCGATGCGCGTGAACCGCACGGGCACGCGGCACGTGGTGGCGAGCTTCCCCCGTGCCCGCATCGTGCACGTGTCGACCTCGTCGGTCTACGACGCGTTCACCCCCACGGTGCTCGCCCGGGAGGACGCGGCCCCCGTGACCCGCTTCCTCTCGAGTTACTCGGAGTCGAAGACCTTCGCCGAGTTCGAGGTGGCGGGGGCGGACGCCGTGGTGCTGCGCCCGCACGCCGTCTACGGGCCGGGCGACACGACGCTGCTGCCCCGCGTGCTCACCGCCGTGCGGGGAGGCGTGCTCGCCGTGCCGGAGGGCGCCCGCGTGCTGCACTCGCTCACCCACGTCGACCATCTCGTGGACGCCGTGCGTCTCGCCTTGCGCGCGCCGGCCGGCGTCTACAACATCGCCGACGCGCAGCCCGTGGTGCTCGCCGACGTTCTCGAGGAGTTCCTGGAGCGCCGCGGCGTGCGCGCTCGGCTCGTGCGGCTGCCGTACGCCGCCGCCCTCCGCGCGGCGGGGCTCGCCGAGAGCGTCGCGCGCATGCGCCGCGCGCGGCCCCGCGTGACGCGCTACGCGGTGAGCCAGCTGGGCGTCGAGCGCACGCTCGACCTCTCGGCGGCCCGCGAGCGCCTGGGTTACCGCCCGGGGCCCACGAGCCTCGCCGGCGCCGAGCACTGGTAGCCGCGCGCTCATGCCGTGGCCCGCGTCCGCTGCCATGCCGGACTGCGGCTCGGCAGCAGGGAACTGCGGATGATGCCGTCGGCGTCGGGTCGCTCGAGCCGATAGGTGGCCCCCTCGCGGCGGATGCGCCAGCCGCGATTGTGCAGCATGAGGTGGCAAAAGCGGCACACGAGAACGCCGTCGTCGACATCGGTGCGGCCATGATGTTCGTCCCAGTGGTCGATGTGATGCGCCTCGCACCACGACGGTCGTCGATCGCACATGAGGCAGCCGCCGTCACGCGCCGCCATGGCGATGCGCTGCTTCTGCGAGAACAGTCGCTGCTCGCGCCCGAGGTTGAGCGCCCGGCCGTCGTCGTCGAAGAGCACGGGGATCGCTCCGCTCGCGCAGATCAGCCGCTCGGCCGTGGGGATCGAGACCGGCTCGGCCTGCCCCTCGAAGTACGCGGCTCCGAGGCGGATGCCGTCGACGGGAGCGGAGTCGAGGTCGGCCTTCGTGACGAGCAGCCGCACCCCGGGCTTGCGCTCGCCGAGGAGCGTGCCGTCGTCGACGCGCGCGCCGATGCGCACGAGCTCGACGAGGGTGTCGAGGGCGAGCTGCTCGGTACTGCGCTCATCGCGCACGATCTCGTCGGCTCGTTCCGCAGTGGCCGGATCGACGAACCGCGGGCCGCCGCGGCGCGGTGCGGTCGCCGCGTCGAGCAGAGGCACGACGACCGCCGCGGATTCCGGGTCGAGCAGGGCGGACACGCGCGTCATGCCGTCGAGCTGACGAGTGACGCGCAGGAAGCGCTGCTCGTGGAGCGCGCGCTCGCGCGCCGCGATGCCCGCGAGGTCGATCTCGTCGCGCGCCGCCGCGGCGCGCGCAGCAACCTGCTCGAGCGTGAGCCCGGGCGCTTCGGCGACGAGCCGCGCGGTCGCGCCCGCGAGGGCGAGCAGCCACTCCCCGCGCTCGTGCGGTCTGCGGTCGGCCCGCTCGGTGGCCGCGAGGCGCGTGCGGATGATGTCGGCGGCCTCCGCCGAGATCGTCGCGGATGCGACGGCGTCGCCGAGCGCCGCGATCCACGCGGGCTTCGGCGGGGCGGACGTCTGCGGCGGCGCGGGGAACAGTTCGGCCGTTCGGACGAGCGTGCGCGCATCGCGCGCGGAGCCGCCGGTGAGGCGCGAGATGAGACCCTCGGCGCTGCGCTGTCCGTGCCGCGCGGCGAGGCCCTCGTGCCCCAACTCGCGCCGGGAGCGGTGCGCGATCTCGCCCGCGACGGCGGCGGTGACCACGGCCACCCGGCGCTGCACCTCGGCGAGCGTGCGCTGGCTCGCGAGCAGCTCGTCGTCGCGCAGCCCGGCCGTGTCGGGGAGCGCGAGGGGCGCCGACACGTCGCCGAGGGAGGCGATGAGGGCGGCGAGGGCGGTCATGAACCCATGATGGCAAGAATAGAACGTTTATTCGAGAGGAGATGAGGAATCCGTGGAAAACTCATCGACGCTGCGGTTGTGGAGGAGAGGAAGCGACGCGCCCCCTACGCCTTCCGCACCACGAGCGACGCGTACGCCGGGATGAGAACCCGCCGCCCGTAGCGCCGCGACTCGACGCGATACGGCCTCCCATCGCCGACGAGCATCTCGAGGATCGCCGCGAGCTCGGCCCGCGCGAGCGGTCCGCCGAGGCACAGGTGCCGCCCCGCCCCGAACCACAGCTGGCGGTTGTGCGGCAGGTACGGCCGGTCCACGCGGAACGCCCCCGCGACGTTGTTGGCGGTCCAGGTGAGCACCATGACGCGCTCACCGGCCCGCAAGGTGCGCCCGGCCACCTCGACATCCGCGAGCACCGATCGCCCGATGAGCGGCGCGGGGCTCGTCACGCGCAGCGCCTCGCGCACGGCGTCGTCGCGTCGCTCCGGCTGCGCGAGCAGCCGCGGCAGCTCGCCCGAGTCCACGAGGATCGCGGCCATGCGCGCCATCGCCGACGCGGCCGTCTCGGTGCCCGCGACCATGAGCAGCGTCGAGAGGCCCTTGGTCTCCTTCAGGCTCAGCCCGAGCTCGCGGCACCGGCCGATGACGGTCGCGGGGTCGGCATCCGGGAACACGGCGTCGATGTGCGCGGTGAGCTCGTCGACGATGCCGCGCGCGAGCGCGATCTTGTCGGGCGGCAGCTCGGTGTCGGCGGTCGTGCCGAGGGCGATGGATGCGAGGCGCTCGCCCGTCGCGAAGATCTCGCGGTACGCATCGTCGGCCCGCGCGGGGTCGACGGGCAGGCCGAGCAGCTGCGTCACCATGCGGCCGACGAGGATGCGCGAGAGGTCGGCGAGGTCGATCGCCTCGCCCGCCTCGAACGCGCTGCGCGCCTCGGCGAGCCGCTCGCCCCACGCGTGCTCGACGAAGGCGGCCGAGGTGCGCTCGGTGAAGAGCTCCTTGCTGCGGGTGCGCAGCTCGTGGTGCCCCGGCCCGTCGAAGAGGTCGTACACCCAGTCGCCGAGGATCTGCGCCCACAGGTGTCCCACGCCGCCCTCCGACAGCAGGGTGAGGTGGGCGGGGTCGTTGAGCAGGGTGCGGGCGACGACGGGGTCGGAGGTGATCCATCCGAGCCCCGGTACGCGCATGAGGGGCCGGGCGAACTGCCCGAGCCAGTTGAGCACGGGCAGCGCGGGACGGGCGGCGCGCAGCAGTCGGTGCTCATGGGCGGCGGCGCTCGATCCGATGCCGTCGGCGATCAGGCGGATGCGGCGCTCGCGCGGGGCGGCGTCGAGTTCGGCGGCGACGGGCACGCGCTCACCCTACCCAGGCGCACCGGTGACGCTCGCTCAATACGCTCCGTCGCGCGCGAAGACGGCTTTGAGGGTGCGCCACAGCAGCACGATGTCGCCCACGAGCGACCAGTTCTCGACGTAGTAGAGGTCGAGGCGGATGGAGTCGTCCCACGAGAGCGTGCTGCGTCCGCTCACCTGCCAGAGCCCCGTGAGGCCGGGCCGCACGAGGAGGCGGCGCTCGGCGGCCTCGTCGTAGAGCTCCACCTCGCGGGGCAGCGGAGGCCGCGGCCCCACGAGCGACATCGATCCGCCGAGCACGTTGAACAGCTGGGGCAGCTCGTCGATCGAGTAACGCCGCATGAAACGCCCGACGGGGGTCACGCGCGGGTCGTCTTTGAGCTTGAAGAGCACCTCGTTGCCGGCGTCGCGTTCGCTGTGCAGCAGGTCGCCGAGCCGCTCCTCGGCGTCGTCGACCATGCTGCGGAACTTCAGCATCCGGAACGTCTCGCCGTGCAGTCCGATGCGATCCTGCCGGAACAGCAGCGGCCCGCGGGAGGTGAGCTTCACGGCGAGGGCCGCCACGAGCAGCACGGGGGAGAGCACGACGACGAGAAGCGCCGCGCCGACGACGTCGAAGGCGCGCTTCGTGAAGCGCCCCGCTCCCTCGTAGCGGGGTGTTTCGACGTGAACGAGCGGCAGGCCGGCGACGGGGCGGGTGTGGATGCGGGGGCCGGCCACGTCGACGAGGTTCGGCATCATCACGAGGTGCTGCTCGCCGGGCACGAGCGTCCACGAGAGCTCGCGCACCTCGCGTGCGGTCAAGCCGTGTCCGTCGAGCATGATGACCGTGTCGGCGTCGTGTGCCCGCATGGTGGCGGCGATGTCGGTGAGGGGAGCGACGGGGATGCCGGGCGGGAAGTGGTCGGATGCCGTGGGATGCGCCGTGCACAGGGCGACCGGCAGGTACCCGGCGCCGGGCTGCTCGCGCAGGGTGGCGATGATGTCGCGGGCCTCGCGTCCGCTTCCCACGACGACGCACCGCGCGCTGTAGTGCCCGAGACGCCGCACGGAGCGCAGCCACTGGCGCCACAACCACCGCTCGAGGATGAGCGCGAGGATCCCGGCGGGGAGCGCCACGAGCAGGTAGCCGCGGCTGAACTCGATCTGGAGCGCGAAGCCGAGGATCGCGACGACGCCGAACAGCTGCAGGCTCGAGGTGGCGACGCGCTTGTACTCGTCAGGTCCGGCCCCGACGATGCGGTACTCGCGGGTGCCGCCGATCGTGAGGGCGAGCAGCCACCCCAGGGCGAGTGCGATCGAGAACGTCGTGTAGTTGACGGTGAAGGTGGTGAGCTGCGCGGGCACGTCGACCTGCGCGGCGTCGACGCCGAACCAGATCAGTTGGGCGCCGGCGACGGCCCACACGACGACGAAGAGGTCGCTCCAGGCGAGTCGGCGCGCGTAGGCGAGGCGCCAGTCGACGCGCGTCTCGGCCCCTCGTCCCCGCACGGATCCTCACCCTACTGGGTGGGGGTGGCGCCTCCCGGGGTTTCCGGCGGGCGGCGCAGCGGTCGCTAGGGGCGCCCCATGCCGCGGTACTCCCATCCGGCGGCGCGCCACGCCTCCGGATCGAGGCAGTTGCGGCCGTCGATGATCGTGCGGCCGGCGACGAGGGATGCCGCGTGGGCCGGGTCGAGGTCGCGGCGGTACTCGTCCCACTCGGTCACGACGAGCACGGCATCCGCGCCCCGCAGTGCCTCGTCGCGGTCGACCTCGTAGTCGAGTTGCGGGTGCACGCGTCGCGCGTTGTCGATCGCCGCCGGGTCGGTGACGGTCACGTGCGCGCCGAGCCCGCGCAGGCGCACGGCCGCGTCCAGTGCGGGGGAGTCGCGGATGTCGTCGCTGTGCGGTTTGAAGGCGGCGCCGAGCACGGTGACCTTCCTGCCGTTCACGCGGCCGCCGAGCGCGTCGACGACGAGGTCGACCGCGCGCTCGCGGCGGCGCAGGTTGATGGCGTCGACCTCGTGGAGGAAGGCGACCGATTCGCCGCGCCCGAGCTCTTCGGCGCGTGCCGTGAAGGCGCGGATGTCTTTCGGGAGGCATCCGCCGCCGAAGCCGATGCCCGCGCCGAGGAAGCGCCGCCCGATGCGCACGTCGTGACCGATGGCGTCGGCGAGCTGGGTGACGTCGGCGCCCGTCACCTCGGCGATCTCGGCCATGGCGTTGATGAAGGAGATCTTGGTGGCGAGGAAGGCGTTGGCGGCGACCTTGACGAGTTCGGCGGTGGCGTAGTCGGTGACGATGAAGGGCGTCTCGGCGGCGACGGCGGGGTGGTAGACCTCGCGCAGCAGATCGGCGGCGCGCGAGCCCGCCTCGCCCGACGGCACGCCCGCCACGAGACGGTCGGGGGAGATCGTGTCCTGCACGGCCCAGCCTTCGCGGAGGAACTCGGGGTTCCACACGAGCGTCGCGGCGGCCGCCTCGACGCGTTCGGCGAGGCGTGCGGCGGTGCCGACGGGCACGGTCGACTTGCCGGCGACGACGTCGCCGGGGGCGAGGTGGGGTAGGAGGCCGTCGACGGCCGCGTCGACGAAGCGGAGGTCGGCGGCGCGACCGTCCTTGGTCTGCGGCGTGCCGACGGCGACGAAGTGCACGCGCGCGCCCGCGGCATCCGCGAGCTCGGTCGAGAAGCGCAGCCGTCCGCTCGCGACGCCGTCGCGCAGCAGGTCGTCGAGGCCGGGCTCGAAGAACGGCGCGCGGCCGGCGGAGAGCGAGGCGATCTTGGCGTCGTCGACGTCGATGCCGATCACGTCGTGCCCGATGGAGGCCATCGCGGCGGCGTGCACGGCACCGAGGTAGCCGCAGCCGATGACGGAGATTCTCATGCGGGCGCTCCCGTTCACTTCCAGTCGATCGTGCGGGCGAGCATCGGTGCCGCCTCGACGGCCCACGCGTGCTGGGCGCGCAGGCCCTCCGCGACGGGGACGGTGGCGTGCCAGCCGAGCGTGGCGGCGATGAGCTCGGTGGCGCCGGAGGTGCGCGACACGTCGCCCGCGGCGGCGCCGACGCGCTCGACCTGCAGCGGATGCCCCGCGAGCTCCTCGATGATGTCGAGCACCTCGTTGACCGACACCTGGCCGCCGCCCGCGACGTTGAACACCGACCCCGGTTCGTGGTCGACGCTCGCGGCGCGCAGGTTGGCCTCGACGACGTCGTCGATGTAGGTGAAGTCGCGCACCTGCTCTCCCGTGCCGAACACGCGGATGGGGACACCGTCGATCGCGGCGCGCAGGAAGCGGGTGAAGGCCATGTCGGGGCGCTGGTGGGGGCCGTACACGGTGAAGTAGCGCAGAGAGGTGGTGGGCACGCCGAAGCCGCGCGCGTAGAGGGTCACGAGGTGCTCGGCGGCGAGCTTGGTGACGCCGTAGGGGGAGCGCGGCTCGGGGCGGTCGGTCTCGCGAGTGGGGTAGCTCTCGGCCTCGCCGTAGACCGACGACGAGGAGGCGTAGACGAAGCGGGTGAGGCGGGTGGCGTGGCGCGCTGCCTCGAGCAGTGCCTGGGTGGCGGCGATGTTGTGGGCGGTGTAGGGCGCGAATCCGGTGCCCCAGGAGTCGCGCACGCCGGGCTGCCCCGCCTCGTGGAAGACGACCTCGACGTCGTCGAGCAGGGCGCGCAGGTCGAGTTGGTTGAGGTCGGCTTCGACGAGGTCGAAGCGAGGGGAGTCGAGCCGTGCGAGGTTGCTGCGCTTGAGCTCGGTTGCGTAGTAGTCGGTGAGCGCGTCGACCCCGACGACGTCGTGACCGTCTGTGAGCAGTCGCGCGGCGATGGAACTGCCCACGAAGCCCGCGACCCCGGTCACGAGTGCTTTCATGGTCGACCCCTCTTCGTGCCCCGCGGGAATGGGCAACCTGGGGATTCTATCCGTCGGTTAGGCTGACCCTCGCGCCCGCGAACGCCAGCGCACCCATCGGCACCATCGTTCGGAGGTCGACGACGTGGAGTTGCGCGACTACCTGCGTATCCTGCGACGCAACTGGGTGCTCTTGGTCGTGCTGACCCTTGCGGGCATCGCCGGCGGTGCGACGTTCTCGCTGCTGCAGACGCCGCAGTACGAGGCCACGACGAAGGTCTTCGTCTCGGCGTCGAGCGCCGACTCGGTCGCCGACCTCAACGCCGGCGCGAGCTACACCCAGCAGATCGTGCGCAGCTACGCGGAGGTCGTGACGACGGGGCTCGTGCTCGACCCGGTCATCTCGGAGCTCGGCCTCGACGAGACGACCTCGGAGCTCGCGCGCCGCGTGACCGCATCCGCGACCCTCAACACGGTGATCGTCGACATCACGGTGACCGACGACGACCCGGAGCGCGCCGCGGCCATCGCGAACTCGATCGCCGAGAACCTGATCGGCGCGGTGCCGGAGCTGTCGCCGGCGAACGCCGCCGGGGTCGTGCCCGTCAAGGTGACCGTCACCCAGACGGCGCAGGTTCCGGATGCGCCGGTCTCGCCGCGCACGTCGCTCAACATCGCGCTCGGTGCGCTCATCGGTCTCGCCCTCGCGATCGGCATCGCGGTGCTGCGCGGCGTGCTCGACCAGCGCATCCGGGGCCAGCGCGACGTAGAGCTCGTGACGGACCGGCCGATCCTGGGGGCGATCGCCTACGACCCGAAGGCGAAGGAGCGCCCGCTCATCGTGCACGCGGATCCGCTGAGCCCGCGCGCGGAGTCGTTCCGGGCGCTGCGCACGAACCTGCAGTTCGTCGATATGGGCTCGGATCGGCGCAGTTTCGTGATCACCTCCTCGGTCGAGAGCGAGGGCAAGAGCACGACGACGGCGAACCTCGCGATCGCCTTGCGCGACTCGGGCCTCAACATCTGCGTGGTCGAGGGCGACCTGCGCCGTCCGAAGCTCGTCGACTACCTGGGTCTCGAGGGGGCGGTGGGGCTCACGGACGTGCTCATCGGTCGGACTTCGCTCTCGGATGCGCTGCAGCGGTGGGGGCGCAACAATATGTTCGTGCTGCCCGCGGGGCAGATCCCGCCGAATCCGAGCGAGCTGCTCGGCTCGGCGGCGATGGCGAAGCTGCTGCGCGACCTCGAGGCGGAGTTCCACATCGTGCTCGTCGATGCGCCGCCGCTGCTGCCGGTGACCGACGGTGCGATCCTCGCGAAGCAGACCTCGGGCGCGATCGTCGTGACGGCCGCGGGCCGCACGCAGCGCACGCAACTGGAGGGCGCCCTCCGTTCCCTCGACAGCGTCGACGCGAAGGTGCACGGCATCGTACTGACGATGATGCCGACGAGGGGGCCCGATGCGTACGGCTACGGCTCGTACGGCTACGGCTACGGCCACACGCAGGAAACGTCGACGAAGCGCTGAGGGTCGAGCCGGCCGATGACGAACCCCGTGAGCCCGTTCCGCATCCTCGTGGTGTGCACGGGCAACGTGTGCCGCTCGCCGCAGGCGGAGCGCCTGCTCGCGGCCGAGTTCGCGCGGCGGGGTCTCGCGGATGCGGTGGAGGTGTCGAGTGCGGGCACCGCGGCGCTCGTGGGCGAGCCGATGGACGCGGAGGCCGCGGCGCAGACCATCGGTTACGGCGGCAACCCCTCCGGCCACGTGGCGCGTAGGCTCGACGCGGCCATGGTGGAGGATGCGGATCTCGTGCTCACGATGGAGCTCGCGCACCGGGCCGCGGCGGTGCGCCTCGTGCCGCGAGCGAGCCGCTACGCGTTCACGCTGCCGGAGTTCGCGCGCCTGCTCGCCGACCTGCGCGATTCGGGCCAGGCGGAGCCGGGCGATGCGTCGCTCGCCCCCGCGTCGCGGCTGCGCTCCCTCGTGCCGGAGGTCGCCGCCCGCCGGGGTCTCGCTCTTCCCGTGGAGGCGGAGTCCGACGAGGTGCCCGACCCCTTCGGGCGGCCGACGGAGGCGCACGCGCGCACGGCATCCCAGGTGATGACCGCGGTGACGACCGCGGCCGACGCGCTCATCGACCTCGGAGGACTCTCCGCGTCACGCGCGCAGTGAGGCCACGCGCCGCGCCGCGCCGCGAAGGCGGCGCACGAGCCGGCGCCACAGCGACGACTCGATGCGGTGGTACCTGGCGATCGCGGCGCGCATGGGCCGCGCGTAGGTCTCGAAGTCGCCGAGCTCTCGTGCGCGCTCGAACCACACGAGGCTCGCCGCCGACATCCGGCGCCGCTGGCGGATGAGCGCCACGCGCCGGGGTTCGACGTGGTCGCGGCCGGGCTCGACGCGCTTGCGCGGCACCGAGAGCCCCGCGTCGATGTCGTCGGCGAGTCGCACGCGGAGGCCGTCACGGCGGTGGCGGTAGTTGCCGCCCTGGGACTGGGCGGCCCGTTCGGGCGTGAGCGTCTCGAGGTGGATGCTTCCGAGCGCCGCGCCTTCGCGCAGGATCTCGGAGACGCGCTCGTCGCGGCTCACGACGACGTTCGTGCCGCGCCAGTCGGGCGTGTACTCGGGCAGCCACGCGTCGCCGAGGGCGACGTCGGCGGTCTCGGCGAAGACGTCGTCGCAGAAGTCGCACGCTTGCGGCTGGAACGCCGCGTAGCCCCAGTTGCCGTCGAGGGCTTCCCGCATGGGGAGCAACTCCTCGGCGCCCGTCGATCGCCGCGTCGCCTCGAAGGCGTAGGCGCTCGCCGGTCGGCCGGGCACCTTCACGCGGAAGTCGGCCGCCTCGAGATCCTCGGGCGGGATGCCGGCCTGCCACGCGAGGGACTCGGCGAAGTATCGGGTCTTGAGGTGCCCGCAGACGAGGCCGACGTACAGCGTGAGGCGTTCGCGGATGGCGGGGTCTTCTCGCGCCACGAGCCGGGCCGCCCGCACGAAGCAGGGCACGCCGACGAACGCGTAGCGCCCGTCGCTCTCGCGGAGGCTCGTGAGCACCTCGGCGAAGCTCACCGAGGTGTACCGCGACTTGCGCCGCCGGTCGGTCTCCTCCCGGCCGTGCGACACCTCGTACTGGAAGTGCCCCTCGGGGGCGCGCCCGACGTGCACGACGCCGTCGATCTCGCCGTGGGCGAGCAGGGCGTCGAGCAGCCAGGTGGTCAGCCCGCCGGAGCTGCTCGACGGCAGCCGGTCGTCGTCGGCGATGCGACCGGCCCAGACGTCGCGCCAGCGGCCGACGCGCTCGTCGACCGGCAGTTCGGGCCAGCGTTCGGCGGCCAGCACGTCTTCGTTCTCGGATTCGTCGCTGAAGGGGCACACGCGTCCGGCGTCGCGGAGCGTCGCGGTGTCGGCGCCCGTCGCATCCGCCTGGTGCATGCCGAAGCGACCGAGCGACACCGACACCTTCCCGTCGGTGCGCACGGCGCATGCTCCACACCCGACGCACATGCCGCGGGCCAGGACGTTCTCGAACGCGTGCACGTGCATCATGCTACGTAGCGGGGTGCCGATATTGACCCGCCGATTCAGGCGGATTGCGGCGGTGTGCGAGAGGTCTCGAACTACGCTGACGGAGTCAGGATGCGGTGGGGGTAGTCGATGCAGCAACACCGGGCGCGGGCGTGCGCCGGAAGCGGGACCTGAGTGCCCTCGGTGGCGATCCTCGGCACGCGAGGCTATCCGAGCTACTACGGGGGGTTCGAGACCGCCGTTCGTCGAATCGCTCCGTACCTCGTCGACAACGGCTGGTCCGTCACGGTCTACGGGCGACGCGGCGCGACGCGGCAGGACGACGTCACGCGGGACGAGCGGGTCGAGGCGATCGAGACGCTCGGCCTCGAGGTCAAGTCCTTCAGCACTCTCTCCTACGGTCTGTCGTCCACCTTCCACGCGCGACGGCGCAGACCGGATGTCGCACTCGTGATGAACGTGGCGAACGGCTACTGGTTGCCGATCCTGCGGCAGGCGCGGATCCCCACGCTCGTCAATGTCGACGGGATCGAATGGGAGCGCGCCAAGTGGGGGTCGCTCGCCAAGTCGGTCTTCCATCGTGGCGCCCGTCTCACGGCTCGCCACGCGACCCGTCTCGTCGTGGACTCGGAGGAGATCGGACGGCGTTGGCTCGCCGAGTTCGGTCGAGACGGCGCGTTCATCCCCTACGGCGGCGACGTCGTCGAGGAGAGGCTCCCGGTTCCCGAGGGTCTGCGCTCCGGCTCGTATGTTCTCTACGTCGCGCGACTCGTGCCCGAGAACTCGGCCGCGGAGTTCTTCGAGGCGGTCGAGCGGATCTCCCGACAGCACCCCGTCGTGATCGTCGGCTCGAGCGGGTACGGCGGGCCTCTCGACGAGGCGGCCGAGACGCTCGCCCGCGAGCGCCCGGATGTCACGTGGCTGGGGCAGATCGACGACGACGCGCTCCTGCACGCGCTCTGGCAGCACGCGGGCGTCTACTTCCACGGGCACTCCGTCGGCGGAACCAATCCGGCGCTCGTCCAGGCGATGGCGCTCGGGGCGCCGACCGTGGCGCGCGATACTCCGTACAACAGGGAGGTGCTCGCCGACGCGGGCCGGTACGTCGACGACGACCCGTCCTCGATCGCCGGCGGCGTGCTCGACCTCATGGCCGACGCGAACGAGCGGGCGATCCTGCGCGAGCGGGCCCGTGCCCGCGCGGTCGCGCGCTACACCTGGGAGGATGTCGCCCGGTCATACGAATCCGAGCTGAGGGGGCTCCTGCGTGAGTGAGCGCACGGCGGAGACGGTTCTCGCCTTCCCGATGCACGGCCAGCGCAAGCTCGCCTCGGAGGGGTATCGGACTCGGGACGGTCATCTCATCGAATGGTTCCCCCGGCTGACGGGAGGCAAGGTCGTCGTGGTCTCCCGCCCGGAGCCCTTCCCCCTCGCGACCCGGTATCCACGGGACGCGGTCGCGGAGGGCACGCAGGCCGTGGATACCGATGTCTGGCGCCTCCCACGCCCCACGGACCTCAAGCGCTGGTGGGTCACCTCCGCGAGGCGGTACCCCCTCGTCGAGGTCGACGGTCCCACGGTGGTCTGGAACCCGTTCGTCTTCACGGCACCCTCCGAGTTGCTCGGCGATCGACGAGTCGCGTTCGACCTGCTCGACGACTGGACGGTGCACCACGCGTTCGCGTCCATCCGCGATGACGTCGCCCGCGCCTACCGGCAGGCATTCGAGCGTGCGGATGTCGTGTTCGCCAACTCGGAGGCGACCCTCGCGCTCGCCGAGCGACACGGGCGGTCGGACGCGGTGCTCATGCCCAATGGATGCGACCCCGAGAGGTTCACCCCGGTGTCACGGGCGGAGGGCCCCCTGACGGTGGGGTACATCGGCAAGATCGGCAAGCGCGTCGACGCTCAGCTCATCGCCCAGGTGGCCGGGGAGCTCCCGGACTGGAGCTTCGTCCTCGCCGGGCCGGTCCTCGATCGGGGCTACCGTTCCCTCGGCCGCATCCCGAACGTCACCCTTCTCGGAGACGTCCCGTACCCCCGCATCCCGGAGCTCCTCACGACCTTCGATATCGGATGGGTGCCCCACCGGGTGGGGACAGGGGAGGTCGGGGGCGACGCGATCAAGATCTACGAGTACCACGCCGCGGGGCTGCCGGTGGTGACGACTCCGATCATCGGGGCCGGCAGGCGCGGTCTCGGCGGGGTGGATGTCGTGGCGCCCGGCGAGCACGTCGCCGCGCTCACGCGGATCGCCGCGGGGCGGGGTCGGGTACCGCGTGTCGAGCCGAGTCTTCCCGCTGAGGCGACGTGGGGATGGAAGGCGGGCGAGATGCTGCGGCGTCTCGGCGCGGTGTAGCGCGTGGTCGTCGAGCGGATCGTCGTCGTCGCTGCCTCATTGAGCAGCAACGCGCTTGGGCGCGCGCTCACACTCGCGGCAGTGGCTCCGCATGGCGTGCGTGTCGAGATCTGGGGGCCGCCCGCCCGGGCGACGTGGCCCGGCGCGTCGTCATCGAGCGTCCCTGTCTTCCCGATGTCGCGGGCTGCCCTCGTCCCTGCCGTGCGGGGCCTGTCGGATGAGGCAGCCACCGGTCGGCTGCCGCTCGTGTGGATCTCCAAGGGGTACCCCTTCGCTGCCGAACTCGTGCGCCGCCTCGACTCGCGGGTGCCCGTGATCGCCGACTTCGACGACCACGACATCCGGCTCGCGCGTGAGTTCGTCGCCGAAGGGGTGGGCAATCGCCTGCGTCTGCATCCGCTGCGTCCCGGTTCGCCGGAGCGGGTGGCTCGAGCGCAGAAGACGGTCGTCGCTCGCGCGGATGCGTTCACGAGCGCGAGCGACGCGCTCGCAGCGAGCCTGGGGTTGCCTCCTTCGACGGTGCGCGTGCCGCACGCCCGACCCGATCTCACCGTCGAGGCGGGGGTCTCCGGGGTGCCGCGATCCGGGCGGACGCGCATCGGGTTCATGGGCACGATGCGCGCTCATAAGGGCTTCGACGAGCTGGTCGCGGCGCTCCGCGGGGACCCGGCGCTCGAGCTGGTGACGTTCGCCCAGGCCGGGATGCGGGCGCCCGCGGGATTCGAGGACCGCTGGCGCACCCTCGCCCCGGACACCCCGCTGTCGCAGGCGTACGCCCAGGTCGATGTGGCAGTCCTTCCGATGTCGCGATCCTCGGCGGCGGCGGACCTGCAGCTGCCCGCGAAGGCCATCGACGCGGCCGCCGCGTCGACTCCCATCGCTGCCACGCCGACGACGGTGCTCGAGGAGTACTTCGCCGAGCACCTCATCCGGGTCGACGATTGGTCGCAGCTCGGCCGACTGCTCGGTGGCCCCGGGACGCAGGAGCGGCTGGCGCGCGCGGGTGCGGGGCTGCGGAGCATCTGGCAGGAACGGCTTTCCGTCGACGTCGTCCGCGGTGCTGTGGGGCGGATGGTCACGGACGGTCTCGGTCTGGAGTTGCCGTGAGGTCGCTCATCGGGAGGATCGCCGTCTTCGCGCTCGTGCCTGTGGTCTCGGCCGTCGCGTCGCTCGTCGCCATCCCGGCGGTCACCGAGCGATACGGACTCGACGGGTGGGCGGCGGTCGCCGTCGGGCTCTCGGTGGGGATGGGACTCTCGGTGCTCGGCGAGCTGGGGTGGGCGCTCGACGGGCCCGTGCGTGTGGCCCGTGCGGGAGAGCGGTCGCGTGTGACGACGTTCCGCCTCGCCCTCGCGCTCAAGACGATGCTTCTGCCGCTCACCGTGCCACTCTCCGGACTCGTCGCCGCGCTCCTCGCGCCGGCGTTCCCCGTCGAGGCGGCGGTCACGGCCGTCGCCGGTGCGCTGCTCGGGTTGTCGATGTCGTGGTACTTCATCGGGATCGGGCGCCCCGCCCTCATCCTGCTCACCGACTCGACGCCGAAGCTGGCGGCGGCGGGCGTTGCCGCCCTGGCGATCCACGCGGGCGCCCCGCTCATCGTCTACGGCGTGAGCCTGCTGGTCGCCAACCTGTTGTCTCCGGTCGTCGCGTGCACCCTTGTGACGGGGCGCCCGTATCCGCGCGTGCGGCTCACGGCGCGCCGCAGCTGGGCCGGCATCCGCGCGCAGATGGTCGCCCTCCGCGGTCGCGCTGCGAGCGCCGTGTACATCGCTCTTCCCGTCGCGCTCGTCGCGCTCGTCGCGCCTGGCGCGGTGGCGACGTTCGCGGCGATCGAGCGCCTCCAGCGGATGCTGCTGGCCCTGTTGGCCGCGATCCCCAGCGCGTTCCTGCACTGGGCGACGCGCGACGTGCGTGCGCGGGAGAGATCCGACCGGGTGACGATCGCCATCGTCGCGAACGCGGCACTCGGGCTCCTGGCGGGAGGGCTCTGGATCGTCGTCGCTCCCGTCGCCGCGCACATCGTGTTCGCGGGAGAGCTGGCGCTTCCCGGTGAGGTTCTCGTGATGTCCGCCGTCGTCGTCGCCCTCACGTGCGCGTCGCGCGCGGTCGGGGGAATCGCGCTCGTCGCCTATCGTTCGGTGGGCTCGGTCAGCAACTCGGCGATCGCGGGTGCGGCGGTCGGGGTGACGGCGATCCTCGTCGCTGCGCGGGCCCTCGGAACGTTCGGCGCGCTCGTCGGCGAGGCCCTTGCGGAGGCGGTCGTGCTGGGTTGGCAGTTGCTGGCGTTGCGCCGTGTTGCGCGTCGGCGGGTGGCGCAGGGGTGAGCTGTCACCCAGGATGAGGAGGGTGCGCATGTCACGAGTAGTGGTCATCGGGCAGGGCTACGTGGGTCTGCCGCTCGCCGTTCGCGCCGCGGAGGTCGGGCACACCGTCGT
The DNA here is from genome assembly GCA_023428065.1 of Actinomycetes bacterium. Taxonomy (GTDB): domain Bacteria; phylum Actinomycetota; class Actinomycetes; order Actinomycetales; family Microbacteriaceae; genus Homoserinibacter. Next base: position 53,967 of record JAEYZI010000069.1, on the reverse strand, counting down.
CGCCCTCGACCTCGACGAGCGGCGCATCGAGGCCCTGAGGGATGGACGCTCGTACATCGAGGACATCACCTCGGACGACGTGCGGGACAAGGTCGCAGCGGGGCGACTGATCCCCACCACCTCGTATGAGGACGCTGCCGGTTTCGACGTCGCGATCATCGCGGTGCCTACCCCGCTGCGGGAGGCGACGCCGGATCTCTCCTTCATCTCATCGGCGGGCAGGAGTCTCGCGCCCCACCTCACACGCGGGGCGACGGTCGTCCTGGAGTCCACCACCTACCCCGGCACGACCGAGGAACTCCTCCTCCCCGAGCTCGAGCGCGGCTCCGGCTTGACCGCGGGCGTGGACTTCTTCCTCGGCTACAGTCCCGAACGCATCGACCCGGGCAACAAACACTGGAGGCTCACCAACACGCCGAAGCTCGTGTCGGGAATCGACGCGGAATCGCTGGCGCGTGTGGAGGAGTTCTACAGCGACCTCGTGGAGTCGACGATCGCGACGAGCGGCACCCGCGAGGCCGAACTCGCCAAGCTTCTCGAGAACACGTTCCGGCACGTGAACATCGCCCTCGTGAACGAGATGGCGATCTTCGCGCATCAGCTCGGAGTGGACATCTGGGAGTCGATCAGGGCGGCGAGCACCAAGCCGTTCGGCTTCATGCCGTTCACGCCGGGCCCGGGGGTGGGAGGTCACTGCCTTCCGGTCGACCCGAGCTTCCTCTCGTGGGAGGTGAAGCGCCGGCTCGGTCAGACCTTCCGGTTCGTCGAGCTCGCCAACGATGTCAACGAGCACATGCCCGACTACGTGGTGCAGCGTCTGGCGAGCATGCTGAACGGGCGGCGCATGGCGGTGAACGGGTCACGGATCCTCCTCGCGGGACTCGCCTACAAGCGGAACTCGGGCGACGTGCGGGAGGCACCCGCGCATCGGATCATCGAGCTCCTCCATGAGCTCGGCGCGACCGTGATGGGTGCCGACCCTCACGTCGACGACGCGCTGTGGCCCGCTGGTGTGGAGCGGGTCCAGCTCGACGAGCCGACGATCCGCCGGGCGGACGCATGCGTGCTCGTCACCGATCATGACGTGTTCGACCTGTCCCTGCTTCAGGAGGGGCTGGTGGACGTGCTCGACACCCGTGACGCGCTCCGACCCGGGGATCGCATCGAGCGCTACTGACAGGCCACTCGGATGCTCGTCGGGACCGGATCCGGATTGCTTCTCGCGGGAGCGGTCGTCTCGCTGGTCTTCGTGTGGCTCGTCTGGCCCCGCCGGAGCGACGCGACGCCCCGGTGGCTGACCCTGATCCTGCTGCTCATCATGTTCGGCAGCGTTGTGCCGACCTCGGTCGCCCTCACGGTTCAGGTGCTCGTGATCGTCGGCAGCTATGCGGCCTGGCTTCTTCAGCGCGCCGACGACCGCAGGGGAGCGGCGGTGGTCATCTGGGTCACCGTCATCGGCCTGCTCTGGTTCCTCTTCATGTTCCACCCGAACATCCCGGGTCTCGACGTGGGGCTCCTCGGTCTGAGGAAGACCGTGTTCTGCCTCTTCGGGCTCGTCCTCGGAGTGGCGGTCCCTCGCCCTCTGCTCGATGCGGTGGAAATGAGCGTGGTGAAGGTGCTCGCACTCGCCGTGGGGGCCTCCATCGCACTGCATGTGTTCGCGCCCCAGTGGGAGCAGACCATCGTCGTCCGCTCCGCCGATATGTACACGAGTTCCATCGACGGGATCCAGCGCCTGCAGGGTGTATTCGCGGGGCCGTTCCACGTCGCGATCGCCGCACTCCTCCTGGTCGTGTGGGGCGTGGTGCGGATCAGGGAACATCGCATCGGCGCGCCGCTGGCCATCGGGCTGGGGGGCGTCGCCGTCTACCTCACCGCGGTCAGGACCGCCTACGTGGCGCTTCTCGTCGCCATCTGTGCGATCATCCTGACGTCTCGAACCCTCGGTCGCGTGGTCCGGAGGCTGGCGGCGCTGCTGCTGCTCGGCGTGATCGTGTTCGCGGTGATCGATGCCGTCGCTCCAGGGGTGTCGCAGATGGTCGATTCGATTGCCGGGTTCTCGACGGATCGCCGGTTCCTCGGGCGCTTCGACGGGTACCGAGAAGGCTTCGGCCTCTTCTTGTCGTCGCCTGTCATCGGATGGGGGGCGGGATCCGCCGGAGACACACTGGGCGTCTTCTTCGCAGGCGGGGAGCACGTGACGTCTCACAACGTCCTCCTGAAGATCCTCGTCGAGGGGGGCTTGCTGGGCGGTCTCGCGTGGCTCGGCCTCGCGATCGCGGTCGTCCGGAACCTTCGGCGAGGCGACCCGCGGACGGAGATTGCCGTGGGCGCCGTGGGCGTGGTGCTCGGGATGGGCATCACGGGGTCGTCCCTCGAGGCCCTGCCGCCCACCTACGTCGCGTTCATGTTCGTGGGTCTCGCATTGCGGCGCACGGCAGAAGGAGCCGCAGGTGCGAGCGCGAGCGAGGGAGCGCACGGGCGACTCGAGCCGACGCGCGGGGGAGAGATCCTGGCTCAGCGATTGGGTAGCCTCGAACCGCGTCGCGGGTACCGTTCTCGCGGCGCGCACGACTGACATCGGGCCACCGGGACGGACGACATGGCTCTCGCGCACCGCGCTCAGCGCCCGCGCACCTGGGTGCGGTGGGTCGTGCTCGCGGGTGTCGCGGTGCTGCTCGTGTGGACGGGCTGGATCGTCGTGCGGGGTCTCATCGCGCGCGACGAGCTCACCGCGACACTCCCCGCCGTGCGGGAGCTGCGGGAGGCGGTGGTCGACGGCCGCACGAGCGAGACGGGCCCCCTCGTCGCCGAGCTCAAGCAGCACGCGGCGGCCGCCCACGACATGACGCACGACCCGGTGTGGCGCATCACCGAGTTCGTGCCGTGGGTCGGCCCCAACCTCGCCGCCGTGCGGCAGGTCACCGAGATCGCGACGACCCTCACCGACAGGGGTATCGATCCGCTGCTGAGCGCCGCGGCGCGGTTCGACCCGGAGGCGTTCGCCGTGGTCGACGGCGCGATCGACCTCGCGCCGATCGTCGCCATCCAGCCCGACGTCGCGCTCGCGAACGACGCGATGGCCGACGCGCGCCGACAGGCCGACGCGATCGACGTGGGCGCCACGGTCGGCCCCGTGCGCGACGCGGTCGAGCAGATGCTCGGCATGGTCGACGAGGTCACCGGCTCGGTCGACGCCCTCGACCGCACCAGTCACCTGCTCCCGGCGATGCTCGGCCAGGACGGCCCGCGCACCACCCTCGTGCTCATCCAGAACAACGCCGAGCTGCGTTCCTCGGGCGGGGTGAGCGGTGCGCTCGCCCTCGTCTCGGCGACCGGGGGCAAGGTGCAGCTCGCAGCCCAGGCCTCCACGACCGACTTCAGCCCGCCGTTCGACGCGCCCGTGCTGCCCCTCGACGCGCCCACCGCATCCCTCTACGGCGACATCACGGGCGAGTACATCCAAGACGTCAACCTGCCGCCGTGGTTCGACACGAGCGGCGAGCTCGCGAAGGCCATGTGGGAGCAGCGGATGGGCGGCACCGTCGACGCCGTCGTCGCCGTCGACCCCGTTCTGCTGTCGTACCTCCTCGAGGCCACGGGCCCCGTGCAGGTGGGGGATCTGACCCTCACCGCCGACACGGCCGTCGCGACCCTGCTGAGCGACGCGTACGTCCGCTACCCCGAGCCGCGCGCCCAGGACGCGTTCTTCGCGGCCGCCGCTCAGGCGGTGTTCGGGGCGGTCACGAGCGGGCAGGCGGATGCGAAGGCCCTCGTGACGGCGCTCGTGCGCGGCGGCGACGAGGGGCGCGTGCGCATCTGGAACGCGCGCGACGACGACCAGGAGTACGTGCTCGGCACGACGCTCTCGGGGATGCTCCCGGCCGACAACAGCGACGGGCCCCGCCTCGGCGTCTACCTCAACGACGGCACGGGCGCCAAGATGGACTACTACCTCGACACCCGGGTGACCCTCGCATCCGGCGTCTGCCACGCCGACGGCCGCCCCACCTACCGCGTCACCGTCACCCTCCGAAACGACGCGCCGGCGGATGCCGCCACCTCGCTGCCCGCCTACGTCACGGGGGCAGGCGCGTTCGGGGTGGAGCCGGGGCGCATCAAGACCCTCGTCGGCGTCTACGGCCCCGTCGACTCCGACAACCAGGGGGTGACGGATGCCGCATCCGGCGAGCAGGCGGCCGGTTTCGCCGCGCTCGACCGCGGGCGACCGGCGGTCGTCGTGCCCACCGAACTCGGGCCGGGAGACAGCGTCACGCTCGTCTACGAGTTCCTCGGCACAGCGCGCGAGCGCGGCCCGGTGACCGTGGAACTCACACCGACTCTTAACGACTCGGAAACGCGACACCGTTCCCTCAGTTGCTGATGCGGAGTAAAGTCCACGCACATGCGTTGCCGTGGGGGCGGCGTCGACCGGATCGATGTGAGGAGATTGCGCCTCGGCGCAAGACACCATCATGAAGTTCAAGAAGACAATCGCGGCGTTCGTCGCCGCCATCGCGATCACCTTCGGAGGTGCAGCAGCAGCCGCGACCGCGGCACCGTACCCGCCGGGCGGAGGTGGGGGCGGTCCGACCGCCGTCGCTCCGGGCGGCACCGCCACCTTCTCGTTCACGAACTTCCAGCCGAACGAGCCGGTGACGTTCACGCTCACGGGTGAGAACGGCGCGGGCGCCACGCTCGCCGCCGTCGCCGCCGTCACATCGACGTCGCTCACGAAGAACGCCGACGGAGCCGGCGTCGCGAGTGTCACCGTCACGCTGCCGAGCAACGCGACGGGCACCTACACGCTCACCGCCACCGGCGCGCAGAGCGGGTCGGCCAGCACCCTCATCACGGTGTCGGTCGCGGCGACGGGCGCCGACGTGCCGCCCGTGCTCATCTGGGGCGCCGTCGGTGCCGTCGGACTCGGCGCGATCGCGCTCATCTCGGTCTCCGCGGTGCGGCGCAGCCGCAAGCCGGAGCTCGTCGAGCACCGCTGAACGGATTCAACGCACGAGGGCCCCGTCGTCAGTCGACGGGGCCCTCGTCGTGTGCCCGCACGATGGCTAACGTGGGCGCATGAGTGACGCGCCGGCGAGACGCCGCTCCCGCACGCGGTCGCACTACCGCGACCCGCTGAGCGCACTCACGACCGCGGTCGTCGCCTACTTCGCGGTGCTCGTGCTGCTGTTGCTCGTCGTGCCGCGCATCCCCCCGCTCGGGGAGGCGGGCTGGATCTCGCAGCTGGTGACGTTCCTGATCGTGTGGGTGCCGCTCCTCGGCGCCGTCGTGTTCGCCGGCCGCCGCTTCGGGCACGGCTCGCTCGAGCGCGACGCGGGCCTGCGCATCCGGTGGATCGACGTGGGCGTCGGTCTGCTCGTCGGCCTCGTGCTGCGCTTCGCGGTGGAGGGCATCGTGCCGACGGGCGGCTCGCAGGCGGGCCTCGACGGGCAGTCCGCACCGCCGCCGACGCTCGCGCTCCTCGTGGCGGCCGTGGGTGCCGGGCTCGTGGCGCCCGTCGTGGAGGAGCTGTTCTTCCGCGGGCTGCTGCAGCGCGGCGTCTCCGGCCTCGTGCGCGGCGGCCGCGCCGCCCGGATCGCGGTGGCGGTGCTCGTGAGCACGCCGCTCTTCGTGCTCATGCACCTCGTCGCGGTCGCGCCGGGCGCCTGGGCGGCCGTTGCGATCACCACCGGGCTGAGTGGCCTCGTGTTCGGCCTGCTCGCCGCGATCACCCGCCGGCTGGGCGCGAGCATCGCGGCGCACATCGTGTTCAACGCCCTCGGGCTCGTGTTCGTGTACGCGCGGTGAGCGCGGTGACCCGGCGCGGGCGCGCGGTACCGATCGCGGCGGTCGCGGCGGTCCTCGCCGCGTGCGCGCCCGCTCGCCCGCAGCTTCCGGAGGGGGTCACGGCCGTGCTCGTGCAGCAGCGCTCCGACGTGGCCGAGCGGATGGCCGAGGTGCGTGTGCACAACGGCTCGGATGCGACGCTCGCCTTCGACGCCGTGCGGGTGGACGACACCCGCTTCGCGGCATCCGTCGACATCGCAGAGCCGGTGGAGCTGCAGCCGGGGGAGACCGTCGACCTGCGCTTCGCGCTGCCGCAGCCGCAGTGTGCGGGCGGCGAGGTGCGCCGCGCCCTCGTCTTCGCCCTGCCCGAGGGGGAGAGCCTCGTGGCCGACCTGAGCGACGCGGACGACTTCACGATCGGGCTGCACGAGCGCGAGTGCCTCATGCTCGACATCTCCCGCACCGCCCAGCTCGCCTGGACCTCGTTCGCGCCGTCGCCGCCGGGCGAGCCGGCGCACGCGGTCCTCACGGCGACGCCGACGGGGGAGGGCGACCAGGTGGTGCTCGCGGCGATCCAGTCCACGAACCTGCTGCAGTTCGCGGCGCGCAACGGCGACGAGCGTGCGCTCGACCTCGAACTCGACGCGTCGTCGACCACGACGGGTATCGAGGTTCCCCTGTTCCCGCAGCGCTGCGACCCGCACGTCGTGCAGGAGGACAAGCGCGGCACGATCTTCACGATCGAGGTCTCCGAGCCGCGCGTCGGCACGGTGGAGCTGCCGATGCCGAGCGAGCTGAAGGCCCGCGTGCTCACGTGGGTGGCGGAGTGGTGCGAGTTCGGGAAGTAGGCCAGGCGCTCAGTCGAAGTCGAGGATGAGCTTGCGCAGCAGGCCCGCGAGGCGGTCCTGGTCGGTGGCGGACAGGGCGCCGAGCAGCTCCCGCTCGCGCGCCACGAGGTCGACCATGGCGCCGTCGACGGCGGCGCGGCCCGCATCCGTCATCGCCACGAGCACCCCCCGCCCGTCGTGCGGGTCGGTGCGACGCTCCACGAAGCCGCGCTCCACGAGGCGGTCGATGCGGTTCGTCATGGTGCCGCTCGACACGAGGGTCTGCTGGAGGAGGGCTTTCGGGCTCGACTCGTAGGGGGCGCCCTCGCGGCGGAGCGCCGCGAGCACGTCGAACTCCCACGGCTCGAGACCGGAGCTCGCGAACGCGTCGCGGCGGGCCCGGTCGAGGTGCTTCGCGAGCCGCCCGACGCGCGAGAGCACCTGCAGCGGCGAGAAGTCGAGCTCGGGGTGCGCCTGCTGCCAGGCGGCGACGATCCGGTCGACCTCGTCGTTCTCGGGCATCCCCCCATTGTGGTGCACCGTGCGGGCAGGATGGGGGAATGCCCAGCCCGATCCTGCTCGACGTCGACACCGGTGTCGACGACGCACTCGCCCTCCTGTTCGCCGCCGCGCACCCCGAGCTCGAGCTGGTCGGGGTCACGTGCGTCGCGGGCAACGCGAGCCTCGAGCGGGTCGTCGACAACACGATGCGGGTGCTCGCGCTCGCGGGGGCGGGGCACGTGCCGGTGGCCGCGGGCGCGCACCGTCCGCTCATCGAGCCGACCCGCGACGCCGGCCACGTGCACGGCGCCGACGGCATCGGCGGGCTCGAGCTGCCGCCTGCGGCCCGCTCCGTGGAGCCGGAGGGCGCCGTCGAGTTCCTGCGGCGCACGATCCTCGGCCATCCGGAGCCCGTCACCCTCGTGACGCTCGCCCCGCAGACGAATGTGGCGCTCCTGCTGCGCACCCACCCGGAGGTCGTCGGCAACATCGCGCGCATCGTGTTCATGGGCGGTTCGGCGAGCGTCGGCAACGCGACGGCCCTCGCCGAGTTCAACGTGTGGCACGACCCGGAGGCCGCGTCGATCGTGCTCGGCTCGGGGGTGCCGCTCACGATGTACGGGCTCGACGTCTTCACCCGCGTGCACGTGCCGCAACCCGTCGCGAAGGCGCTCGCGGCATCCGCCGATCCGGTGGCGGCGGCCGCGGGGCACCTGCTCTCGGTGCGGATGCGGAACCCCGACGGCACGCTCGCGCCCTACCTCGGATGGATCGGCGACGCCGGTGCGGTGTGCAGCGTCGTCGCCCCCGCCCTGCTCACGTGGGAGCGCCATCCCGTTCGCGTCGAGCTCGCGGGGTACGGGCGCGGGCAGACGATCGTCGATCGGCGCGAGCTGCCGGGCGAGGACGGCGTGCACGGCGCGGCCGAGGGTTGGGCGGAGGTGGAGGTGGCGCTCGGCGTCGACGCGGAGCGGCTCGCGGACCTCTTCCTCGAGACCGTCGTGCCGCGGCACGCGTGACCTCCCGTGCGGCGGATGCGGCACTCGGAGACGAAGCCCGGCGCACGCTGACAGAATGAGACCGCGCCGCGAGGCGATCCGCTTTGGTGTAACGGCAGCACGACGGCCTTTGGAGCCGTGAGGTCCAGGTTCGAATCCTGGAGGCGGAGCTCGGAAAGCGGCGCGGCTACGCCTCCAGCAGGGTCTCGCCGACGTAGCCGCCCTCCGCGCATCCCGGCAGCACGGCGAACACCGCCGATCCCACGGGCGTCGTCCACTCGTTGAGGAGGTCGAGCTCGTCGAGGCGGCGCTGCATGGGGGTGAACTGGCGGTCGACGTCGGCCTGGAACGAGATGAAGACGAGCCCCGAGTCGGAGACCGAGGCGGCGTCGCCCGCCTCGTCGTAGTTGTAGGCGCGGCGGAAGATCCGATCGGTGCCGTCGCCGCGCGCACGCCGCATGTGGGCGAAGGCGGGGATCACGGGGAAGCCGGTCGCGCCGATCGCGTCGAAGTCGGGCTCGTCGAACTCGTCGACGCCGGTGAGGGGGGCGCCGTTGGCGAGCCTCCGCCCGACCGACTGCTCGCGGCCGCTGCGGTCGAGGCGGTCCCATCCGTCGAGGTCCATCCGGATGCGGCGCACGACCATGCCGGTGCCGCCCGCGAGCCAGCCCTCCGTGCACCACACCACCTCGTCGAAGTCGGGCGTGCCGGGGAGCGGGTTGACGGTGCCGTCGACCTGCCCGAAGAGGTTGCGCATCGTCGTGCCGGGGCGCTCGGTGCCGTAGGCGCGGCGGAATCCGCGCTGCGTCCAGCGGAGGTCGGCGAATCCGCGCGCGTCCTTCAGCAGCATCCGCACGGCGTGGGCGACGGTGAGCGGGTCGTCGGCGGCCACCTGGATGAGCAGGTCGCCGTCACAGTACGCCGGGTCGAGCCGGTCGACCGTGAAGGCGGGCAACGGCCGAAGCCACGCGGGCCCGACCGCCCCGGCGCGCTCCACGAACCGCGGCCCCACCGCGAAGGTGACCGTGAGGCAGGCCGCCGCCGTGGCGAGCTCCGGCTCCGAGTCGGCGAGCGCGGCGCGACCCTGCGTGAGCCGGGCCGCGTCGTCGCTCAGGATGCGCATGAGCCGCCGCAGGCCGTCGCGGCCCGTGTCGTCGTGCAGGTCGAGGGCGAGGAGCGTCGCGTGCGCCTGCGCGTCGGTTGCGACGCCCGCCTGATGGGCGCCGTGGAACGGCACGGTGCGCGCGCCGGCCGGCGGCGCATCCGTCGCAGGCTCGGGCGCGGGGCGCTGCTGGAGCGCGAGGTCGACGCCGATCGCCGCCGCGGCCCCGGCGCCGGCGACAGCCCCTCCGAGGAGGAACTGCCGCCGGCTGGGGCGGGCGCGACCGGCATCCGAGGCGCGGTCGCGAGCCATCAGTACCCGCCCGACCCCGAGTGGTCGCCCAGCTCGCCGCTCTCGTAGTTCTCGTTCGCCCCCGCGAAGTCCTTCACCGGCACGGTGAAGGTGCGGCTCGAGCCGTCGGAGAACGTGAGCGTCAGCGTGACCTCGTCGCCCGCCAGCAGCGGTGCGTCGAGGCCCATGAGCATGATGTGGTCGGCGCCGGGTTCGAGCGCGCGCGAGCCGCCCGCGGGGATCGCGAACTCCTCGACCTCGCGCATGACGGTCTGGCCGTCGCCGTTCACGACGGTCTCGTGCAGCTCGAGCGACGCGGATGCGTCGGACGCCGCCGAGACGACGGTCACGTCCGTCTCGCCCGCGTTGTGCAGCACGCCGAACGCCGCCGACATGCCCGTCTCGGCCGCCTTGACCCAGCCGTCGGTGAGGCTCACGACCTCGTCGGCGGGTGTCGAGGCGGACGGCGAGCCGGTCTCGGCGGGCTCGCTCGCGCATCCGGCGAGGGCGAGCGCCGCGGCGGCCGCGAGGGCGACGGTGGCCGTGCGCAGGGGGTGGGTGATGAGGTTCATGGATTGCTGTCTTTCCGTTGCTGATGCCCGCGGCGGCTCACGCGCGACGGCGGGCGATGAAGGTGATGACGGCGAAGATCGCGGCGGCGGCGGCCGCGCCGCCGAGCCCCACGAGCACGGTGCGCACGACGGGGAACCCGTCCGCTGCGTCGTCGCCGGATGATGCGGCCGAGACGTCGTCGCTCGGGGCGGGGGAGGGGGAGGCGGTCGCCGCGGTCGCCGGGATCGGCTCGCCGTCGCCGACGACGAACGGGATCACCCCGCTGATGGGATGCCCGTCGCCCGAGACGACCTGCCAGCGCACCTCGTACCCGGCGTCGCCCGGCAGGGCGGGGTCGAGTGCGATCGTCACGAGCTCGCGGTCGATCGCCGGGGCGCCGAGCGCCCAGTCGCGCCCGTCCGCGTCGACGACCATCACGACCGCCGCGGACGCCCCGATGTCGCCGAGCTCCATGACGGGCTCGCTGAACTCGAGCGAGACCTCGTCGGGCGGCGCCGCGAGGCGCTCACCGGGGCTCGGGCTGCTCGCGACGAGCGCGCTGTGAGCGGATGCGGGTGCGGCATCCGCGATCGTGAGACCGAGCGCGACCGCCCCCGCGAGCGCGAGGCCGACCACGGCACGGGAACGTGCGGGCATGGGTGCTCCTTCCTCCGTCCAGCGCGCCCGGGGCGCGCGGGAACCTCCCGTCGCGGAAACGACGACGGACACCCCGCCGACGGGCGTCGGCGGGTTCAGGCCGCGAGGAGCGAGGGCGGGCCGCGGCGCCGGAGGGTGGCGGGGAACAGACCGGCCGGGATCGGCCAGGCGCGGTCGACGGGAAGGCGCGGGGCGGCCGCGACGTGCGCGGGGGAGAGCACGCTCGCGCGTCGGCGGAACCAGTCGCCGAGGCTGCGCGCGAGCCGCTGCAGGAGAGCCCAGATCCGCTCCGCGCGGTAGAGCACGGCGATCGTCACGGCGGCGGCGAGCGCGTGGGCGAACCACATCGACGCGTCGACCGCCTGCCCGCCCGCGACGGGGAGGGTAGCGGCGGCCGCGTGGTGGTGTCCCGACGGCCGACCCGAGACCGCGGGGCTCCCGAGCACGAAGAGCGCGTGGAAGAACGCCTGGCTGATCGCGACGGAGAGCCCGATCCGCACGAGCGACGGTCGGCGACCCGCGAGCAGCACGGATGCGGCGGTCGCGAGCACCCACGGAGCGAGCAGCCCGAGCCAGCCCGGCCATCCGCCTCCCGCGAGCACGTGCGACAGGAGGGCGACGAAGGTCGCGAAGGTCGACGCGACGAGACCGTGGCGCGCGCGACGAGCGCGGTCGGCGGCGCGCTCAGCGGAGGTCATGTCTCCATTCTCTCGCACGTCGGGTGAGCGTTAGGGTTGCGCGGAACGCGGGACCCCGAGGAGAGGCCGAGACGACGTGGACGACCTGGCACTGACCCTGCTGGCCCGGGTGCGGGTGGGCATCGGCGAACCGTTCGACGTGGGGCGGGTGCCCGAGGGGCGCCGGCGCGTCATCCCGATCGCCTCGGGCGTCGTCGAGGGCGACGCGATCTCGGGCGAGGTCGTGCCGCTCGGCGCCGACTGGAACCTCGCGCGCACCGACGGTTCGGAGACCGTCTCGGCCCGCTACCTCATCCGCACCCACGACGGCGTGCTGCTCTCGGTGTTCAACGAGGGGGTGATCGCCGACCGCGCGGCGGGTCGCGTCGGCGTGACCTCGCTGCGGATCGAGGCGCCCGGGGATTCGCGCTACGCGTGGCTCAACGACGCCGTGCTCGTCGGCCGCCTCGACGTCGAGGAGACCGACGCGGGCACCACGGTCGTGCTCGGCTACTGGGCCGTCGACGCGCGCTGACGCGGGAGCGCGCTGATCGGGCGCGTCGATCGCGGGCGCGCTGGCAGGATGACCGCATGACCGAGCGGACCACGTGCGTCGTCGTCGGGGGCGGCCCCGCGGGGATGATGGCGGCGCTCATCCTCGCGCGCGCGGGCGTCGAGGTGACGGTGCTCGAGAAGCACGGCGACTTCCTGCGCGACTTCCGCGGCGACACGGTGCACCCGACGACCCTCGAGCTGCTCGACGAGCTCGGCCTCCTCGACGAGTTCACGGCCATCCCGCACGCCAAGATCCGGCGCCTGGTGGCGCGCACCGAGGGCGGGCAGAGCATCACGGTCGCCGACCTCACGCGGCTGAAGGTGAAGTACCCCTACATCACGCTCGCGCCGCAGTGGGACTTCCTGAACATCCTCGCCTCGGCGGGCGAGCGCGAGCCGAGCTTCCGCCTGCTGCGGAACGCCGAGTTCACCGAGCTCGTGCGCGAGGGTGCGCGCGTCGCGGGAGTGCGCTTCCGCACGCCCGAGGGGGAGCGCGAGCTGCGCGCCGACCTCACGATCGCGGCCGACGGACGCTGGTCGCGCGTGCGCGAGCAGGCGGGCCTCGCGGTCACCGCGTTCCGGGTGCCGTTCGACCTCTGGTGGTTCCGGCTCGACACCGCGGCCCCCGTCGACGAGTCGGTGCTCCCGACCTCCGCCGACGGCCGGCTCTTCATCGTGATCCCGCGCGCCGGCTACGTGCAGATGGGGTGCCTCATCCCGAAGGGCGCGGATGCCGGGCTCCGCGCCGAGGGCATCGACGGCCTCCGGCGCGCCGCGGCGAAGGCGATCCCCGCGGCGGGGGATGCGGCATCCCGTCTCGAGTGGGGCGACGTCAAGCTGCTCGACGTGACCCTCAACCGGCTGCGCCGCTGGCACCTCGACGGCCTGCTGTGCATCGGCGACGCCGCCCACGCGATGTCGCCCGTCGGCGGGGTGGGCGTCAACCTCGCCGTGCAGGACGGCGTCGCGGCGGCGACGATGCTCGCCCGGCCGCTGCTCGAGGGCACCCTCGTCGAACGCGACCTCGCGGCCGTGCAGCGCCGCCGCGCCTCCGCCGCCGTGTTCACGCAGCGACTGCAGCGCGTGCTGCACCTCGGGCTCGGACGGGTCGTCGCGGCGGGCGCGGGGCTCGAGCCGCCGCGCGCCCTCGTCGGGCTGCTCGACCGGCTCCCCGCCCTGCGGGGGATCCCCGCGCGCCTGCTCGCGGTCGGCCGTCGCCCCGAGCACGCCCCCGACTTCGCGCGCCGCTAGCCTGACGAGGTGACCCACCCGACAACGGTGCGTCGAGTGTCCGCGGCCCGGTGGGGCGTCGCCGCGCTCTTCGTCGCCAACGCCATCGTCTTCGCCTCGATCGCCACCCGCTACCCCGAGCTCAAGCACGCCTTCGGGCTCGACGAGCTCGGCTTCGGCCTCGTCGTCGCGTGCGGACCGATCGGCTCCGTGTTCGGCAGCATGATCGCCGGACGGATGGTCGCGCGGCTCGGCGCGATCCCCGTCGCCGTCGGCTCCTCGACCGCGCTCGGCCTGCTGCTCGTGGGGGTCGGCTTCGTCGGACACCCCGCAGTGCTCGCTGCGGCGCTCTTCGTGATCGGGTTCGCGGATGCCACGGGCGACGTCGGCAACAACGCGCACGGCCTCGACGTGCAGCGGCTCCTCGGCCGGTCGATCATCAACGGCCTGCACGGCGCCTGGAGCGCGGGCGCCATCGCGGGCGGGCTCGTCGGCCTCGGCGCGTTGCAGCTCGGCGTTCCCGCGAGCCTACAGTTCGCCGTGGTGGGCGGCGCGATCGTCGTCGGGAGCCTCGTCGCGCTCGGGACCCTCGCGCTCCCGGAGCCCGTCGCGCACGACGTGCCGGCCGCGGCATCCGGTCGCTCGCGCCTACTGAGCGCCGTGCTGCTCGCCGCGTGCGGGCTCGCGGTCATCGGCGCGTTCCTCGAGGACCTCGGCTCGACGTGGGGCGGCGTCTTCCTCGTGCAGGAGGCGGGCGGCGACATCGCCGGCTCCGCGCTCCCGTTCGTCGCGCTCATGGCCGCGCTCACCCTCGGGCGCTTCGCCGCGGACCGACTCGTCGACCGCGTCGGCGCCGTCGCGACCGTGCGGCTCGGCGCGGCATCCGCGTTCCTCGGCGTGCTCGCGGTCGCCGCGATCCCCGCGCAGGCCGCGGTCGTCGTCGGCTTCGCCCTCGTGGGGCTCGGCGTCGCGCCCATGATCCCGCTCGCGATGGCGGCGGCCGAGCGCGCGCCGGGCCTCGGACGCGGCACGGGCCTCGCGATCGCCGCAACCCTCATGCGGGTGGGGCTTCTCGCCTCGCCCCTGCTCGTCGGCGCGATCGCGCAGCTGAGCACCCTGCGCATCGCCGTGCTGCTGTGCCTCGCGGTCCCCGCCGTCGCATTCGCGATCACCCGCGCCCTGCGCCCGCCCGCGAGCTGAAACTCCCTGCATATCCGGGGGGAGCGGGGCGTAGGGTGATGCCCACCGTCGAGAGGATCCCCCATGCGCGCATCGGCTTCACACGGATTCGACCTCTGGCAGGCCGTCGACGGCCTCCGCGACACGCTCGCCGCCGCGGGCGCACGCCGCGAGCCCCCCGACATCCGCACCGCGGTGCTCGTGTCGCTGCTCGACGAGCCCATGCACGGCTACCGCATCATCCGCGCCATCGAGGAGCGCACCGGATGGAAGCCCGGCCCGGGCGACGTCTACCCGACGCTGCAGCTGCTCGTCGACGAGCAGCTCGTCGAGGCGGAGCAGGTGGGGGAGCGCAAGCTCTACCGCCTCACCGAGACGGGCCGCTCCACCGCCGAGGCCGCGACGGAGCCGCAGGCGGACGCCGAGTCGGCCCGCGACCGCGTAGAACGCGGCATGGCTCTGCCCAAGGCCGGCATGCGGCTCGCGCAGGCGGCCGCCGCCATCGCCCAGAGCGGCACGCCCGAGCAGACGGAGCGCGCCGTCGCGGCGATCGACGAGGCGCGGCGCACGCTCTACGCGATCCTCGCCGAGGACTGACGGGATGCCGCAGCCGCTCGCCGGCGCGCCCGCGCCTCCCGACGAACGGCAGCTCCGCGGGCGCTACCGGCGCATCATGCGCTTCGCGACCGGCATGTTCGTGCAGCTGTGGTGGTTCGAGCTCGTGCTGCCGCGCCTCGGCGTGCGGGGCATCGCCGATCGCACGCGGCCCGTGCGGATGGCGCGAGCCGCGCAGCGATTCCACGACCTCGCGGTCGAGCTCGGCGGACTCATGATCAAGGTCGGCCAGTTCATGTCGTCCCGCCTCGACGTGCTGCCGCCCGAGGTCACGCACGAGCTCGAGGGACTGCAGGACGAGGTCGCGGCCGAGCCGTTCGACCGCATCCGCGCCCAGGCGGAGGCCGAGCTCGGCATGCCGCTCGACGCCGCCTACGCATGGTTCGACCCCGTCGCGATCGCCGCAGCCTCCCTCGGCCAGGCGCACCGCGCGCGCCTCTCGCCCGCCATCGCCGACGACGCGGGGTTCGCCGAGGTCGTCGTCAAGGTGCAGCGCCCGGGCATCGCGGAGGTCGTCGCCGTCGACCTCACGGCGCTGCGCCTCGTCGCCCGCCGGCTCTCGCGCATCCGGCTCGTGTCGTCGCGGGTCGACGCGCCCGCGCTCGTCGAGGAGTTCGCCACGACGAGTCTCGCCGAGATCGACTACCTGCACGAGGCGGGCAACGCGGTGCGGTTCCGCGCCGACTTCGACGGCGACCCGCGCATCGCCGCGCCCGAGGTCGTGTGGGAGCGCACGACCCTGCGTGTGCTGACGCTCGCCGACGTCACCGCGATCAAGATCACGGACGTCGAGGCGCTCCGGGCCGCGGGCATCGACCCGATCGCCGTCGCGCAGGAGCTCGCCCGCGCCACCTTCCAGCAGATCTTCGTCGCGGGGTTCTTCCACGCCGACCCGCATCCCGGCAACATCTTCGTGACGCCCGTGCGGTCGGCCGAGGTGCCCTGGCGGCTCACGTTCGTCGACTTCGGCATGATGGGCGAGATCGACGACACCCTCCGCGCGGGGCTGCGCGAGTTCATCCTCGCCGTCGTCGCGCGCGACAGCCGGGCGCTCATCGCCTCGCTCGAGCGGCTCGGGGTGCTGCTGCCGGGAGCCGACACCGAGGAGCTCGAGCGCGCCATGGCGACCTCGTTCGACCGCTTCGGGGGCATGGGCGTCGCGGAACTGCGTGCCGTCGACCCGCGCGAGCTCGAGGCGTTCGCGCGCGAGTTCGGCGAGACGATACGCGCGCTCCCGTTCCAGCTTCCGGAGGACTTCCTGCTGCTCATCCGCACGATCTCCCTCGTCTCGGGCGTCACGAGCGCGCTCGACCCGCGCTTCAACATGTGGGATGCCGTCGACCCGTTCGCGCGCACCGTGCTGCTCGGCTCGAGTCGGGACCTGCGCGGGATCGGGCAGCAGGCGCTCGGCTACGCCACGACCGTCGCCCGGCTGCCGCGGCGCCTCGACGAGCTCGCGACGCGCATCGAACGGGGCCAGGTCGCGTTCCGGGCGCCCGGCGTCGAGCGGCGCATCGCCGCGATCGAGTCGACCCTGCGGCGTCTCATCACGGCGATCGTCTTCGCCGCGCTGCTGTTCTCGGGCGCCCTGCTGCGCCGCGGCGGCGACGAGGTGCTCGGCTGGATGCTCATGGGTGCGTCGGTTCTCCCGCTGCTGTACCTCGTGATGACGTGGCGGCGGCGCTAGCGGACCACGGCGCCGTCAGCGCGCCGCCGAGGGCGCGAGCCGCATGAGCAGCCGCTGCACGATCGGCGTGAGCAGCATGAGGAAGAGCGCGTAGTACCCGATCGCGGGCACGAACAGGGCGACGGCGAGCGAGGCGGCGAACAGGAACGTCGACGCGAGGTCGGCGGCGATCCCCGCCGTGAGGTACGGCGTGGGGTGGCGGTGCAGCTCCGGATGCCGCCGCAGCGTGAGCCGGATCGCGAGCGAGAAGAGCGAGGTCGCGATCATGCTGCCCACGTACACGATCTTCGCGAGCTTGTCGGACCCCGACATGACGCCCGTGATGGCGGTCGCGACGGGCAGCCACACGATCGTCAGCAGCCAGCCGACGATGAGCCACATGAGCGGCATCGTCACCGCCTCCACCCCCGCGAACAGGCGATGGTGGAACATCCAGAACATCGCGATGATCACGAAGCTCAGCACGAAGCTCACGAGCTGCTGCTGATGCTCGACGAACCAGTGACCCGTGTTCTCGCCGAGGTCGGCCACGTCGCTCACGCTCTCCATGAGGGGGAGGATCAGCAGCGTCATCGCGATCGCGACGACGGCGTCGATGAACGCCCCCACGCGTTCCGCCTGGAACACGGCGCGGGGGCGGTCCGGCGCCGCGGCCTCCTCCGTCATAGCGAGAGCATGCCACGCGGGCCCGGCGTGCGGGGAGGACCTCAGCCTCGCGCGAGCCTCAGCCGTACGGCGCGGTAGACGAGCCCCACCGCGAGCACGGCCGCGCCCGCTGCGATCGAGACGGGCGGCAGCGTCGCCACGAGCACGACGCAGCCGATCGCCCCCGCGACCGCGAGGGCGCGCGGATAGCGGCGGTGGGATGCGTCCTGGGTGAGGGCGGACGCGTTCGCGACGAGGTAGTAGAGCAGCACGCCGAAGCTCGAGAAGCCGATCGCGCCCCGCAGGTCGCTCACGGCGACGAGCACGCACACCATGACGCCGAGCGCGAGCTCGGCGCGATACGGCACGCGGAACCGCGGATGCACGGCGGCGAACCACCCCGGCAGGTCGCGCGTGCGCGCCATCGCGAGGCTCGTGCGCCCGATGCCGGCGATCATCGCGAGCAGCGCCCCGAGCGCGGCGGCCGCCGCCCCGATCCGGATGACGACGCCCGGCCACGCGGCGTCGCTCGTCGCGGCGACCGCGTCGAGGGGGGCGGATGCGGCCGCGAGCCCCGCGGGTCCGATCGCGTGCAGCGCCGACACCGCGACGAGCGCGTAGACGACGAGCACGGCCGTGAGCGCCGTCGTGATGGCCCGGGGGATCGTGCGCGCAGGATCACGAACCTCCTCGCCCATCGTCGCGATGCGCGCGTAGCCCGCGAACGCGAAGAACAGGAAGCCGGCCGACTGCAGCACGCCGTACGGGGTCGGATCGGTTCCGGGCTCGGCAGCCGACGCCCCCGTGTGGGCGAAGCCGATCACGACCGCGACCGTGAGCGCCACGAGGGCGACGCCCACGAGGATGCGGGTCACGAGGGCCGTGCGCGTCACCCCGAGCGCGTTCACGACGGTGAGCGCGACGACGGCGACGATCGCGACGGGCTTCACCCATGCATCCGGCACGGCGTAGGCGGCGAAGGTGAGGGCCATCGCCGCGGAGCTGGCCGTCTTGCCCACGACGAACGACCATCCCGCGACGAACCCCGGCCATTCCCCCAGGCGCTCGCGCCCGTACACGTAGCTGCCGCCCGAGGTCGGGTACTGCGCCGCGAGCTGCGCCGACGAGATCGCGTTGCAGAAGGCGATGAACCCGGCGACCACGAGTCCCGCGAGCAGCCAGCCGCCCGCGGCCTGCGCAGCGGGCGCGAACGCCGCGAAGACGCCCGCGCCGATCATCGATCCGAGGCCGATGACGACGGCGTCGGCGAGCGTGAGGCGCCGGGCGAGCGCGCCGGATGCGGGCGGCGCGGCGCTCACGACGTCCGTCGCACGCGCGCGCGGGCCGGGCTCACCGCACCCCGCGCATGAGCGCGAGCACGGGCTTCGCGCCGAGCCACAGCGCTGCGCCGAGGGCGGCGGCGACGAGGCCGAGCACGAGGAAGTACGGCACCTCGTCGGTGGGTTCGTAGAACCCCGCGAGCCACCCGGCGAGCGAGGTGCCGAGCGCCACCGACAGGAAGTACAGCGCCACCATCTGCGTGTGGAACTTCGCGGGCGCGAGCTTCGTGGTCACCGAGAGCCCCGGCGGGGAGATGAAGAGCTCGGCGACGGTGAACACGAACAGGATGCCGACGATCGCGAGGAGGGGCGTGGAGTTCGCGGCGCCGTTCGCGAACGGCAGGAAGAGCAGGAACGCGCCGCCCATGACGATCGCGCCTACCGCGAACTTGACGGGGGCGGGCGGCTGGCGCGAGCCGAGGCGCGTCCAGATGGCGGCGAAGACACCGGAGAGCACGATCACGAAGATCGGGTTGATCGAGTTGACCCACGAGATGGGCATCTCCCAGCCGAAGATGTCGCGGTCGAGCCGCTCGTCGGAGTAGATGGTGAGCACCGTGAACTGCTGTTGGTAGAGCGACCAGAAGCCCACGTTGACGACGAAGAGGGGGATGAACGCGATCACGCGCGAGCGCTCGTCGCCCGAGATGGCGCGCGAGGAGATGATGACGATGAAGTACGCGACCGCCGCGACGGCGGTGACGACGATGACGACGCCCGCGAGGTTGTCGGCGCGGATGACACCGAGCATCACGAGCGCCACGAGCACGACGACACCCGCCACGGCGACCCCCACGACGAGGCCCACCCGATTGCGCGGCAGCGGGTTCGCGACGACCCGCGAGGAGGCGGGCAGCGTTCGTCGGCCGAAGGAGTACTGCACGAGCCCCGCCGCCATGCCGACCGCGGCGGCGCCGAAGCCCCAGTGGAAGCCGAGCGAGGTCTGCAGCAGCCCCGTGATGAGCGGCCCGAGGAAGGCGCCGAGATTGATGCCGAGGTAGAAGATCGAGAAGCCCGCATCCCGGCGCTCGTCGCGGGGCGCGTAGAGCGTGCCGACGACGGCCGTCGCGTTGGCCTTGAGTCCACCGGAGCCGACGGCCACGAGCAGCAGGCCGACGCCGAGCCCCCAGACGCTCGGCAGCAGCGCGAGGGCGATGTGACCGCACATGATGACGATCGCCGAGAGGAACAGCACGCGCTCGGAGCCGAGCACGCGGTCGGCGAGCCACGCGCCGAGGATCGTGCACAGGTAGACGGTGCCGCCGTACGCCCCCACGATGCCCGTCGCGACCGTGCGGTCGATCCCGAGGCCGCCCTCGGCGACGGTGAAGTACATGTAGATGAGCAGGATGCCCTGCATGCCGTAGAAGCTGAAGCGCTCCCACATCTCGACGCCGAAGATGTGGACGAGCTCCCATGGCTGGCCGAAGAACCGCGTGTCGGGGTCGCCCCCGCCCGACGACGGGGTGCCTGCACCTCGCTCAGGCGCGTGCTCCATGTGCGCCAGGGTACTCCTGGCCCTCCCCCGGGACGGGGGACAACGGATGGCGGATCGCCCGCCGCGCGCGTGGATAGACTCGCCTCGTCGGCGACCCGAACACCTCGCAGCGCAGCGAGAGCCGGCGACGGGGGGGCAGTGTGATCGAGTTCTGCGACGGTGCGTTCCTGCTGCAGACCCGCGCCACCTCGTACTGGTTCGCCCTCACCGAGCACGGCCACCTCGAGCACCTGCACTACGGCCCGCTGCTTCCGCCTCAGGACCCGTCCGCCCTGCGCGTGCGGCGCACGATCGAGCTCGGCTCCTCGGTCGTCTACTCGCCCGGCGACGTCGCCTACGGCCTCGACGCCATCCCGCTCGAGTACTCGGGCATCGGCCAGGGCGACTACCGCCGTTCGCCGCTCGAGGTGTTCACGGCCCACGGTGCCGACACCGACTTCGTCTATCGCGCGCACCGCATCCTGCCGGGCGTCGTCGCGGCCCCGCCGCTGCCGACCGCCGACGGGGGAGACGGCGTCGAGACCCTCGAGGTGACCCTCGTCGACGAGCTCGCGAGCCTCGAGCTCACGCTGCTCTACACCGTCTTCCCCGAGGTCGACGTGATCACGCGGCGCACCCGCCTGCGCAACACCGGCACCGCGTCCGCGGAGCTCGCGCGGCTCGCGAGCGTGCAGCTCGACCTGCCCGACCGCGGCTTCACGATCCGCACCTTCGACGGCGGCTGGATCCACGAGGCGCACGCGCACGACCGCCCGGTGAGCTCGGGGGTCTTCTCGATCGGCAGCACGACGGGCGCCTCGAGCGCACGCCACAACCCGGGAACGCTGCTCATCTCCGCCGGGGCCGACGAGGAGCACGGGTGGGTGTACGGCTTCAACCTCGTCTACTCGGGCGGGCACGAGACCAGCTTCGAGCGCGACGCGCACGGCGGGGTGCGGGTGCTCTCCGGCATCCAGCCGCAGGGCTTCCGCTGGCCGCTCGCGCCCGGTGAGACCTTCGAGGCGCCGGAGGCCGTGCTCGCCTTCTCGGCAAAGGGCCTGAACGGCCTCTCCGACCGCATGCACCGCTTCGTCGAACGGCACATCACGCCCGCCGCGTGGCGCGGCGTGCCGCGTCCCGTCGTCTACAACTCGTGGGAGGCCGCCTTCTTCGAGATCGACGAGAAGCGTCTCGCGAAGCTCGCCGGCCAGGCGGCGAAGCTCGGCGTGGAGCTCTTCGTGATCGACGACGGCTGGTTCGCGGGGCGGGGCGACGACACCGCGGCGCTCGGCGACTACACGGTCGACGCCAAGAAGTTCCCCTCGGGGATGAAGTCGTTCGTCGACCGCGTCGCGAAACTCGGCATGCGCACGGGAATCTGGGTCGAGCCCGAGATGATCTCGGAGAACAGCGAGCTCTACCGTGCCCACCCCGACTGGGCGCTCCGCATCCCCGGCAAGGCGCCGCGCGAGGGACGTCACCAGCAGCTGCTCGACCTGTGCAATCCCGAGGTGCGCGACTACATCGTCGAGCAGGTGGGCGCGCTCATCGACGACAACGGCTTCGACTACGTCAAGTGGGACATGAACCGCCACATGGCCGACGCGTTCTCGCCCCACGTCGCCCACCCGGGCATGACGGCCCACGCCTTCCAGCTGGGCCTCTACGAGGTGATCGAGCGGATCTTCGGGCCGCGCCCCGACGTGCTGCTGGAGATGTGCTCGTCGGGCGGCAACCGCTTCGACCTCGGGATGCTGCGCTGGGCGGCCATGATCTGGACGAGCGACGACACCGACCCGATCGAGCGGCTCGCCATCCAGCAGGGCATCTCGTACCTCTACCCCCTGAGCGTCATCAGCGCACACGTGTCGGCCTCGCCGCACCAGCAGACCCTCCGCGACACCCCGCTCTCCACGCGGTTCAACGTGGCCGCCTTCGGCTGCCTCGGCTACGAGTACGACCTCGACTTCCTCACCGCCGAGGAGAAGCGCGAGATCACCGAGCAGATCGCGTTCTACACGAAGCACCGTGAGCTCCTGCAGTTCGGCAGGTTCCGCCGCACGGCGATGGGGCGCCCCGAGCGCGTCATCTGGCAGGCGGGTGAGGGGGATGCCGCGATCGTCGGCAGCTTCCAGCGCGGCGTGCGCGCGGCGCCCGAGCGCGACATCCTGCCGGTCGCGGGTCTGCAGCCCGACGTCGTGTACCGCGTCGACGCGAAGCCCCAGCGCATCATGCTCGACCGGCTGGGCGCGCTCGTCAACCATGTGAGCCCCGTGCGGCTCGACCCGAACGGCCTCGTCATGAACATCGTGAGCAAGCGGCGCAGCCTGCCCGACGGCATCGAGAGCTATCGCGGAACGGGCGAGCTGCTCGCCGTCGGCATCCGGCTCGAGCTGCAGTTCGCCGGCACGGGCCACGCCCCCGCCCTGCGCATGCTGGGCGAGCACGGATCCACCCTGTACACCGTCGTACGAGAGGACGCACTGTGACCACCACCACCGACGCCGGCACCCGAGCCGCCCGGGCGCAGACCCTGCGCAACCGCTTCGGCTTCGGCATCGGCACGATCGGCCGCGACGCGGGCTACACGCTCATCAGCATGTTCCTGCTGTTCTACCTGTCGGACATCCTCGCGGTGTCGACCCCGGTGTTCGCGAGCGTCACCGTCATCCTCGTCGCGGTGCGCGTCTTCGACGCCGTCATCGACCCCTTCGTCGGTGTGCTCGTGGACAACACGCGCACCCGCTGGGGCAAGTTCAAGCCGTGGATCCTCGTCGGCGTGGTGATCGCGGGCGTGCTCATGCTGCTGCTGTTCACGCCGTTCTCGCTCGACGACGCGGCCTTCGTCGTCGTCTTCAGCGCGGTCTACCTCGCCTGGAGCGTCGCCTTCGCCGCGAACGACATCGGCTACTGGTCGATGCTGCCGGCGCTCAGCCAGGAGCAGTCGGAGCGCGAGCGCATCGGCGCGTTCGCGCGCATCTGCGCCTCGATCGGCACCTTCGGCATGGTCGTCGCGATCGTGCCCGTCTCGAGCGCCATCGGGGAGGCGATCGGCGACATCCGCTGGTCGTTCTTCGTCGTCGCGCTCGGCGTCGTCGTGCTCACGATCGCCCTCCAGGGCGCCATGCTGCTCCTCACGCGCGAGGACCGCACCCTCTCGGGGCAGCCGCACACGAAGTTCCGCGAGCTCGTCTCGGTGATCTTCCGCAACGACCAGCTGCTCGCGGTGGCCGTCGCGTTCGTGCTGTTCAACATCGCGTTCGCGGTCACCACCAACTTCGGCATCTACTACTTCAAGTACGTCTACGGCGACGAGGGGATGTACTCGGTCTTCACCCTCGTGCTCGGCGTCTCCCAGCTCACGGCGCTCGTCGTCTACCCGGCGGTCGCGCGGCGGATGTCGCGGCGCATGCTGTTCACGGTCACGCTCGCGGCCGTCGTGATCGGCTATGCACTGTTCTTCTTCACCCCGCCCGGCGGCCTGCCCATGATCATCGTCTCGGGGGTGCTGGTCTTCGCGGCCCAGGCGATGATCCAGGTGCACATGCTCATGTTCATCGCCGACACCGTGGAGTACGGCGAGCACAAGCTCGGACGCCGCAACGACGGCGTCACCCTCTCGCTGCAGCCGTTCATCTACAAGCTCAGCTCCGCGGTCGCGACCGGCGTCACCGGCTGGGCGGTCATCGCGTCGGGCATCAAGGAGGCGGGCGACACCGCCATCACCGACGACGGCCAGGTGCTCGTGCGGGTCGTGATGTTCGTCGTGCCGGCGGTGCTCATCGTGCTCAGCTACGTCGTCTACCGCATCTTCTACGTGCTCGACGCGGCCCGCTACGCCCAGATCGTCGAGGAGCTGCGGGTGCGCAAGGCAGCCGCCGCGGGGCTCGTCGAGCCAGAGCCGGAGACGGACGCCGAGGACGAGCACGCGGATGCGTGAGCTGACGCGCCGCAGCCGCGTGCGCGAGCTGTACGCGCATCCGCTCGGACGCGACGTCGTCGAGAGCCTCGCGCTGCAGGTGGGGCGCTCGCCGCGCTGGGTCGACAACCCGATCGCGGGCACCGTGCGGCTCTCGAGCCTGCCGCGCCTCACGGGCGGCCGCATCGACGACGCCTTCGTCGACACGCTCGTCGCCCTCATGGCGACCGTGCCCGACGTGCCCGCCCCGAACGGCGGCCCGCTGCGCGAGGCGTGGTTCAAGGAGGCCGTGTTCTACCAGGTGTACCCGCGGTCGTTCCAGGACTCCGACGGCGACGGCATCGGCGACCTGCGCGGCATCCTGTCGCGGCTGGACTACCTGAAGGGCCTCGGCGTCGACGCCCTGTGGCTCTCACCCATCTACGACTCGCCCATGGACGACATGGGCTACGACATCCGCGACTACCGCGCGATCCTCGCCGAGTTCGGAACGCTCGACGACTTCGACGCGCTCGTCGCGGCGCTCCACGAGCGCGGTATGCGGCTCGTCATGGACCTCGTCGTCAACCACACCTCCGACGAGCACGCGTGGTTCCGGGAGGCGCTCGCCGACCCGACGTCGCCCTACCGCGACTACTACTTCCTGCGCGAGGGCGAGTCCGACACCCCGCCCAACAACTGGCGCTCGTTCTTCTCCGGCTCGGCCTGGCGCTGGTTCCCGGAGGCGGGGCTGTGGGGGCTCCACCTGTTCTCGTCCAAGCAGATGGACCTGAATTGGGAGAACGAGCGGATGCGCGCCGAGATCTTCGACATGGTGCGCTGGTGGCGCGACCGCGGCGTCGACGGGTTCCGGCTCGACGTCATCAACTACATCTCGAAGACGCCGGGGCTGCCGCAGGGCAACGCCCTCATCGGCGACCTCACCGGGTTCACGGGCATGGAGCACTACTTCCACGGCCCGCGCCTGCACCACCATCTGCGGCAGTTGCGTGCGGAGGCGTTCGACGACCCCGACTGCGTCGCGATCGGCGAGACCCCCGGCATCGGCCCCCAGCTCGGCAAGCTCATGGTCGGCGACGACCGCCGCGAACTCGACATGGTGTTCAACTTCGAGCACCTCGAGAACCCGGGCAGGAACCGCTTCGACGACTACCGCTACGACCTCGCCGCCCTCAAGCGCTACTACACGCGCTGGCAGGCCGAGTACGGCACCGGCTACTGGATGAGCCTGTTCTTCGACAACCACGACAACCCGCGCTTCGTGTCGAAGGTCGACCCGCGGCGCGAGCACGCCGCATCCGTCGCGAAGCTGCTCGCGACGATCCAGTTCACGCTGCGCGGCACCCCGTTCCTCTACCAGGGGCAGGAGATCGGCATGGTGAACCAGGCGTTCACCTCCCTCGACCAGCTGCGCGACGTCGAGAGCATCAACCTCGCGGCCGAGCTCTCCGTATCCGGGATGGCGCCGGATGCCGTCTTCGCCCGCGTGCTCGCGGGCTCGCGCGACCACACGCGCGTGCCGATGGCGTGGGATGCCGCCGGCGGCTTCACGACGGGCACCCCCTGGATCGAGGGAGACGGCGACCACACGATCAACGTGGCCGACCAGGAGGGCGACGCGGCATCCGTGCTCGAGTGGCACCGGCAGCTCATCGCGCTTCGCCGCGAGAACCGCGCGCTCGTGTACGGCGAGACGGTCACCGAGCGCAGCTCGCGGCGGGTCTGGCGCTATCGCCGCGTCTTCGAGGGGCACGAGCTCCTCGTCGTGCTCAACCTCACCGACCGCCCCGTGCGCACCTCGGCCCCGCCGGCGGGCGCCGAGCTGCTGCTCACGAGCGGGACGGGAACCCGCGAGCTGGCTCCCTACGAGGCCCAGCTCTGGCGGATCGCCTGAGGCGGACGCGCCGCGACGCGGCAGAATGAGGGGATGACCGACCCCCGTCTCGCCGTCATCGTCCTCGCCGCAGGGGAGGGCACGCGCATGCGCTCCAAGCGCGCGAAGGTGCTGCACCCCCTCGCGGGTCTGCCGATGATCGCCCACGTGCTCACGACCGCGCGCCACCTCGAGCCTGCCTACGTGGAGGTCGTCGTGCGTCACCAGCGCGACGAGGTCGCCGCGGCCGTCCGCGAATACCTCGACGACGCGATCGTCGTCGACCAGGACGACATCCCGGGCACGGGCCGCGCGGTCGAGCTCGCCGTCGAGGCGCTCCCCGCCGACTTCGACGGCGACGTCGTCGTCGTCTCGGGCGACGTGCCGCTGCTCGACGCCGTCACCCTCGGGGCGCTCCTCGAGCAGCACCGGGCCGCGGCGGCATCCGCCACCATCCTGTCGGCGGTGATCGACGACGCGACCGGCTACGGCCGCATCGTGCGCGACGCCGACGGCTCGGTCACCGCGATCGTCGAGCACAAGGACGCCGACGAGGCCGTGCTCGCGATCGGCGAGGTCAACTCGGGCAGCTACGTCTTCTCGGCCTCCGCGCTGCGTGAACTGCTCCCGCGCATCGGCAACACGAACGCGCAGGGCGAGAAGTACCTGACGGATGTCGTGGCGCTCCTGCGGCAGACCTCCGCCCCCGTCGCGGCGGTGCCCGTGGCCGAGACCTGGCGCGTCGCGGGCGTCAACGACCGCGCGCAGCTCGCCGAGCAGGCCGCCCGCCTCAACGCGATGATCGTGCGCGGCCACCAGCTCAACGGCGTCACGGTGCACGACCCGGCGAGCACCTGGATCGACCTCACGGTGTCGATCGGGCAGGACACGGAGCTGTGGCCCAACACACGCCTCGCGGGGGCCACGACGATCGACCGCGACGCCTCGATCGGCCCCGACACGACGCTCGTCGACTGCGAGGTGGGGGAGGGCGCCGTCGTCAAGCGCACGGATGCGACGCTCGCCGTGATCAAGGCGTACGCCCAGGTCGGCCCGTTCGCCTACCTTCGCCCCGGCACGGAGCTCGCGGGCGGCGGCAAGATCGGCACCTTCGTGGAGACCAAGAACGCCAAGATCGGCCGGGGGTCGAAGGTTCCGCACCTGAGCTACATCGGCGACACCGAGGTGGGCGAGGGCTCGAACATCGGCGCCGGCACCATCACCGCCAACTACGACGGCGTGAACAAGCACCGCACGACGGTCGGCTCGCACGTGCGCACGGGATCGCACAACGTCTTCGTCGCGCCCGTCACGATCGGCGACGGCGCGTACTCCGGGGCGGGCACCGTCATCCGCAAGGACGTTCCTCCGGGCGCCCTCGCGATCAACGTCGCCCCGCAGCGGAACGTCGCCGGCTGGGTCGCGGAGCACCGTGCGGGCACCGCGGCGGCCGAGGCTGCTGCTGCTGCCGGCGCCGCCGGAGAGGGCGACGCACCCGCGAGTTAGGGCACTCGGGATGCGGCGGGGCGGGTGCGCCTGTGGCAGACTGGCCGGGCGAAGGGGAGTATCCCACCTCGTCGCGGCCGTCATCACGGGCTCCGTCGCCGCAGCCCCGGTCGCGACCGCGGTGACCGCATCGGACGAGAGCCGGCGGGGGCCGCGCGGGAGAGACGTTCGAGGCTTCTGCGTCTCACGACACCACCCCTGAAAGGCTCCCCGTGCATCTGGCCCTCCCCCTCTGGTTCGAGATCGGCACCTACGTCGCCCTCGCGGTCATCCTCGCGTTCGACCTCATCCTCGCCTTCAAGCGGCCGCACGTGCCCTCCACGCGCGAGTCGTCGCTCTGGATCGCGTTCTACGTCGTGCTCGCGCTCATCTTCGCGGGCCTCATGCTGTGGCTCGGCGACGCGGAGCACGCGGGACAGTTCGTGGCCGGATGGCTCACCGAGTACAGCCTGTCGATCGACAACCTGTTCGTGTTCCTGCTGATCATGGCGCGCTTCTCGGTGCCGCGGCGCTACCAGCAGGAGCTGCTCATGGTGGGCATCATCCTCGCCCTTCTGTTCCGCGGCATCTTCATCCTCCTCGGCGCCGCACTCATCGAGAACTTCAGCTGGGTGTTCTACATCTTCGGCGCGTTCCTCATCTACACCGCCATCCAGCAGGCGCGCACGGGCGCCGAGGATGAGATGGAGACCGAGAGCAAGCTGCTCAGCTGGATGCGCCGCCGCGTCGCGATGACCGACGAGTTCGAGGGCTCGAAGATCCGCACCGTCGTCGACGGCAAGAGGATGTTCACGCCCGTGCTCCTCGTGCTCGTCGCACTCGGCACGACCGACCTCGTGTTCGCGCTCGACTCGATTCCCGCGATCTTCGGCATCACGCAGAGCCCGTTCATCGTGTTCACGGCCAACGTCTTCGCGCTCATGGGTCTGCGACAGCTCTACTTCCTGCTCGGCGACCTCGTCGACAAGCTCGAGTACCTCAAGTACGGCATCGCGTTCATCCTGCTGTTCATCGGCGTCAAGCTCGTCTTCCACGCGATGCACGAGAACGAGCTCCCGTTCATCAACGGCGGCCACCCGATCGAGTGGGCGCCCGACATCGACACGTGGACCTCGCTCGGCGTCATCGTCGCGTCGATGACGGTCGCGGTCGTCGCGAGCCTCATCCGGATGCGGCGCCGCACGGTCGCCGCGCGCGCCGAAGGCGAGGTCGACGGCGACGGCGACTCGGAGAACAGCGGCGAGCGCCCTTGACGCGGCATCCGGGCCTGGAAATGATCTAGGGGTGAACGACCGCACGCCCGGATACCAGCCAGAGGAGCCCGTGCTGCGTCCGCCGTGGCTGCGAGACGACCTCGAACCGGGCCTCATCGACACCCGCACGAAGCTCGTGGGCCGCGGTCTCCCGCCGCGCGACCCCTCCGAGCCCGTCTTCTTCCCCGGCGGCTCGACGAAGCACGTCACCGGCTGGGTGCTCCTGCTCGCCGACGGGGATCGCGTCGCCGTCGACGGGCCCGTCGTGGTCGGACGTAAGCCGTTCGAGGTCGAGGGCTTCCCGGGCGCGACGTTCGTGACGGTCGTCGATCGCGAGAAGACGGTCTCCAAGAACCACGCGGTGTTGCTGCCCTACGACGGCGCGCTCTTCGTGCTCGACCTCAACTCCACGAACGGCGTCGCCGTCGTCGCGAACCGCACCCGCAGAACCGTGACCTCCACCGAGTTCTCCCACGTGCCCGACGGCGCTGTCATCGAGCTCGGCTCGTACCTCCTGGGCGTCGACCACATCCCCGCAGACCAGTAGACGCGGGGAGAGGCGCCCGAGCGCAGCTCGCCGCGACGTCGACGCCCACCCGGCGGTGGTATCCTCGACCCCATGCTCGCTCGGCGCCTCCTCCTTCGTCGCCGCGACGAGGTCTAGCCCCCGGCCTCCCTCGTCGCGGAGTCCGCCCGTCCCCGAGGGCATGACGGCCGACCCGAAACCGATGAAGGATCCTCATCCATGAGCACCGTCTCCGACTTCGAGACCGCCGCTGCCGCGAGCAGCATCTCCGATCGCCCCCGCACCCTCGCCGAGAAGGTGTGGGACGCGCACGTCGTCGCCAAGGGCGAGAACGGCGAGCCCGACCTCATCTACATCGACCTGCACCTCGTGCACGAGGTCACGAGCCCGCAGGCCTTCGACGGCCTCCGCCAGGCCGGTCGTCCCGTGCGCCGCCCGGACCTCACGATCGCCACCGAGGACCACAACACCCCGACTCTCGCGATCGACCGCCCCATCGCCGACCTCACGAGCCGCACCCAGATCGAGACGCTGCGCCGAAACGCCGAGGAGTTCGGCATCCGGCTGCACCCGCTCGGCGACGTCGAGCAGGGCATCGTGCACGTCGTCGGCCCGCAGCTCGGCCTCACGATGCCCGGCATCACCGTCGTGTGCGGCGACTCGCACACCTCCACGCACGGCGCGTTCGGCGCGATGGCGTTCGGCATCGGCACGTCCGAGGTCGAGCACGTCATGGCCACCCAGACGCTTCCGCTCAAGCCCTTCAAGACGATGGCCATCACGGTCGAGGGCGAGTTGCGGCCGGGCGTGACCGCGAAGGACATCATCCTCGCCGTCATCGCCAAGATCGGCACCGGCGGCGGGCAGGGCTACGTGCTCGAGTACCGCGGCAGCGCCATCCGCTCGCTCTCGATGGAGGGCCGCATGACGATCTGCAACATGTCGATCGAGGCGGGCGCCCGCGCCGGAATGGTCGCACCCGACGAGACGACCTTCGCCTACGTCAAGGGCCGCCCGCACGCGCCCCAGGGCGAGGACTGGGATGCCGCACTCGCCTACTGGAAGACGCTCGCGACCGACGAGGGCGCCGTCTTCGACGCCGAGGTCTTCCTCGACGCGAACGAGCTCGAGCCGTTCGTGACGTGGGGCACCAACCCCGGCCAGGGCGTCTCGCTCTCCGAGACGGTGCCCGACCCCGCGCAGTACGCCGACCACAACGATCGCGCTGCCGCGGAGCGCGCCCTCGAGTACATGGACCTCGCACCGGGCACCCCGATGAAGGACATCAAGGTCGACGCCGTCTTCATGGGCTCGTGCACCAACTCGCGCATCGAGGACCTGCGCGCCTTCGCCTCCGTCATCAAGGGGCGCAAGAAGGCCGACCACGTGCGCGTCATGGTCGTGCCGGGCTCGGCGCGCGTGCGGCTCGAGGCGGAGGCCGAGGGGATCGACAAGATCGTCGAGGAGTTCGGCGCCGAGTGGCGCTTCGCGGGCTGCTCGATGTGCCTCGGCATGAACCCCGACCAGCTCGCGCCGGGGGAGCGCTGCGCCTCCACCTCCAACCGCAATTTCGAGGGCCGGCAGGGCAAGGGCGGGCGCACGCACCTCGTGTCGCCGCTCGTCGCCGCGGCGACCGCCATCCGCGGCACCCTGTCAAGCCCGTGGGATCTGGAGAACGCGGGCGATACCGTGCGTGTCGAGGAGGTGTCGGCCTGATGGAGAAGATCACGGTCATCGAGGGCGTCGCTGTCCCGTTCCGCCGCTCGAACGTCGACACCGACCAGATCATCCCGGCGGTGTTCCTCAAGCGCGTCACCAAGACGGGCTTCGACGATGCGCTCTTCCACGCGTGGCGCCAGGATCCCGAATTCATCCTCAACCAGCCCGCCTATCAGGGCGCGAAGGTGCTCATCGCGGGCCCCGACTTCGGCACCGGCTCGAGTCGTGAGCACGCCGTCTGGGCGCTGCGCGACTTCGGCTTCCGCGCCGTGATCTCGCCCCGGTTCGCCGACATCTTCCGCGGAAACGCGGGCAAGCAGGGGCTGCTCACGGGGATCGTGCCCGAGGAGACCGTCGAGAAGCTGTGGCAGGCGCTCGAGGCGCAGCCGGGAATGCACGCGACGGTCGATCTCGTTACCAAGACGGTGACGGTCGGTGACCTCACAGTTCCCTTCGACATCGACGATTACACTCGTTGGCGACTGTTGGAGGGGCTCGACGACATCGGCCTCACACTGCGCGACGAAGCGCGGATCACCGAGTTCGAGGGCACCCGCGAGAGTTGGCGACCCCGGACTCTTCCCATCCGCTAGGCCCCACCGGGCCCGACATGAGTAGGTAGTGAACGTGGACTCAGTCGCGATGAACCTCGCGCGTGACGCCCAGAAGGCGGGCGCGCGGGTGGGACTCACGTCCGACAGCATCGTCATCCACGGCGGCAAGCCGCTCGTCGGCCGCATCGAGGTGCGCGGGGCCAAGAACCTCGCCACCAAGGCGATGGTCGCCGCGCTGCTCGGCGACAGCCCGAGCCTCCTGCAGAGCGTCCCCGAGATCAGCGACGTCGACGTGGTCACGCGCATGCTCGGTGCGTACGGTGTCGGGGTCTCGCAGCCGGCCGAGGGGGAGCTGCTGCTCGACCCCGCGAACGTCGAGAAGGCGCACTTCGCCCAGATTGACGCGCTCGCCGGTTCCTCGCGCATCCCGATCCTGTTCTGCGGACCGCTCCTGCACCGCCTCGGCGAGGCGCTCATCCCCGACCTCGGCGGATGCCGCATCGGCGACCGCCCGATCGACTACCACATGGATGCGCTGCGCGCGTTCGGCGCGATCGTCGACAAGAGCTACGAGGGCATCCGCATCACGGCGCCCGACGGCCTCACGGGCGCGCGCATCGAGCTGCCGTACCCGAGCGTCGGGGCGACGGAACAGGTGCTCCTCACGGGCGTGCGCGCGAAGGGCGTCACCGAGCTCAAGAACGCGGCCATCGAGCCCGAGATCATGGACCTCATCGCGATCCTGCAGAAGATGGGCGCGATCATCTCGGTCGAGCCGAACCGCACGATCTTCATCGAGGGCGTCGACCGGCTCGAGGGGTACACCCACCGCGCGATCTTCGACCGCAACGAGGTCGCGAGCTGGGCGTCCGCGGCCCTCGCGACCGACGGCGACGTCTTCGTCGGCGGCGCGCAGCAGCAGGAGATGATGACCTTCCTCAACATCTTCCGCAAGGCGGGCGGCGGGTTCGACATCCAGGAGGACGGCATCCGCTTCTTCCGGGCGGGCGCGCTCAAGCCCGTCATCGTCGAGACGGATGTGCACCCCGGCTTCATGACCGACTGGCAGCAGCCGCTCATCGTCGCCCTCACGCAGGCCGCGGGCACCTCGATGGTGCGCGAGACCGTGTACGAGAACCGGCTGGGCTTCACGAGTGCCCTCATCGAGATGGGCGCCGACATCGTCGTGCACGAGAACGGCCTCGACTCTCCCGACTGGCGCGTGCCGCGTCGCCCGCTCGAGCAGGTCGCGGTCATCAACGGGCCCACGCCGCTGCGCGGTGCGGACGTGCTCGTGCCCGACCTGCGCGGCGGCTTCAGCTACCTCATCGCCGCTCTCACGGCGGAGGGGCGCTCGACGGTCTCCAACGTCGGCATCATCGCGCGGGGCTATGAGCGTTTCGTGCTCAAGCTCGAGCAGCTCGGCGCGGACTTCACGCTCGTCTGATGGGCGCAGCGCAGCGACCCCCGCGACGCAAGCGGGAGAAGACCCTCGGGTGGCGTATCGTCGCGGGCGCCGTCATCCCGTGGCTGCTGCTCGTGGCGCGCTTCCGCATCCGCGATGCCCAGAAGCTCCCCCGCGAGGGTGCGTTCGTGCTGTCGGCGAACCACTACTCGAACCTCGACCCGGTGACCACGGGCTACATCGTGTGGAAGCTCGGCCGCGTGCCGCGTTTCCTCGCGAAGGCGAGCGTGTTCCGCGTGCCGATCGTCGGGCCCATCCTGCGCGCGACCGGCCAGATCCCCGTAGAGCGGCAGAACTCCCAGCGCAACAACCAGTCGCTCGCCGCGGCCGCGAACCTCGTCGACGACGGTCTGGCGGTCATCATCTACCCCGAGGGCACCCTCACGCGCGACCCCGACCTCTGGCCCATGCGCGGCAAGTCCGGGGCCGTGCGCATGGCGCTCGAGCACGACGTGCCGCTCATCCCGATGGCGCACTGGGGCGTGCAGCAGATCCTGCCGCGCTACTCGAAGAAGCTCAGCGTCTTCCCGCGTAAGACGGTCGAAGCGATCATCGGCGACCCCGTCGACCTGTCGCCTTGGCGCGGCAAGCCCGTGACCCACGAGCTGCTCGTCGAGGCGACGGAGGCCCTCATGGCCGACATCACGAAGCTGCTCGAGCAGCTGCGCGGCGAGCCCGCCCCGCTCGAGCGGTGGGACCCGGCCGCGCACGGTCAGGCGGAGATCGGCCGGTTCGAGGCTCCGCCCGCGGGCTGAACCAGCTCGACCGGCTCGCCCAGCATCCGGCGCGCGAGGTGGGTGCCGCCCGCAACGGCGCTCGGCATCGAGAGCACAGCGCCGAGCGGCACGAGGTAGCACAGCTGCACCGCGAGCCCGAAACCGAGCCGACGCCACCGGTACCGTCGATGCACCGCGCGGCGGGCGGCGGCGTCGAGCCCCCGCACCTGCATCGCCTGCAGCGTGAACTCGCGGGAGACGATCGTCGCCGTGAAGATCAACCCGAGCACCGCCGCGGCGACCGAGCCGACGACGGGCAGGAGGCCCACGAGGAAGATGCCCGCCGCGCCGAGCACCGACCGCGTCACGATGCCCGACATGTCTCCGATCGACCGCCAGAACCCGGGTCCCGCAGCCTCCGGCACGTGCCCGTAGCTCTCGTCGGCGATCCGGCCGATGTGCTCGTAGATCGGCCCGCCGAGGGTGAGGGCGAGCGCCGTATACACGCGCACCGCGAGCACTCCCGCCGTGATCACGAGCGCCGTGCCCACGACGATGCGGAGCGTCACGCGCCACCCCGCAGCCCACGTCTCCGCGAACGGGGTGATCGCGGAGGTCACGGGGTCGATGAACACGAGGAGCGCGGCGAACCCCCCGAAGAGCAGGACCGCCGCGAGGGCCGCCGGGATCAGGCCGAGCAGCATCGTGCCCGCGTGGTGGCGCCAGAATCCGAACCCGGCCCACAGCGAACCGAAGCCCGCGGCGAGCTCGCGCAGGGCGCCGCCCGCGGCGCGTCGGCCGGATGGCATGGTCACCGGCCCAGGCTAGGGGAGAATGGCTGGGTGACTTCCGACGAAGGCGCCGAGCCGCGGCGCGTAGCAGTGCTCGGTGCCGGCTCGTGGGGCACCACCTTCGCGAAGATCCTCGCCGACGGCGGATCGCGGGTCGCCATCTGGGCCCGCCGTCCCGAGGTCGCGCGCGAGATCACCCAGTCGCACCGCAACTCCGACTACCTGCCCGGCATCAACCTCCCGCTCGGCGTCTCCTCCTCGAGCCGCCTGCCCGAGGTGCTCGAGGGCGCCCAGCAGGTCTACCTCTCGGTGCCGAGCCAGTCGCTGCGCGAGAACCTGCGCATCGTGCGCGAGCTCATCCCCGACGGCGTGCCCGTCGTGTCGCTCATGAAGGGCGTCGAGAAGGGCACCCGCTACCGCATGAGCGAGGTGATCCGGCAGGAGCTCTCCATCGAGCCTGAGCGCATCGCCGTCGTGTCGGGCCCGAACCTCGCGCTCGAGATCGCGAAGGAGCAGCCCACCGCTGCGGTCGTGTCGTCGTCGAGCCTCGCCACGGCATCCGAGGTGGCGCTCGCGGCGCGCAACCCCTACTTCCGCTCCTTCGTCAACACGGATGTCGTGGGCACCGAGTTCGGCGGCGTGCTCAAGAACCTCATCGCCGTGGCGATCGGCATCGTCGACGGCGTCGGCTACGGCGAGAACACGAAGGCGTCGATCATCACGCGCGGCCTCGTCGAGATGACCGACTTCGCGGTCGCGTTCGGCGCCCTGCCGGAGACCATGAGCGGTCTCGCGGGACTCGGCGACCTCATCGCGACGTGCGAGTCGCCGCTCTCGCGCAACAACACGGCGGGCCGCCTCCTCGGTCAGGGCTACGACTACCACGAGGTCATCGCGCAGATGAACCAGACCGCGGAGGGCATCAGCTCGGTCGCGCCCGTGCTCGAGCTCGCGGCCGAGATGGGCGTCGAGATGCCGATCGTGAGCCAGGTGGCGGAGGTGCTGGCCGGTACGCTGGACCCGCGGGACATCGC
This sequence comes from Actinomycetes bacterium, assembly GCA_023428065.1. Lineage (GTDB taxonomy): Bacteria > Actinomycetota > Actinomycetes > Actinomycetales > Microbacteriaceae > Homoserinibacter. Next base: position 18,491 of record JAEYZI010000069.1, on the reverse strand, counting down.
CCCGCACCTCACGACCGACACCGACGTGCCGCAGGGCGAATGACCCGGGCCGACCCCATACCGGAGGCCGCATGATCCGCGTCGCCCTGCTGTTCGGCGGTCGCTCGAGCGAGCACGGCATCTCGTGCGCCACCGCCGCGGGCGTGCTGTCGGCGATCGACCGGGACCGTTTCGAGGTCGTGCCGATCGGGATCACGCGCGCGGGCGCGTGGACGCTGCAGCCGGACGACGCGGAGCTCTTCGCGCTGCGTGCCGAGCTGCCGGAGGTGGTCGACAACGGGACGCGCGTGCGGCTGCCGGACTCCGCCGCCTCGCGCGAGTTCGCGCTCGTCGGCGCCGACGGCGCCGTATCCTCGCTCGGCGAGATCGACGTCGTGTTCCCCATCCTGCACGGACGCTTCGGCGAGGACGGCACGGTTCAGGGGCAGCTCGAGCTGCTCGACCTGCCGTACGTCGGCAACGGCGTGCTCGCATCCGCCCTCGCGATGGACAAGCACATGACGAAGTCGGTGCTCGTCGCTTCGGGCATCGAGGTGGCGCCGTGGGTGTCGCTCACCCCGACGCGCTGGGCCGAGCAGCGCGAGCTGTTCGAGCGGCGCATCCGCGCCCTCGGACTGCCGGTGTTCGTGAAGCCCTCGCGGGCGGGGTCGTCGGTGGGGGTCACGAAGGTCGCCGACTGGGACGCGCTCGACGCGGCCGTCGAGCTCGCGTTCGCGGAGGACACGACGGTGCTCGTGGAGGCGGCGGTCGTCGGGCGCGAGGTCGAGTGCGCGGTGCTCGAGGGGCGCGACGGCGGTGAGCCGCGCGTCTCGCTCGCGGGCGAGATCGTCGTGACGGGGCGCGAGTTCTACGACTTCGAGGCGAAGTACCTCGACCCGGATGCCGCCGAGCTCATCTGCCCGGCCGAGCTGCACGACGGGGAGCAGCGCGAGATGCGCCGCATCGCGGCACGCGCGTTCGAGGCGATCGGGGGCGCGGGTCTCGCGCGCGTCGACTTCTTCCTCACGGGGGAGGGGTTCGTGGTGAACGAGATCAACACGATGCCGGGCTTCACGCCCATCTCGATGTTCCCGTCGTGCTGGCAGGCGTCGGGCGTCTCCTACCCCGAGCTCATCACGGAGCTCATCGAGCTGGGGCTCGCCGCCCGCCGCTGAAGCGAGGTGTCACCGCTTCACCGCTGGTTGAGTGCCGTGGGCCGCGTTCACTGCTGATTGAGTGCCGTGCCGCGCCCGGAGGGCGCGACGCACGGCGTATCGAAACCAGCCCGACGCCCCCACCCACGCCCGGATCACCCCGCGGGCTCTCCCGCGATGTCCGCATCCTCGAGGTCGGTGCACTCGTGCCCGTTGGGGCGCGTGTAGAGCATGGCCCGCGACAGGTCGGTGAGCGCCGGCGTCGGCCCGGTGACCGCCCCGTCGACGACGACGTCGACCGCCGGCTCTCGGCCATAGCTGCGCAGGACATAGGTGGGTTCCTGGCTGTCGTCGACGAGCCAGTAGATGCCCTCGACCAGGATGCAGCGCTTCGTCGACGCGCTCGGCACCTCCACGCCGCAGTACAGCAGCACGGTCGGCGGGGAGCCCCACGCGCCGGTGGCCTGCGCGTTCGTGTCGCGCCGCTCCTGACCCGCGACGGTGTCGGGGAGGCGCACGATGAGGTCGGCGCATCCGGGGTCGTTCGCGCCTTCGGCGGGCACCATGGGCACGACGGAGACGCATGCGGTGAGCGTCGTCGCGAGCAGCGCGGCCGCGGCGGCGGCGATGCTGGTCCGGGCGATGCGCACGCTCCAGGCTAACCTGGCCAGGTGACGGTTCCGGACGAGACGCTCGCCTCGCTCGGGGAGTCGGCGGTGCTGCGGCGCATCTTCCCGCGGTTGCCGGATGCGGCATCCGCGCTGCTCGGTCCGGGTGATGACGCCGCGGTGGTCGCCGCGCCGGATGGGCGTTTCGTGGTGACGACGGACACGCTCGTTCATGGACCGGATTTCCGCCTCGCGTGGTCGAGCGCGTTCCAGCTCGGGTGGAAGGCGGCGGCGTCGAACCTCGCCGACGTCGCGGCGATGGGTGCCCGGCCGACGGCTCTCGTGGTGGCCCTCGTGGCGCCCGCCGACACGGACGTGCGCTGGCTCGAGGAGTTCGCAGACGGCCTGCGCGAGGGGTGCGCGGCGCTCGCTCCGGGGTGCGGGGTCGTGGGGGGCGATCTGTCGGTGTCCGACCAGTTGACGATCGCGGTGACGGCGTTCGGCGACCTCGAGGGGCGGCCGCCGGCGCTGCGCTCGGGGGCGCGTGCGGGCGATGTCGTCGCGGTGTGCGGCGAGCTGGGGCTCGCGGGGCGCGGGCTCGAGCTGCTGTTCGCCCGCGGCGTCGACGCGGAGGGGGTGCCGGATGCTGTGGCCGCCGCGTCGCTGCGGCCCGAGTTCGACCGCGAGCTCGACGCCCAGCTCGCGCCGAGCCCGCCGATCGCCGCGGGCGTGGTGGCGGCTCGCGCGGGCGCGACGGCGATGATGGATGTGAGCGACGGTCTCGCGCTCGACGCGCGGCGCATGGGGGAGGCGTCGGGCGTGACGATCGACCTCGACGCGGCCGCCGTCGGATCGACGGTGGCGCTGACGGGCGGGGAGGACCACGCGCTGCTCGCGACGTTCCCGGGCGACGCGGTTCTGCCATCCGGCTTCCGCGAGATCGGCCGCGTGCGCGCGGGCGAGCCGGGCGTGCGTGTTGACGGCCGCCCGTTCGACCCCCGTGGCGGCTGGGACCCTTACGCCGACTGGGACGGCGCCGCCGGCTGACCTGACGCCGTTGTGCAGGACTCTGCTGTTGTGCAGGACTCTGCTGTTGTGCAGGACTCTGCTGTTGTGCAGGACTTGCCGACTCCGCCCGAGTGAGCACCCCCGAAAACGTTGGGCTCGCGCCGCGGCTTCCTGCACAACGGCAGCGATCTCCTGCACAACAGCAGACTCCTGCACAACAGCACGACACGGGCGCGGAGGCGGATGCGGCGCGGCGGCGCGGTCAGGCGGATGCGGGGGCGCGGTCGGGCGCGGGGGAGAGCCAGAAGACGGCGGTCTCGCCGTAGGACGTGCGCCGGTCGAGGGTGAGGCCCGCAGGCCACGCGGGCTCCGGGTCGCGCGCCGAGCGCTCGACGACGATCACGGCATCCGGCGCCACGCGCGGCGCGAGCAGCAGGAGGTCGTCGACGAGCTCGGCGCCCGTGAGCTCATACGGCGGATCCAGGAACACGAGATCCCAGCCCCCGACGGCGCCCGCGAGGAAGGTCTGCACGGGCTGCACGACGGTGCGGATCGACGGCGGGTCGGCGGCAGGTGCCGCGCGGCCCACCCGCTCGGCGTTCCGGCGCGAGACGACCGCGGCATCCCGCGAACGGTCGACGAGCGTCACCTCGGTGGCTCCGCGGGATGCGGCCTCGAGCCCGAGCGCCCCCGACCCCGCGTAGAGGTCGAGCACGCGCGCGCCCCGCACGAGATCGCGTGCGTCGAGCGCCGAGAAGATCGCCTCGCGCACGCGGTCGCTCGTCGGACGCGTGCCGGACTTCGGCACCGTCAGGGCGAGCGAGCCGGCGAATCCGGCGATGATGCGCGTCACGGGCTCAGGTTAGCGAACCGCCCGCCGTGAGCGAACGGCCGAGCCACGGCGGCCCGCGTCGGCGTCAGCCCTCGATCTCGGCGCGGCGGGCGGCGACGAGGGCGCGCAGCGCGTCGTCGGCGATGGGGGCGTCGACCGGCATCCGGATGCTGCCCTTCGCGTGGTCGATCCCGTCGAGCGCGCCCGTGGCGGCGACGGCCGCCACCACGTGGGCGCTGAACGGGTAGAGCCCCACGTGCGCCTTCGCCCGCATGACCGAGAGCAGCGGCTTGCCGCGGTACACGAGCGCCGGCATGCCGTAGCCGAGACCCTGCTCCACCTCGGGAACCTCGCGGCGGGCGAGCTCGTAGAGGCGGGCGACGGTCGCGCGCGAGGCTTCGTCGAGCCCCGCGAGGTAGTCGTCGACGGTTCCCATGCCGCGATCCTGGCACGCCGCCTCGACCCCGCGACAGGCCGCACGTGCGCGGGTGGCCCGTGCGCCGCGCGGGGGGCGCTGGCACGATGCCCTCATGACGGTGGGCTTCGCGGGCATCGGGATCATGGGCGAGCCGATGGCGGCGCGGCTGCTCGACGCGGGCACGCCGCTGCGCGTGTGGAGCAGGCGCCCCACCTCCTACGCCGCTCTCGTCGAGCGCGGCGCGACGGCGGCTGCCGACCTCGACGCGCTCTTCGCGGCGTGCGAGACGGTCGTGCTCATGCTGCGCGACGAGGCCGCGACGGATGCCGTGCTCGGCCGCGGAACGGAGGCCTTCGCCCGCCGCGTGGCCGACCACCGGGTGATCGTCACGGGCACCAACTCGCCCGCCTACTCGGCCTCCCTCGCGGCCGACGTCGAGGCGGCCGGCGGCGCCTACGTCGAGGCGCCCGTGTCGGGCTCGCGCGTGCCGGCCGAGCGCGGCGAGCTCGTCGTGATGCTCGCGGGACGCGATCCGGATGCGCTCGCGGACGCCGAGCAGCTCCTCGCCCCGCTCGCGAGGGCCGTCGTGCGGTGCGGCGAGGCGCCGGGCGCGCTGCGCACCAAGATCGCCGTCAACCACTACATGATGGCGATGGTGGCGTGCCTCGCCGAGGCGCTCGCGACCGCGCGCACCGCGGGGGTGGACGTGGCATCCGTCGTGCGCGTGCTCGAGGCGAGCCCCATGGACAGCCCCATCGCCCGCGTCAAGGCGGAGAAGCTGCTCTCGGGCGACGACTCGCCGCAGGCGGCGATCGCCGACGTCGTGAAGAACTGCGGGCTCGTGCTCGACGCCGCGCGGGAGGCGGGGGCGACGACGCCCATCATCGACCTCGTGACCGAGCTCTACGAGGCGACCGCGGCATCCGGTCTCGCCGACCGCGACATGGTGGCCGTCGCCCGGATGCTCGGCTGACCCCGGCGCTCGCTACCCTCGGAGCGTGGACTCGCCCCTCGACCAGAAGCTCGCGTCGGCTCTCGGCGGCCGCACGGCGCAGGTGCTCGAGAAGGCGTTCGGCATGCGCACGGTCGGCGACCTGCTCGCCCACTACCCGCGGCGGTACGCGCGTCGCGGCGAGCTGACGGCGCTCAGCGAGTTGCGCATCGACGAGCCCGTGACGATCGTCGCGGAGGTGCGCTCGGTCTCCGAGCGGCGCATGCAGAACCGCCGCGGCTCGATCCTCGAGGCGACCATCAGCGACGGGCACGGCATCCTCACCCTCACCTTCTTCAACCAGTCCTTCCGCAAGGCGGAGCTGCGGCCGGGCGTGCGCGGCATCTTCTCGGGCAAGATCGGCGCCTACCGCGGCACGCGCCAGCTCACGCATCCCGACTACGAGCTCTTCGACGCCGACGAGGCCGCCGCGATGGACGCCGAGCAGGCGCGCCGCTGGGCCGAGACGCCCGTGCCGCTCTACCCCGCCACGGCGAGCTTCCCGAGCTGGAAGCTGCAGAAGTGCGTCGAGACGGTGCTCGACGTGCTTCCCGAGCTGCCCGACCCGGTGCCGGATGAGGTGCGCGCCGCCCGCGGGCTCATGGGCTTCCGCGACGCCCTCGTGGCCATCCACCGGCCGGAGACGGACGCCGACTGGCGTCGCGCGCGCGACGCGCTGCGATTCCAGGAGGCGCTCGTGCTGCAGCTCGCGCTGCTCGGGCAGCGCGCCGAGCGCCGAGCCGTGTCGGGCACGCCGCGCATCCCGGGCGCCATCTCGGAGGCGTTCGAGGCGGCGCTGCCGTGGCCGCTCACCGACGACCAGCGCGCGGTGGGCGCCGAGATCGAGGCGGAGCTGCTCGACGGCACGCCCATGAACCGGCTCGTGCAGGGCGAGGTGGGCTCCGGCAAGACGCTCGTCGCGCTGCGGGCGATGCTCGCCGTCGCCGAGTCGGGTGGACAGTCGGCGTTCCTCGCCCCCACGGAGGTGCTCGCGGCCCAGCACCTGCGTTCGATCGTGTCGATGCTCGGGCCCGACCTCGCCGCCCGGCTGCGCGTGACCCTCCTCACGGGGCAGCTGCCCGCGGCCGAGCGGCGCAAGGCGCTGCTCGCGGCGGCATCCGGGGGAGCGGCGATCGTCGTCGGCACGCACGCGCTCCTCGGCGACAACGTGACCTTCGCCGACCTCGGCCTCGTCGTGGTCGACGAACAGCACCGCTTCGGGGTCGAGCAACGCGAGGCCATCCGTCTGAAGGGGCGCGCGCCGCACGTGCTCGTGCTGAGCGCGACGCCCATCCCGCGCACCGTCGCCATGACGGTCTTCGGCGACCTCGACGTGTCGACCCTGCGCACCCTGCCCGCGGGTCGCGCCCCCATCGAGTCCCACGTCGTCCCGCTCGCCGACCATCCGAACTGGGAGGCGCGCGTGTGGCAGCGTCTCGCGGAGGAGCTCGCCGAGGGGCGGCAGGGCTTCGTCGTGTGCCCGGCGATCTCGGCCGGTCAGGTGGAGGAGGCCGATCGCGACGAACTCGCGGAGGCGGAGGCCGTGCCGCCCGCGGCGGTCGACGAGACGCTCGCACGGCTGCGCGCGCATCCGTCGCTCCAGGGTCGCCGGATCGAACCGCTGCACGGTCGGATGTCGGGCGAGGAGAAGGACCGCGTCATGCGGGCGTTCGCGTCGGGCGACATCGACGTGCTCGTCGCGACGACGGTCGTCGAGGTGGGCGTCGACGTGCCGAACGCGTCGACCATGATCGTGCTCGACGCCGACCGCTTCGGTGTGGCCCAGTTGCATCAGCTGCGCGGCCGCGTGGGCCGCGGCGGCGTTCCGGGCATCGCCCTTTTCGTGACGCGGGCCGAGCAGGGCACGCTCGCGCGCGACCGGGTCGAGGCGGTCGCGGCGACGCTCGACGGCTTCGAGCTCGCGCAGGCCGACCTCGAACTGCGGCGCGAGGGCGACGTGCTCGGCGGCACGCAGTCGGGGCGGCGCTCCTCGCTCAAGCTGCTGCGGGTCGTGGAGGACGCCGATCTCATCGGCGAGGCGCGTGAGCTCGCGCAGGGCCTGCTCGACGCGGATCCCGCTCTCGCCTCCTTCGATGCCCTGCGGGAGGCGGTCGCGCGGCGCTTCGACGAGTCGGAGCGCGCCTTCCTCGGTAAGGCCTAGACGGCTCGGCGGCCGACGCCGGATTCACCCGCGTCGAGCGGCGGAAGAACCTGCCCCCACGGTAACGAAACGGTCACATGCGCCAGATAGGATCGCGAGCATGACCAGGATCGCCGTGGTTCCCGGATCGTTCGACCCCGTGACGCTCGGGCACCTCGACGTGATCGAGCGGGCCGCCCACCTCTTCGACGAGCTGCACGTGCTCGTCGTGCACAACCCCGACAAGACGGCGCTCCTGCCGATCGCGCAGCGCGTGTCGCTCATCCAGGAGTCGATCGCCGAGGCGCGCATCCCCGGGCAGATCCTCGTCACGAGCTGGAGCGTCGGCCTCCTCGTCGACTACTGCTCGGATGTCGGCGCGAGTGTGCTCGTGAAGGGCATCCGCTCGCAGGTCGATGTGGCGTACGAGACGCCCATGGCGATCGTCAACCGCAACCTCGCGCGGGTCGAGACGATCTTCATGCTGCCCGACCCTGCGCACGCGCACGTGTCGAGCTCGCTCGTGCGCCAGGTGGCGTCGCTCGGCGGCGACGTCTCGCCCTACGTGCCGCGCGTCGTCGCGGACTTCCTCGAGCAGCCGCGCTGAGCGGCGGCGGCCGTCGTCGCGACGGACGTCAGGAGAGTGCGAGCCCGAGGCTCGACACGAAGGCGAATGCGAGCAGCACGACGCCGACGGGGATGAGCACCGACACGAGGATGCCGAACAGCAGACCCGTGAGCGCCTTGCCGAAGCCGACCCCGCGGCGGCGGGCCAGCACGAGACCGACGATGCCCGTGATGATCGCGACGACGCCAGAGATCCACGCACCGAGGCCCATGATGCCGGGCGCGAGGGCGATGACACCGGCGAGGCCGGCGACGCGCAGCCCGAAGCCGACGACGACCGCGAGGAGCGCGCCGAGGCCCGCCGAGAACGCCGCGTCGGCGGCCTTGTTCGTCGCGGGCTGCACGGCGTAGACGGGCGTCGGCGTCGCGGTGCGCGAGCCGAGCATCGCGGATGAGGCGAGCGTCGTGGTCGGGGCGGCCGCGGTGGGCGCCGCGATCTCCTCCTGGTCGGCGGCGTGGATCACCGAGCGGTAGCGGTTGGCGATCTCGGGGTCGGCCGACGACGTGAACCCGACGGGACGCACCGCGGGAAGCGCCGGTGCGGGCGCCGCGGGCGGGGCGACGGGATCGGCGTGCTTGCCCACGCGGGGCTCGAGGTCGGCCGCCGTCACGGGCGCGACGGGGGCATCCGGCAGCACGAACCCGGCGGCGGGCACGGACGGGACGGCCGGCATGGCGGGCATGGCCGGGGCGGCGGGCGCGACCGGCGTCATGGCGGCCGGTTCGGGGAGGGCCGGGGCCGCCTGCGCGGGCCATGCGGGGGCGGCGGGCGTCTCGAACGACGGGGTGAGGGTGAAGGCGGGTTCCGTCGACGTCGGCGCGACCGGGTTCGCGGGCGCCGGCGACGGCTCGACGAACCCGGGCATCGCCGGCGCGACGGGCGCGGCGGCGGGCGCCGCTGCGACAGGCGCCGCCGGCTGGGGGTCGGGTGTGAGCCACGGGGGCGTGAGCGGCGACGACACGGGGGCCGACTCGGCGTGGTGCGTCACCTGGGGCGGGACGGGAGGCGCGACGGGCGCCGCAACGGGCGCCTCGGCGGCTGCCTCCTGGCTCGGCGTCATCGCGAAGACGAACGGGTCGGCGGCCTCCTGCGCGGCGGGACGCTCCTCGACGAGGGTCGCGAGCTGCGGAGCGAACGCCGCAGGCGCCTCGGCACCCAGCGGTTGGCGCGTGTGCTCGGTCCACGCGTTCCCCGACCACCAGCGCTCGGTCGACGGGTCGCCGGGGTCGGGAAACCACCCGGCGGCGGGCGCGGCAGTCGACTCCATACCTATACCGTCAACGACCGCGGGCATCCCATCTAGTCCCCGAAAAGGGTGTCAGGGGCGATGTCGGCGCGAAGTGGCACACTTCCCGCATGGTCACGGATGCGGAACGGGCCGCCGCGGAGGCCGCGCGCGCCCGGCTCGAGCGGCTCGCGGCGCCGCTTCTCGCGCGCGAGGGCGTGAACTGGGGGCGCATGTTCTCGACCGAGGGGCTCGGCATCCGGGGCAAGATCTTCGCGGTCGTGCCGCACGCGGGCGCTCTCATGGTGAAGGTGCCGGAGGCGCGCGCCGACGAGCTCGTGGCGGGCGGCAGCGTCGAGCGCATGGTCATGCGGGGGCGCGAGCTGCGCGAGTGGGTCGTGATGCCGGATGCGGCCTCCGATGCGGAGTGGGTCGCCCTTCTCGACGAGGCGCTCGCCTACGTCGACCGCATCACGCCGTAGCGGCGGCGCGCGCCGCAGCGCCGGGCGGGCTCCATGAGCAGAATGGGGGCATGACTCGTGCGCTTCGACTCGGATACAAGGCCTCGGCCGAGCAGTTCGCCCCCCGTGACCTCGTGGAGTTCGCGGTGGCGGCGGAGGGTCACGGCTTCGAGTCGGTGACGACGTCCGACCACTTCCAGCCGTGGCGGCACGAGGGCGGGCACGCCCCGTTCTCGCTCGCGTGGATGACGGCGGTCGGCGAGCGCACCTCGAGCGTTCTCATCGGCACGAGCGTCATGACGCCGACCTTCCGTTACAACCCCGCGGTCGTCGCGCAAGCGTTCGCGACCATGGGCGTGCTCTACCCCGGCCGCATCTTCCTCGGCGTCGGCACGGGTGAGGCGCTCAACGAGATCGCCACCGGATGGCGCGGCGAGTGGCCCGAGTTCAAGGAGCGCTTCGCGCGGCTCCGCGAGTCGGTCGACCTCATCCGCGCCCTCTGGACCGAGGACCGGGTCAGCTTCGAGGGCGAGTACTACTCCACCGTCGACGCATCGATCTACGACCGACCCGACACCCCGATCCCGATCTATATCGCCGCGGGCGGCCCGATGGTGGCGCGCTACGCGGGTCGCGCCGGCGACGGCTTCATCTGCACCTCGGGCAAGGGTGCCGCGCTCTACCGCGACGAGCTCATGCCCGCGGTGGAGGAGGGCGCCGCGAAGGCGGGCAAGACGCTCGACGACGTCGACCGCATGATCGAGATCAAGCTCTCCTACGACACCGACCCGGAGGTCGCGCTCGAGAACACGCGCTTCTGGGCGCCGCTCGCGCTCAGCAAGGAGCAGAAGCACGACATCACCGACCCGGTCGAGATGGAGCGGGCGGCCGATGCCCTGCCCATCGAGCAGATCGCGTCGCGCTGGATCGTAGGCTCCGACCCGGATGCCGTGGTGGCCGAGATCGCGCAGTACGTCGACTGGGGACTCAACCACCTCGTGTTCCACGCGCCGGGCCCGGATCAGCGCCGCTTCATGGAGCTCTTCGAGCGCGACCTCGCGCCGCGCCTGCGCGCGCTGTAGCCGGGCGCCGGCTCAGCCGACGTCGGCCGACCTGGGCGGCAGTCCCTGCACCGACCACGTGTTGCCGTCGGGGTCGGAGAAGTAGATGAACCGGCCCCACGACTGCTCGGCGATGTCGCTCGTGTCGACGCCGCGGCCGCGCAGGTCGGCGAGCGCCGCATCCGCGTCGGACACGACGACCTGCAGCGCCCGCAGGGATCCGGGTGCCATCTGGCTGATGCCGGTGCCGAACGCGATCGAGCAGGCCGAGCCGGGCGGCGTGATCTGGATGAACCGGAGGTCGTCGCTCACGGTGTGGTCGTGATCGACGGGCCACCCGAGGGTGTCGCCGTAGAACGCCTTCGCGCGCTCCACGTCGGAAACCGGGAGGATGACGAGTTCGAGACGGTAGTCGACCACGGTGTTCTCCTGCGCTCGAGGCGCACGTTACGCCGCCCGTCCGACGCCGCCGCCCCTCCGCCGACGCCGCCGCACACGGCGACCCCTGCGGCCCCGTAGCCTCGGATCATGCATGCGACTCTCATCCACGCCCCCGGCGACATCCGCTACGAAGAGGTACCGGATCCCGTGCTCTCGACCGGCCGCGACGCGATCGTGCGCGTCGTGGCCGCGTGCGTGTGCGGCTCCGACCTGTGGCCCTACCGCGGCATCACGCCGACGACCGCCCCCCGCCGCATCGGCCACGAGTTCGTGGGCGTCGTCGAGGAGGTGGGGCCCGAGGTGCGCCGCATCAAGGTCGGCGACTTTGTGATCGCGCCGTTCTACGACTGCGACATGGAGTGCGTGAACTGCCGGAACGGCTTCTCGACGTCGTGCCTCGACGGCGGATGGTGGGGTGCCGACGACCGCTCGGGCGCGTTCGCCGACGGTGCCCAGGGTGAGCGCGTGCGCGTGCCGCACGCCGACGGATCGCTCGTGGCGACCCCCGCGATGCCCGACGACGCGCTCGTGCCGCACCTGCTGACCCTCGCCGACGTCATGGGCACGGGCCACCACGCCGCCGTGTCGGGCGGGGTGGGTCCGGGCAAGAGCGTCGTCGTCGTGGGCGACGGCGCCGTGGGCCTCTGCGCCGTGCTCGCGTCGGCGCGACTCGGCGCCGACCGCATCGTGCTCATGTCGCGTCACGCCGACCGCCAGGCGCTCGGCCGCCGCTTCGGTGCGACCGACATCGTCGAGGAGCGCGGCAAGGAGGGCGTGGCCCGCATCCGCGAGCTCTTCGACGGGATCGGCGCGGATGTCGTGCTCGAGTGCGTGGGGACGGCCGAGTCGATGGACCAGGCGCTGCGCTCGGCGCGCCCCGGCGGCCAGGTGGGCTTCGTGGGCGTGCCGAACGGGGGACCCGAGCTGCCCATGCGCCGCATGTTCGACACGAACGTGGGCGTGCGCGGGGGCGTGGCACCCGTGCGCAACTACGTGGAGGAGCTGCTGCCCGAGGTCTGGGATGGGCGCCTGCAGCCGGGAGCCGTGTTCGACCTCGAGCTGCCGCTGAGCGAGGTGGCGGAGGCCTATGCCGCGATGGACGAGCGCCGCGCCATCAAGGTGCTGCTGCGCCCGTAGGCGCGCTCGCGCCGCGCCCCGCGCCCCTCGCCCCGCGCCGCTCAGCCTCCCGCCACCCCGGCGATGCCGAGCGGCGGGAGCACCTGCAGCATCGGCGGGAGAACCCGCGCCCCCGGGCGGCGCAACGCACATGCGGCGGGAGTCGTTACTCCCGCCGCATGTGACGTTCGCCGCCCGCGCTTGGCTAGCGCGCCATCCGCCTCCGGTACACGAGGCCCGCCGCGACCACCGCGACGACGAGGATGCCGAGGCACCACGCGAGCGCGATCCAGAGATCCGCGCCGACGGGCGTGCCCACGAAGGTCGCCCGGATGCTGTCGACGATCGAGGTGAGCGGCTGGTTCTGGGCGACTTCCCCACCCGCGGATCCGGGGGTCACCCGGAGGGTGTGCACGGCATCCGCTGCCTAGCCTGGAGGCATGCCGGACCTACCCACCCCCGCCCCCATCTCGCCCGAGCGCCGCACCGCGCTCCTGAACGCCGAGGTCGCGCGCCTCGCCGCGCAGGGCTGGACGGTGAGCACCGTGTCGGGCGACCAGGGGATCCTGCAGCGCAAGAAGCGCATCGGCTGGTTCTGGAACACGATCCTCGCGCTCCTCACCGGGGGCCTGTGGCTCATCGTGGTGATCGTGCGCGTCGTGAACCGCAAGATCGAGACGATCGTGGTGAACGTCGACGCCTCCGGCGTGGTGCACATCCGCTGATTTGGTGCCGCGAGGTGCGGCCCCGATAGCATCCGCTCGTGCGCATCCTCCGTCGGATCGGCATCGTCGCCGCATCCCTTGCCGTCGCCGTCGCCGTCGCCGTCACGGGCGTCTACCTCTGGCAGGGGCCGCTGCTGCTGACGGGCACGGGCTACGCCGCCCACAACGCCTGCGCCGTGGAGAAGGTCGCCGGCCGCGCCGACTCCGCATCCGACCTGCCGCCGAACCCCCTCGTGCCGTATGTGCGGGTGCAGTCGCATGACGAGGTGACGACGGCGTCGGTGCTCGGTGTCGGCACCCCGCAGCAGGCGCGCTACACCGAGGGCTTCGGATGCACGCTCGCGTCGGGGCCGCTCGACCTGGGTGAGCCGACGGCGGTGGGCTCCGAGCGCAATCCGTTCACCCACGCGATCGTCGAGGCGCCCGACCCCGAGCTCGAGGCGGCCATCGCGCGCGCCTTCGCCGACGGTGAGCCCGCCGAGGTGGTCGAGAACCTCGGCACGCGCGCGATCGTCGTCGTGAAGGACGGCGCGCTCGTCGGCGAGCGGTACGGGGAGGGCTTCGGCGCCTCCACGCCGCAGCTCGGCTGGTCGATGTCGAAGAGCGTCACCTCGCTCCTGACGGGCATGCTCGTGAAGCAGGGCGTCGTGTCGCTGGATGACGACCAGCTGCGCCCCGAGTGGACCGACGAGCGCGCGTCGATCACGGTCGAGAACCTGCTGCGCATGAACGCGGGCCTCGCGTGGGACGAGACCTACGACCTCGGCACCCCCATCACGCGCATGCTCTACCTCGAGCCCGACATGGGCGGTTACGTCGCGGGCCTGCCGCTCGCGCATCCGGTGGGCGAGGTGCAGCAGTACTCGAGCGGTTCGACGAACGCCCTGTGCTCGGTGCTCGCCGAGCGCACGGGTCTCGGCGCCGACCTGCCCCGCCAGACGATCTTCCCAGCGCTCGGACTCGCCTCGGCCGTGTGGGAGCCGGATGCCGCGGGCACCCCCGTCTGCTCGTCGTACCTCTGGGCGACCCCGCGCGACTGGGCGGCGATCGGCCAATTCGCGCTGCAGAACGGCGAGTGGAACGGGGAGCAACTGCTGCCCGAGGACTGGATGGAGCAGAGCCTCACGGTGACCGACACGGGCGTCTCCGACGACCCCGGCTACGGGCTGGGATGGCGCACCAACGTGCTGCCCGACGGGTCGCTGCGTTGGCCGTCGCTGCCGGAGGACGCCTTCTCCGCAAACGGCCACGACGGGCAGATGATGATCGTGATCCCCTCCGAGGGGCTCGTCGTCGTGCGACTCGGCTTCACGCCGGAGGCGTCGGCGTCGGACACGGTGGTGGAGGTCGCGCACGCCGCGATCGACGCGCTCGGATGAGCCGGGGGCGCGCTCTCGCGACATGATGGACGCGTGACCCCGCACATCGGCTACGCCGCGATGCTCGAGCGCTTCGCCCCGAACGAGGTGATCGCGCTCGCCCAGGCCGCGGAGGCATCCGGGTTCACGGGGGTCATGGCGGCCGACCACTTCCAGCCATGGGTGCCGCAGCAGGGGCAGGCGAGCTTCGTGTGGAACGTGCTGTCGGCGCTCGGGCAGGTGACGGCGGGCGACCTCGGCACGGGGGTGACGGCGCCGACGTTCCGGTGGCATCCGGCGATGGTCGCGCAGGCCTCGGCGACGCTCGCGGCGATGTACCCGGGGCGGCACTGGCTGGGCCTCGGCTCGGGGGAGGCCATCAACGAGCACGTCGTCGGGCGGTACTGGCCCGAGGCGCCCGAGCGCATCGACCGCATGTTCGAGGCGGTCGACATCATCAAGAAGCTCTTCGCGGCCTCCCTCGCGGGGCGCGACACCCGGCACGAGGGCCGCTACTACAAGCTCGAGTCGACGCGGCTGTGGACGATGCCGGATGCCGCCCCGCCCATCCTCATCGGCACCGCCGGGCCCGTGACGGCGAAGCGCGCCGGTCGCACGGTGGACGGGATCGTCGTCGACGGGGCGCCCGTCGAGAAGGTCGCGCCGCTCCTGCAGCGCTTCGCCGAGGGCGCGCGCGAGGTGGGGCGCGATCCGCGCACGCAGACGCGCATCATCCGGCTGCACCTGTCGTGGGCGCCGACGCGCGACGAGGCGGTGGCGAACGCGCTGCGGGAGTGGCCGAACGCGGGGATGCGGTTCCCGAAGTCCGACATCCGCTCGCCGTTCGAGCTCGAGCAGATCGCGCGCACCGTGCGGCCGGAGGACTTCGAGGGTCGGGTGCTCATCTCCGACGACCCGGAGGTGCACCGCGCCCACATCCAGCGCTACCTCGACCTCGGCTTCGACCGCGTCTACCTGCACGACGTCTCGCGCGAGCAGGCGCGCTTCCTCGACGTCTTCGGCCGCGAGGTGCTGCCCCGACTCCGCTCCTGACCCATCAGAGGATGGAGGGTTGGGAGGATAGAGGGGTGACGCACGCACCCACCGGCCCCGCCTACAGCGTGTTCGCCCTGCTCGGGCTGCCCGAGTTCCGGCCGGGCGACGACCTCGCGGGCATCCTCGGGGATGCGCTCGCGGGGATCGCGGAGGACGGCGACATCATCGCCGTCACGAGCAAGATCGTGAGCAAGGCCGAGGGGCGCATCGTCGAGGCAGCCGACCGCGAGGACGCGATCACCGCCGAGACCGTGCGCGTCGTCGCCGAGCGCGCCCGCGCCGACGGCACAGGCGCCACCCGCATCGTCGAGAACCGTCAGGGCCTCGTCATGGCCGCCGCGGGCGTCGACTCCTCGAACGCGCCCGACGGCCACGTGCTCCTGCTCCCCGAAGACCCCGACCGCTCCGCCCGCCACCTCGCCGAGGTGCTGCGCGACCGGCTCGGCATCCGCATCGGCGTCATCCTCACCGACACCCTCGGCCGCCCCTGGCGCGAGGGGCAGACGGATGCCGCGATCGGCGCCGCGGGCGTCGTCGTGATCGAGGACCTCGCCGGCACCGCCGACGCGAACGGCCGAGAGCTCGCCGTCACCGCACCCGCGATCGCCGACGAGCTCGCCGCCGCCGCGGAGCTCGTGAAGGGCAAGGCGGGAGGGCGCCCGGTCGCCGTCATCCGGGGACTCGGCCACCTCGTCACCGACCTCGACGCACCCGGCGCGCGCGCCCTCATCCGCCCCTCGGAGCGCGACATGTTCCGGCTCGGCAGCCGCGAGGCCTACCAGGAGGGCTACCGCGCGGGCCTCGCAGCGCGCGGCGACACCCTCTCCTGAGCCTCGCGCCTGCCCGGAAAGTCAGGACATCGAACCGGTGACGGATCCTCCTCCGCGTGTCAGACTCGGACGATGGAACGCGTCCCCGACTCCGGGGAGGATGTCGGCATCGTCGCCGAGACCTCCGCGGGACCTCTCTCCGCTCCCGAGTTCCTGCTCGACGCCCGCGCGGTGATGGCCGCCGTC
The DNA here is from genome assembly GCA_023428065.1 of Actinomycetes bacterium. Lineage (GTDB taxonomy): Bacteria > Actinomycetota > Actinomycetes > Actinomycetales > Microbacteriaceae > Homoserinibacter. The sequence goes on along the minus strand of JAEYZI010000069.1, from coordinate 2,274 downwards.
GAGACGGTGATCGACGGCAAACGCGACGTCATCGAGATCGCCACGACGGTGCTGCTGGCCGAGGGCCACCTGCTCGTCGAGGACGTGCCGGGCGTCGGCAAGACGATGCTCGCCCGCGCGCTCGCGAAGAGCGTCGACTGCACCGTCAACCGCATCCAGTTCACGCCCGACCTGCTGCCCTCCGACATCACGGGGGTCTCGGTCTACAACCAGGCCACGCGCGACTTCGAGTTCAAACCCGGGCCCGTTTTCGCGAACATCGTCATCGGCGACGAGATCAACCGCGCGAGCCCCAAGACCCAGTCGGCACTGCTCGAGTCGATGGAGGAGCGTCAGGTGTCGGTCGACGGCGGCAGCTACCCGCTGCCCGACCCGTTCACCGTCATCGCGACGCAGAACCCGGTCGAGATGGAGGGCACCTACGCGCTCCCCGAGGCCCAACGCGACCGCTTCATGGCCCGTATCTCGATGGGCTACCCGGATGCCGCGAACGAGGCCGCGATGCTGCGCCAGCGCGAGCAGGGCAGCCCGCTCGACGAGCTGCGACCCGTGGTCACGATCGAGCGGCTGCGGCGCATGATCCTCACGGTGCGCGAGGTGTTCGTGAGCCCCGCGATCGAGCACTACGTCGTCGCGATCGCCGCCGCGACCCGCGTGGACCGCGAGCTCCGCCTCGGCGCGAGCCCCCGCGCGACGCTCCAGCTCGTGCGCGCCGCGAAGGCTCGGGCGGCGCTCGACGGCCGCGATTTCGTGCTGCCCGACGACATCGACGCGCTCGCCGTGTCGGTGCTCGCGCACCGCCTCATGCCCGCGAAGTCGACGGGCGGCTACGGTCGCGAGGGCCTCGCCGAGATCGCGGCGCGCATCGTGAAGTCGACCCCCGTGCCGCTCGGCGCGGCGGGCCCCGCCTGAGCCGGACCGCGAGGCTGCCGTGCCCGAGTCGTCGCTGCGGCGCACCCAGCGCATCGGCCTCACGGTGCGCGGCTGGGCGACGCTCGTCGCGGGCGTCGGATGCCTCATCGCGGCGTTCACGTTCGGCCGCTACGAGCTGCTCGTCGCGGGGTCGTTCGCGCTCCTGCTCGCCCTCGGCGGGCTTCTCCTCGCCCGCCTGAGGCGGCCGAAGCTCGACGTCGTGCGACTGTTCTCGCCGCCCGTCGTCTCGGCGGGGGCGATCGCGACCGTCACCCTCCGCGTGCGCAACTCCGGCACCGTCACGACGCCGTCCGTGCTCTGGAACGACGCGATCCCGTGGCACGAGCAGCAGGCGCCGAATGCGCTCGGCCCCGTGCCCATCCGCCCCGCCTCGGCGCGCACGGTCACGCTCGGCTACGAGCTGCATCCGCACCGCCGCGGCCTGTACCCGATCGGCCCGCTCGTGGTCGAGTTCGGCGACCCGTTCGGCATGGCGCGCGCCTCGACGGCATGCGGCGACGTCGACCGCCTCACGGTCGTGCCGCCGATCTCGGCCCTCCCGGAGGGCGGACCGGTGCTCATCGACGGCGACGGGGCGGCACAGCTCGTGCAGCGGCGCGCGGTCGGCAACGACGACGATCTGACGACGCGCGAGTACCGCTCGGGCGACGCGTTGCGCCGCGTGCACTGGCGCGCCTCGGCCCGGCACGGCGACCTCATGGTGCGCCAGGAGGAGCACCGCAGCCACCCCGATGCCCGCATCGTGATCGACACACGGCTCGGCGGCTACCCGGATGCGGCACCCGACCACGAGAACTGGCCGCCCACGCCGGCGAGCGACTCGTTCGAGTGGGGCGTGCGCATGCTCGCCTCGCTCGCCGTGCACCTCGACGAGAGCGGCTTCCGGGTGCACGTCGTCGAGTCCGGCGCCGCCCAGGTGACGCCCGTGGGCGAGCGCTGGGAGGGCGGCCAGCGCATCGAGGGGTTCCTCACGAGCCTCGCGGCGCTGCGGCTGCTCGACCGGCAGCAGGCGCTGCCTCCCGCGTCGGCCGATACCGCGGGTCCGACGTTCGCGATCCTCGCGAACCCCGATGACGAGGTCGTCGACTGGGTGCTGCGCCAGCGCCGCCCGGGGCAGTCGGGCGCCCTGTTCGCCGTGGGGATGCGCCCCGAGGCGCGCGAGCGTTTCGTCGACGGCGGCTGGCTGTGCGTCGACGTCGACCCCGACGACGACGTCGTCGACAGCTGGCGGTCGTCCGCGACGGAAGCGGGGTACATCCGTGGCGCTCACTGACAGCCAGAGCCCCGCCCGCGGCGGCGCGCCGACGGCCGCCCCGCCCGCCGCGCGTCCCGGCCCCCGGC
>JAEYZI010000022.1 GCA_023428065.1 Actinomycetes bacterium | reverse complement strand
GGTCGGCCGCACCCTCGTGGAGCATCCGGATGTCAACGCGTGGTTCTCGGACGAGGGCGTGTCGCGCTTCTCGCGCGCGCACGTCGGCATCGCCGTGGCGACCGACGCGGGGCTCGTCGTGCCGGTCATCCACGACGCGGACTCGCGGGACCTCTCGCAGATCGCGGAGGCGCGACGCGAGCTCGTGGCGAAGGCGCGAGCGAAGCAGCTGGGCCGCGACGACATCTCGGGCGGCACGTTCACCATCTCGAACCTCGGGATGATGGGCATCGACCGCTTCACGGCGATCGTCAACCCCCCGCAGGCGGCGATCCTCGCCGTCGGCGCCACGAACGAGCAGTTCGTCCGCTGGGGCGACGGGGGCACCTGGCGCCCGCGCGCCGAGTTCACGCTGTCGTGCGACCACCGCGTTCTCGACGGCGCGACGGCTGCGGCGTTCCTGTCGGCGCTGCGTTCCCGCGTCGAGCACGTGGAAGGCTGAGGGGATGACGTCGCCACTCCTGCCGCTCGTTCGCTCCGTCGCCCGCGAGGCCGGTGAGCTCGCGGCCACTCGACGCCGCGAAGGCGTACAGGTGGCGGCAACCAAGTCGAGCATCGTCGACGTCGTGACGCACGCCGATCGTGAGGTCGAGGTGCTCATCCGCGAGCGGATCGCCGCAGCGCGGCCCGACGACGCGATCCTCGGCGAGGAGGGCGGGACGAGCGGGGGGACGAGCGGCCTCACCTGGGTGGTCGACCCGATCGACGGGACCGTCAACTACCTCTACGGCATCCCGCACTACGCCGTCAGCATCGCGGTCGTCGAGGGGGACCCGGACCCGCTGACCTGGACCGCGTTGGCGGGCGTCGTGCTCAACCCGGCGACGGGCGAGGAGTTCGCGGCCGCGCGCGGCGAAGGCGCCACCTGCGGGACCGAGCCCCTCCGCGTCGCGGAGCCCGCGCCCCTCGAGCGCGCGCTCGTCGCGACGGGCTTCAGCTACGACGCGGAGTTCCGGGGCAGGCAGGGTGAGGTCGTCGCGCGCCTGCTGCCGCACGTGCGCGACATCCGTCGCGGCGGCACCGCCTCGCTCGACCTCGCGGGGATCGCGGCCGGGCGCCTCGACGGCTACTACGAGCGCTCGCTCAACCCGTGGGATCTCGCGGCGGGCGCGCTCATCGCGGAGGAGGCCGGAGCGGCGGTGCGCGGGCTCGGCGTGCCCCGCCCGAGTCGCGACTTCCTGATCGCGGGACACCCCGCCGTCGTCGACGCCCTCGAGGCCCTCCTCATCGAGCTCGGCGCCTGACGCCGAGGGGAGGTCGCCTCGGCGGCGCGTCCGGAGTACGATCGAGGAGTTGCCCGATGAACCCGAACCGCCCGCCGTGGCCTGGAGGAGAGCGTGAACACCTGCACCGCGCCTCGTCGCCACGGCCGGAAACCGAGCCCGTGACGGCGGGGATCGACCACTCGCTCCCCCCGGCGACGTCCCGCCGCGAGCTCCGCGAACGCGAGCGCGCGGCGGCTCGCTCGTACGCTCCCGCGGCGCAGGCCGCGCCCGCTCCGGCTCCCGCACCCGCTCCCGCTCCGGCACCCGCACAGCGGGCGACCTCACCCGCGACGGTGCGGCGCACCATCGTGTCGCGCCTGCTCTCCGTCGCCGCCCTGACCTCGGCCGGCGCGCTCGTGGTGGGCATGTCGCTTCCCGCCAATGCGCTCGGCGTGTACACCCCCGAGTCGGATGAGGGTGGGGACTTCATCGCCGCGGCGCTCGCCGTGGAGGGCCAGGAGCTCGACGTCCACGAGGACCACGAGGCGATCACGGTCGCGCGCGACGACTTCGACGTGAAGTCGTGGGCGCAGGTGCTCAAGGAGAAGTACGGCAGCCGCAGCTACAGCTACACCTCGAGCGGCACCGGCGCCATCCGCTGGCCGTTCCCCTACACGGTGCCGATCTCCTCCGGCTACGGGTACCGCACGAAGGGCTGCGGCGCGTGCTCGACCGACCACCGCGGCATCGACTTCGTGCCGGGTGCGGGGGCGCCGATCTTCGCGGTCGCCGACGGCGTCGTCGTCGAGCACGTCGAGAACCACTGGAGCTTCGGCAACTCGGTCGTGCTCGAGCACCGTATCGACGGCCAGGTCGTGCAGACGCGCTACGCGCACATGCAGCTCTCGTCGTCACCGCTTCAGGTGGGGCAGACGGTCGCCGTGGGCGAGTTCGTGGGGCTCGTCGGCACGACGGGCGTGACGACGGCCCCGCACCTGCACTTCGAGGTCATCGTGAACGGATCGCACGTCGACCCGTTCACCTGGCTGCAGACGCACGCGGGCTGAGTCGGCCGGGTCGCCGCCCGCGAGCCGTGCCGCCCGCCTCAGGCGAGCCAGACCGTCGTGTCGCCCGGGATGCGGTCGTCGGCCACGGGGCCGCTCGACACGAGCACGCGACCGGCCGGAAGCGCGACGGGCACGCCGCCCGTGTTCGCGACCACGGTGACGTCGCCGTTGCGGAACGCGAGCACCGCCTCCCCGGGCTGCGGCAGCCACTCGAGCGATCCCGAGCCGAGCCCGTGCTCGCGACGCAGGGTCAGCAGGGTGCGGTAGAGCTCGAGGGTCGAGCCCGGAACCCCGTGCTGCGCGTCGCGCGCGTAGTCGCCCCACGCGTCGGGCTGGGGCAGCCAGCTCGCCGCCGAGGGGCCGAAGCCGAAGCTCGGCGCCGCGGCCTCCCACGGGATCGGAACGCGGCATCCGTCGCGACCGTAGGTCTCGCCGCCCGTGCGGAAGAAGCTCGGGTCCTGCCGCACCGAGTCGGGGAGGTCGATGACCTCGGGCAGGCCCAGCTCCTCGCCCTGGTACAGGTACGACGAACCGGGGAGTGCGAGCATGAACGTCGTCGCGGCGCGTGCGCGACGGAGGCCCACCACCTCATCCGGATGCGACTCCGACTTCGGGCCGAGTCCCTGCCCCTGCGGGGGCGGCGGGGTGAGCCCGAGGCGTGTCGCGTGGCGGATGACGTCGTGGTTCGAGAGCACCCACGTGCTCGGTGCGCCGACCGAGCCGAAGGCCGCGAGCGACTCGTCGACGACGGTGCGCAGCGCGGAGGCGTCCCACGGCGTCTCGAGGTAGCTGAAGTTGAAGGTCTGGTGCATCTCGTCGGCGCGCACCCACTGGGCGAGCTTCGCGAGCGGCTCGACCCACGCCTCGCCGGCGAGGATGCGGTCGGGGCCGTACTCGGCGAGCACCTCGTGCCAGTCGCGGTAGATCTCGTGCACGCCCTCCTGCGCCCAGTAGGGCACGTCGGTCTCGTCGCCGCCCATGCTCCCGGCGTCGGCGGGCGGCGTGTAGTCGGGGAGCCCCTGCGCCTTCGCGAGGCCGTGGGCGACGTCGACGCGGAAGCCGTCGACGCCGCGGTCGAGCCAGAACCGCAGCACGCCGCGGAAGTACTCCCGCACGTCCTCGTTGCTCCAATCGAAGTCCGGCTGCTGCGAGTCGAAGAGGTGCAGATACCACTGGCCGGGCGTGCCGTCGGGCTCCGTCACGCGCGTCCACGCGCCGCCGCCGAAGACCGACTCCCAGTTGTTGGGGGGCAGCTCCCCGTACTCGCCCTTCCCGTCGCGGAAGATGTAGCGCGCGCGCTCCGCCGATCCGGGGGCGGATGCGAGGGCCGCCTGGAACCACTCGTGGGCGCTCGAGGAGTGGTTGGGCACGAGGTCGATGATGACCTTGAGCCCGAGCTCGTGCGCCCGCTGGAGCATGGCGTCGAAGTCGGGGAGCGTTCCGAACAGCGGGTCGACGTCGCAGTAGTCGGCGACGTCGTAGCCGGCGTCGGCCTGCGGCGAGGTGAAGAACGGCGAGAGCCAGACGGCGTCGACGCCGAGCTCGGCGACCTCGGGCAGGCGGTGCGTGATGCCGGGCAGATCGCCGACCCCGTCGCCGTCGGCATCGGCGAACGAGCGGGGGTAGATCTGGTAGATGACGGCGCTGCGCCACCAGTCGTCGCGCGGCGCCGCGCGATCGATCGTCGAGTTCACGATGGTTCCTTCGCTTGGGGGGTGCTCCGGCGCTCCTGATGCTAGCGAGCGCCTGTTACACGGCGATGTCGCCACGGCCGTGCCCCTCGATGTCTCCCATTTGTAAACGTTTGCACACGAGACTGTCAAACACCCGTAGGCGTTATGAGGCCGTGATCAGGTGGACTTGACAGGCGGTGCGAACTTCGACTGTCATGTCTGCAAGCGCTTGCACCGAGCGTTACGGAGAACGGCCTCCTCTGGCGGCCGGGAACCGCACACAGGAAAGGACCACACCAATGAAGGTGACCAAGAAGGGCGCGCTCGGCTTCGGCGCCATCGCCGTCGCATCCGCGTTCGTGCTGAGCGGATGCCAGGCCGCCGGCGACGGAGGCGACGGCGACCAGGCGGCGGGCTCGCTCACGGTCTGGGTCGACGCCGAGCGCGTGGACGCGCTCACGGGCGCGGCCGACGCCTACACCGAGAAGACCGGCGTGAAGGTCGACCTCGTCTCCAAGGACAACGCGACCATCAAGGACGACTTCATCCAGCAGGTGCCGACCGGCGAGGGCCCCGACATCGTCATGGGCGCGCACGACTGGCTCGGCGAGCTCACGACGAACGGCGTCGTCGCCCCGCTCGAGCTCGGCGACTCGGCCTCGGGTTACCTCGACGTGGCCATCCAGGCGGCCACCTACGACGGCACCGTCTACATGCTCCCCTACGCCGTCGAGAACATCGCGGTGCTGCGCAACACCGCGCTCGTGCCCGAGGCCGCCACGAGCTTCGACGACATGATCGCGAAGGGTCAGGCCGCCGGCCTCACCCAGCCGTTCGTCGTCGAGCAGGGCGCCGAGGGCAACCCGTACCACCTCTACCCGTTCCAGACGGCGTTCGGCGCCCCCGTGTTCGGCACGGACGCCTCCGGCTCCTACGACCCGGCCGACCTGCAGCTCGGCAGCGAGGGCGGCTACGCGTTCGCCGACTGGCTCGCGAGCAAGGGCAAGAACGGCGCGGGCGTGTTCAACACCGACATCGACGGCGCGATCGCCAAGCAGGCGTTCCTCGACGGCACGGCCGCCTTCTGGCTGACCGGCCCGTGGAACGTGGGCGCCGCCGTCGACGCGGGCATCGACGTCGCCATCGACGCCATCCCGAGCCCCACCGCGGAGCCGGCCCAGCCGTTCGCGGGCGTCAAGGGCTTCTTCCTCTCCGCCGAGTCCAAGAACAAGGTCGCCGCGACCGACTTCCTCGTGAACTACCTCGGCTCCGAGGACGTGCAGCTCGAGCTCTACAAGGCCGGCAACATCCTCCCCGCCCTGAGCGCCGCGGCCGAGAGCGCCTCGAGCGACCCGATCATCGCGGGCTTCGCGACGGTCGGCGCCGACGCGGTCGCCATGCCGGCGATCCCCGCGATGGGGTCCGTGTGGCAGTACTGGGGCGTCGCCGAGGCCGCCATCATCAACGGTGACGACCCGAAGGCCACGTGGGAGAAGCTCGTCTCCGACGTGCAGGCCGCGATCGGCTGACATCCGCTGAACCCGGGCCCGCCGGCCGCCCAGCCGGCGGGCCCTCACCCGCGACAGAGAGACCTCGATGGCCCTGCCCACAGATCGCCCCACGGTGCGATCCCTGCTCGTCAAGATCGTGCTGCTCGGCGTCGTCGACGCCGTCTCGGTCTACGCGGCCTTCGCGCTCGTGCTCCAGGACGACTGGATCGCCGCGATCGCCGTGCTCGCCGTGACCGCCCTCGTCAACTGGGTCTACTTCTCGCGGCGCCTCATCCCCGCCAAGTACCTCACGCCGGGCCTCATCTTCCTCGCCGTGTTCCAGGTCTTCGTGCTGCTCTACACGGGCTACGTGGGCTTCACCAACTACGGCACCGGGCACAACGGCACGAAGCAACAGGCGGTGTCGTCGCTGCTCGCCTCGTCGCTCCAGCGCGTCGAGGACTCTCCCACCTACCCGGTGACGGTCGTCGACCGCCTGGGCGAGCTCGGGCTCCTCGTCACCGACCCGCAGACCGACGAGGCCTACGTGGGCACGAACGACGAGCCGCTCAGCCGTGTCGCGGGCGCCGAGTTCGAGGGCGGCAAGGCCGTCTCGGCTCCCGGCTGGACGAGCCTCAGCTTCGCGCAGGTCATCGCGCGCACCTCCGAGATCACGGCGCTCGCCGTGCCGTACTCCGACGACCCGAACGACGGCGCGCTGCGCACCCCCGACGGCTCGAGCGCGTACCGCTACCTCTCGACGCTCGAGTTCGACGAGAAGGCCGACACGATGACGAACACCCAGACGGGTGTCGTCTACGCCGATCGCGGAACGGGCGCCTTCGTCGCCGAGGACGGCGCCGAACTGCGCCCCGGTTGGCAGATCACCGTCGGCTTCGACAACTTCGTGCGCGCGTTCACCGAGCAGTCGATCCGGGGGCCTCTCGTCTACGTGACGATCTGGACGTTCGTGTTCGCCATCGCATCCGTGCTGCTGTGCTTCGCGCTCGGCCTGCTGCTCGCGATCACGTTCCAGAACGCGCGCATGCGGGGGGTGAAGTACTACCGGCTGCTGCTGATCCTGCCGTACGCGTTCCCCGCGTTCCTCTCGATCCTCGTGTGGAACGGCATGATGAACGAGAGCTTCGGCTTCATCAACCAGGTGCTCTTCGGCGGGGCGTCGATCCCGTGGCTGTCGGATCCGACGCTCGCGAAGGTCAGCGCGATCCTCGTGAACGTGTGGCTCGGCTTCCCCTACATGTTCCTCATCTGCACGGGTGCGCTGCAGGCGATCCCCGAGGAGCTCACCGAGGCCGCGACGATGGACGGCGCACGCGGGTGGGGCGTCTTCCGGCAGATCAAGCTGCCGCTGCTGCTGTCGACGACCGCGCCCGTGCTCATCGCGTCGTTCGCGTTCAACTTCAACAACTTCAACCTCGTGTACCTGCTCAACAACGGCGGGCCGCGGGATACCACCACGAGCCTGCCGGTCGGCCACACCGACCTGCTCATCTCGATGGTCTACAAGGTGGCGTTCACGGGTCAGAACCGCGACTACGGGCTGGCCTCCGCCTTCTCGATCATCATCTTCCTCATCGTCGCCGCGATCGCGGTCGTGAGCTTCAGCCGCACCAAGGCCCTCGAGGAGATCCAGCGATGACCACCGACCTCTCGCACCTCCGGGCCGCGCGCCGCACGACCGCGCCGCGCCGGCGCCGCTTCGGCCGCTGGTTCGCCGACACCGGATGGCGCCACGTCGTCGCGGTCGTCGTCGCGGCCTTCGCGGTGTTCCCGCTCCTGTTCGTGCTCTCGAGCGCCCTCAACCCGAACGGGACCCTCACCGGTTCGAACGCGCTCTTCTCGCGCGTCGGCATCGAGAGCTTCTGGCGCATCCTCTCCGACCCGCAGAATCCGTACCTGCGCTGGTTCGGCAACACGATCCTCGTCGCGTCGGTCACGGCGGTCGCCTCGACCCTCATGGGGGCGCTCGCGGCGTACGCGTTCTCGCGGATGCGGTTCGCGGGCCGCCGCTTCGGGCTCATCACGATCGTCGTGATCCAGATGTTCCCGCAGCTGCTCGGCGCGGTCGCCATCTTCCTCATGATGAGCGCGATCGGCGACGTCTTCCCGGCGTTCGGGCTCAACACCCACATCGGCCTCATCATGGTGTACCTCGGCGGCGCGCTCGGCGTGAACACCTATCTCATGTACGGCTTCTTCAACACGGTGCCCGTGGAGATCGACGAGGCGGCGAAGATCGACGGCGCCGGCCACGCGCGCATCTTCTTCACGATCATCCTGCGGCTCGTGGCGCCCATCCTCGCGGTCGTCGCGCTGCTGTCGGTGATCGCGTCGTTCAGCGAGTACCTCATCGCGAGCGTGCTGCTCATCGACCCGGAGAACCAGACCCTCGCGGTGGGCCTCGTGAAGCTCGTCTCGAACCCGCGATACGCCGACTGGAGCGCGTTCTCGGCGGGCGCCATCATGGCGGCGATCCCCGTCGTGGCGCTCTTCCTCGCGCTGCAGCGCTACATCGTGGGAGGCATCACCGCGGGAGCCGTCAAGTAGTGGGCAACCGACCCGTCACATCCGCTCGGTAGGGTGCCCGCATGACCGACCTCCCGCTCTCGGCGCTGCCTCACCACGACGGCTCGCCGCTGTACGTGTCCGACCAGGACCCGGTGCTGGGCGAGGCCGTCGCGCTGCGCCTGCGGGTGCCGCGGGGCTTCCCGCAGTTGCGGTCGGTGCGCGTGCGGTCGAACCCCGACCGGGAGCCGAGCTACGCCCACGCGCGGGTCGTGCACGAGGGTCCGGATGCCGTGTGGTGGCAGGCGGAGGTCGTGGTCGAAAACCCCGTGCACGGTTACCGCTGGCTGCTCGAGGGCCTCGACGCGGAGAGGTGGTGGCTCACCTCGCACGGCCTCTCGACGGTCGAGACGCGCGACATCGACGACTTCCGGCTCGTGACCTTCCCGCCGCCGCCCGCGTGGGGCCGCGAGGCGGTCATGTACCAGGTGTTCCCCGACCGGTTCGCGCGCTCGGCGGCCGCCGACGAGCGCGAGGCCCCCGAGTGGGCGCTGCCGGCGTCGTGGGGCGACCCCGTCATCCACGAGGGCCCCGGCACGGGCACCCAGTTCTACGGGGGCGATCTCGACGGCGTGCGCGAGCACCTCGACCACCTTGTCGCCCTCGGGGTGAACCTGCTTTACCTCACGCCCGTCTTCCCGGCCACCTCGAACCACCGCTACGACGCGCAGTCGTTCGACCACGTCGATCCGCTGCTCGGCGGCGACGAGGCGCTCGTGCGGCTCGTCGAGGCGGCCCACGAGCGCGGCATCCGGGTGATGGGCGACCTCACGACGAACCACTCGGGTGACGCCCACGAGTGGTTCCGGGCGGCCTACGGCAACCCGGAGGCGCCCGAGAGCGCGTTCTACCTGTGGCTCGACGAGGCTCAGACGGACTACGTGTCGTGGCTCGGGCATCGCAGCCTGCCGAAGTTCGCGTGGCGCTCGCCGGAGCTGCGGGCGCGCTTCATCGAGGGGCCGGATTCGGTGGTCGCGCGCTTCCTCGCCCCGCCGTTCTCGTTCGACGGCTGGCGCATCGACGTGGCGAACATGACGGGGCGCTACCGCGACGAGGATCTCAACGAGGACGTGCGCCGCACCATCCGCCGCACGATGGTCGAGGTGAACCCCGACACGCTGCTCGTGGGGGAGTCGACGAACGACGCGTCGGGCGGCGACTTCACGGGCGACGCCTGGCACGGCGCGATGACCTACGCGAACTTCACGCGGCCGCTGTGGAACTGGCTCTCGGTGCCGGGCTCGCCGGCGGGCGGCGGCCTCGGCATGACGCTCGGCCGCACGAGCGACTACACGGGCGTCGAGTTCTATGCGGCGCACCGCGAGTTCGCGGCGGCGTTCCCGTGGCGCACGCGCCTGCACGTCATGAACGCGCTCGACACGCACGACACCCCCCGCTTCGCGACGTCGGCGCGCGAGGGCGTCGTGCCCGTCGCGGTGGGCCTCGCGATGACGATGCCGGGTATCCCCGTCGTGTGGGCGGGCGACGAGTTCGGGTTCACGGCGTCCGACGGCGAGGAGGCGCGCACCCCGATCCCGTGGGACGCGGTCGACGACCACGCCGACACGATCGCGCTGTATCGCCGCATGATCGCCCTCAAGCGCGCGCATCCGGCGCTCAACGGGGGCGGCATCCGCTGGCTCCACGCGTCGGATGAGGCGGTCGCGTTCGTGCGCGAGTCGGCCGAGGAGTGCGTGCTCGTGGTCGCGGCCCGTTCCGCCGCGGAGGTCGACCTCGCGGGTGAGCTGCCGGATGACGCTCTGCTCGTCGAGGGGTCGGCGTCGTGGCGTGCGGGGCTCGTGCACCTCTCGGGCCCGGCGTTCCTCGCGTGGCAGCTCCCCGGCGTCACCGTCCCCTTCGAGTAGCCCCGCCACACCCCGCCGCCCAAGTGCCCGCGAAGCACCCACCCCGACCACCTGCTGGTCGAGTGCCCGCGGTGCACCCACCCCCGCTGGTCGAGTGCCCGCGTAGCGGGCGTATCGAGACCACCCCGCCCGTTCGGACCCCGGGCGCCGGGATGCTAGGCTCTTCCGGTGCCGCGAGCAGATCGCGGTCCGCCCCGATAGCTCAGTGGTAGAGCACTTCCATGGTAAGGAAGGGGTCGTCAGTTCAATCCTGACTCGGGGCTCTGTTCACCGGTCCGGGGCTCCACCCTCGAGCCGGTGGACGCGTGGCTGAGTAGCTCAGTTGGTGAGAGCGCACGACTCATAATCGTGAGGTCGCGGGTTCGAGTCCCGCCTCAGCTACCGATGGTCTGACCGGGGCTCCTGGTCAGACCGTTTCGCGTTTCCGGGGACTGTTCACCCGGCGATCGTGAGGATGACGTTGCCGCGCTTGCGCCCGGTGTCGACGAAGCGGTGGGCTTCGCTGATGTCCTCGAGCGGATAGCGACGATCGACGGCCGGACGGAACCGGCCGGTTTCCGCGAGCTCGAGCAGGTACTCGAGGTCGCGCGAGCGGTACGGTCCGGGGTCGGTCGCGACCCGCATCCCCTGAGCGCGGCCGTTGCGTCCGGCCCCGAGCATGGTGCGGAGGTCGCCGACGAAGTGGAGGATCGCCCCGCCCGGCTCGACGATCGGGTGCACGCGAGACACGGGCGCGTTGCCGACGCAGTCCATCACGATGTCGTAGCGCGCATCCGCCTCGACGAAGTCGTCGGTGCCGTAGTCGATCACCCGGTCGGCCCCGAGAGCCGTCACCATCGACGCGTTCGCGGCGCTGCACACCCCGGTGACGTGGGCGCCGACGGCCCGGGGGAGCTGGACCGCCGCCGAGCCGACGGCTCCGGATGCTCCGTTCACGCGCGCGAGGGCGTCCGACTGATCCGCGACCGCGTACTCGGCGTGACCGCCGAAGCGGCTGCCGAGCATCGCGACGACCGCGTCGCCCGCCTGGAATCCGGTCACCTCCGCACCGACCTCCTCCACGACGCCGGCCGCGTCCATCCCGAGGATCGGACGACGGGGTCGGACGAAGCCGATCGTGAACGATGCCGGGATCGCCAACCCGGCCGGGACCTTCTTGCTGCGCGTGCGCTGATCGGCGGCGCTCACCGTGGATGCGTGCACCCGGACGAGGATCTCCGTCGCCTTCGGCGTGGGGCGGGGCAGCTCCTCGACCACTGCGCCCGCATCATCCCGCCGGAGCGGATGCGCGTCACGCGTTCGCGAGCAGGTGGGTGAGCTCCTCGCGCCCCATCGGCCGTGCGAGCAGGAAGCCCTGCGCGCGATCGCATCCGAGCCGACGCGCGCGGTCGAGCTCGTCCTGGGTCTCGATGCCCTCGGCGACCACCCGGATGCCCTGGCGGTGCGCCACCTCGACCACCTCGGAGATGCGCGCCGCGGCGGCCGCCGAGGCGTCCGCCACGAGGGAGCGGTCGAGCTTCACCTCGGTGCCCTGCAGGCGCTCGAGCTGGTCGAGCGAGGCGTGGCCGGTGCCGTAGTCGTCGAGGCTCACGACCACCCCCAGCGCGCGCAACGGCGCGAGCCGTGCGAGCACCCCCGCCACATCCGCGAGCTCCCGCGACTCGGTGATCTCCACGATGAGCGCCCCGCCGATGCCGGCGCCCGCCGCGAGAGCCTCGGCCAACCACTCCGTGAACAGCGACGTCGTCAACTGGTACGGCGACACGTTGACCGCGATGTCGATGGGCCACTCGCCGAGCGCCATGACGCACCGCTCCGCCATGAAGCGGCCGATCTCGTCGATGAGGCCCGCGTCCTCCGCGACGGGGATGAAGTCGACGGGCGCGATGTCGCCGAGGCCGGGGCTCGCCCAGCGGCAGAGCGCCTCCGCGCCCACGATCCTGCCCGAGGGCAGGTCGAACTGCGGCTGGAAGACGGCGCTCATCTCTCCACGGGAGACGGCGCCGACGAGCGCGGTCTCGAGAGCGGGCACGCCCCGAATATACGCGCGGAGAGGGATGCGCTCCCGGCCTTGCGCGACGGGGTGTCGCGGGCGTATGAGACGCGACCGTTTGACAGGGGCGTATCACCCAGGGAGTATTCGAGCGTGGAGATACGACCGGCGGGCGCGAGATCGGTCGGCGCGCCGTGCACCGGCTGACCGCCTGCGGGCTGATCGCCGTCGATCGGCATTCCGTCATCGTCGACGTCAACCCCGCCATCCTCGACTGGCTCGCCTCCGAGCGCGCCGAGGTGCTCGGCCGCCCCCTCGAGACCTTCCTGACCCTGCGGATGCCGCTCGCCGGATCCGACGGGATGCTGCCGACGGACGCCACGCTGCACGGGGTGTCGGGAGTGGTCCGGCCCGTCGTCGTCGGCTCCCTCGGGATGGACGAGTCGACCGGGGTGCAGCAGATCGCCGTCTACGACGTGTCGATCCGCTCGGCGTTCACCCTCGGTTTCCGGGGCGCCGAGGCGAAGACCGAGCGCGGTCGCCAGCGCCTCCAGATCCTGCTCAACTCGGCGGTCGGCTTCGGCAACGTGCGCACCGAGGTCGACGCGGCCGAACTGCTCGTCGACGTCGCGCAGCGGGCGTTCGCGGCGAGCCACGTGAGCGTGCACGTGCGCGAACCGGACGGCATGACCCAACTCGCCGGCGTCAACCCGCTCGCCGCGCACTGGCCCCCCGACTACCGCCCCACGGGTTCCACGACGCTCCTCGGCGGCCGCGTCATCCTCGTGCGCAACCCCGAGGAGGCCGACGCCTACACCCCGGGCGTCAAGATGAGCGACGTCTACCGGGCCGGCGGCATCGAAGCGGCGATCGCCTCGCCCATGCGCTCGCACGGCGAGTCGCTCGGCGCCATGGTGTGCTACTTCGACCACCCCCGCGAGTTCGACGAGGAGGCCGTGCCGCTCGCGGAGGCCCTCTCGAACCAGGCGGCGCAGGCGATCGCCCGCATCCGTCTCGAGGAGACCCTGCGGCGGGCGGCGATGCACGACGAGGTCACGGGCCTCCCGAGCCGACGGCTCGTCGAGGAGGATGTCACCCGCACCCTCGTGCAGGCGTCCAGCTCGATCTCGGTCATCTTCATCGATCTCGACGGCTTCAAGTCCGTCAACGACCGCCTCGGGCACGCCGCGGGCGACGCCCTGCTGCGCGAGGTCGGCCAGCGGCTGCGGAGGCTCATCCGCGAGACCGACGTGCTCGGCAGGTTCGGCGGCGACGAGTTCATCGCGGTCGCGGCGGTCGAGAGCGTCGGCGACGCGCTCGCCCTCGCCGACCGCATCCGTGCGGCGATCGGGGAGCCGTATGCCGAACTCCCCGCGGATCTGCCGATCACGGCGAGCGTCGGGGTCGTGACGGTCGACAACGACGGGGCACCGGTCATGGACCAGCTCATCCGGGCTGCCGACCACGCCATGTACGCGGCGAAGATGGCGGGCGGCGACCGCGTCACGGCGACCGACCTCGTCGAGGTGCGCGGCTCCGACGACGCCTCCCTCTGAGCGTCGACCCACCTGTCTGCGCCCGTCACGGGGGGTCTCGGCGGCGGATGCCACTCGCTACTCTTCCCTCATGGCAGGCACGCGAACGCGTGACGCGGGCGTCGCCGCGGTCGAGGGAGCGGATGCCGTCGCGTTCGACGGACTCTGGATCTTCCCCCTTCGGGAGTCCGCGGTCACGACGCGTGCCGCGATCGTCGCCGCCGCGGCGGGCATCAACCTCGTGCTGCTCGGCACGCTCATCGCCCAGGGCGTC
This sequence comes from Actinomycetes bacterium, assembly GCA_023428065.1. Taxonomy (GTDB): domain Bacteria; phylum Actinomycetota; class Actinomycetes; order Actinomycetales; family Microbacteriaceae; genus Homoserinibacter. The sequence continues at coordinate 17,908 of JAEYZI010000022.1, read as the reverse complement.
ATCCTCATCATCGCCGAGCCCGGCAGTCTCGCCCCGTGGAGCCTCCTGCCGCTCCTCGTGATCTCCGCGTGCGTGATCGTCGCGTGGCGCAGCGAGCCCATCTCGCGGCTGCGGTACGTCGTGCTCACCGTCATCGTGCTCGCCGCGTTCGCCGCCCTCACGGTCGCGATGGCACAGTCGCCCGCGCAGGCCTACGCGGGCACGGCGGGCTTCGTGCTCTCCGTCTCGACGAGCGTCGCCGTCATCGCGGGCACGATCGCCGACCGCTGGACGGGAGGCATCCTCGGCGCGTTCGTCGGCCTCGTCGCGACGAAGCTCGTCGTCGTCGGCACGGCGCTCCTGGTCGGGCTGCCCTTCCGCGTCGACGTGCCCCCGTTCCTCCTCGCCCTCGGTGTCGTCCTGAGCTACGCCCTCTTCCCGCTCGCCCGGCTCCGGGCGCGCGGGGCGACCGATGCGCTCGCCGCGGCGGATCGGCGCATGCGCGTGCGCCGCGCGCGCGAGCTGGAGGGCCGGGAGTCGATCGCGCACCTCCACGACACCCTGCTCGGCACGCTCGCCGCGCTCGCCGCACGCCACCCCGGTGAACTGGGGGCGGCCGAGCGCGCCATGATCGAGCGCGGCCTCGAGTCGAGCGCGATGCTGCCCGCCCTGCGCGGCGATCCGTCCGACTCCCTCGACGTGGGGGAGTGGATCCGGTCGGTCGGCGAGGCGGGCGGCGTACGCGTCGTCGTCGACGGGGACGTGGAGGTTCTCGGCGCCCTGTCGCCGGAAGTGGGAGGCGCGCTACGGGGCGCGCTCGAGCAGTGCGTCGTCAACATCACCCGGCACGCGGGGGTCACCGAGGCATGGGTCTCGGTCTCCGCGAGCGAGACGGAGGTGAGCGTCACGGTCGTCGACGAGGGCGTCGGGTTCGACCCGGGCGCGATCCCGTCGGATCGACTGGGATTGAGCGAGTCGGTGCGCGGCCGGATCGAACGCCTGGGTGGTCGCGTGCTGCTGTGGAGCAGCCCCGGCGCCGGCACCTCGGTGCACATCTCGATCCCCCGGGAGTCGTGACGGTGTCGAACGCGACGGCGCAGCAACTCGACCCGCTTGCCGGGGTCACCGCGCAGCTGTTCGTCTGGGGCTTCACCGCCACCGCGTTCATCCTCTCCTTCTCCATGAGCCTCATCCACCGGCCCGAGTACACCGACATGCCGATGCTCGGCCTCGCGCTCACGACGCTTGCCGTCGCGTGCATCGTGACGGTCGTCGCGAGCGCCCCGCTGCGTGCCCCCTTCACGGGAGCGGATGCGGGGCTCGTCCACGTGCTGTGCCTCACGGCCGTGCTCCTCGAGGCGGGCGCGCAGTGGGGCACCGACGCGACCGTGCGCTCCGACTGGGCGCCGCTCGCCTACGGGCTCATCGTGCTCGTGACCGGCTGCTACCGGCCCGCGCGCGAGGTGCTCGTGATGAGCCTCGTCGGCACGTTCGTCGTCGGCACGGTGACCGTGCTCGGCCAGATCGCCTACGGGGCCACCCTCCCGCCGGTGATCTACGCGGGCCTCACCGCGGGCCCCGTGCTCGCGGCGGGCGTCGGTGCGAGCGTCTTCGCGCACGTCATCGTGCGCCGCCTGAGCCTGTGGCGCGAGGCGACGACCGGCATCCGCGGCGACCTCGCCCAAGCGCTCCGCGCCGAGGTGCGCGAACAGCTCCGGGAGGAGCGGATCGCGCTCGTCGAGGCGGAGGTCGGCCCGTTCCTGCGCGAGCTGCTCGAGACCGGTGCGACCGACCAGGCGAGCTCGGAGCGCGCGCTCCGGCTCGGCGATGCCCTCCGACGCGCCCTCGTGGAGGAGGCCGAAGGGGCGTGGTTGAGCGACCTCGTCTCGCGGCTCCACGACCCCGACGGGCTCTCCTCCCACATGGACGAGACGCAGCACGCGGCGATCGAGGCGGCGTGCGCCGCGCTCGCCGACCGCCGACTCAGCGCGCGGCTCGCGCGGGCGGGCGACCGCATCCGCTTCACCCTCGCGTGGGATCGAAGCGGCCGGGGGAGGCTCGGCCCCGAGCTGCAGGCCGTCATCCGCGCGGCGTTCCCGGGCGCCGAGCTGCGCCCCGCCTCGCGCATGCTCGTGCTCGACTTCCCCGCCCGGTCGGGCGGCGGTCAGCTGAAGGAGCCGTAGGCGCCGTACGTCGAGAGCTCCGCGAACATCTGCTGCACCATCACGAGCGACCACACGAGCGAGCCGACGATGAGCAGCACGTAAGCCGCGATGTGCGCCCACAGCGGCCAGCCCGCCGTGCGGCTGACCTTGCGCAGCACGACGTGCCGCCCGATGAGGTAGATGATCGTGTAGGGGATGAAGGCGAACGCCCAGTGGAAGGGGCGCACGACCCCGATCGCGAGCAGATGCTTGTAGTCGCGGTACGCCGCGAACACCGTGAAGCCCCAGGCGGCCCACCCGAGCACGCCGAGCACCGCCACCAACGCGAAGTAGCCGGCGAACGCGGGAGGCAGGCCCGTGCCGCCTCCGGAGGTCGACGCCTCGACCATTGCGAGCATGTAGCCCGAGAAGTCGAAGAAGAACATCGGGATGACGCTCACGAAGGTGATGAGCGACACGACCCACACCCAGCCCGTGTCGATGCGCACCCCCTCGGGAAGCGCGGGTCGCGCGACGCCGGATGCGGCGGCCGGGCTCGCGGGGGCCGTGTGCTGGGTCCAGCCGCGGCCGTCCCACCAGCGCTGGCCACCCGATCCGTCGGGATACCAGCCGGGCGCTGCGGGCTGAGCGGCGGGCGCGATGGGGTCGGTCATGGGGCCTCCTCGGTGTCCGATCCTAGGGGCGTGCGGTTCTCACGCGTCGGTGCCGAGGTTCGCGAGTCCCCAGGTGACCGACACGACCGCCCAGACCCCGAAGGCGGAGTACCAGAGCACGTAGAGCGCGATCGAGACGGCGAGGGGTGCGACGGGCGGCCGGGTCACGGTGCGCAGCACGACGTACCGCCCGATGAGGTAGACGAGACCCGCGATCGCCGCGAAGCCCCACGGGAAGGGGTGCACGACCCCCGCCGCGCGGAGCCCTCGCGCGTCGCGGGCGGCGAAGAGCAGGGCGAGGCCGATCGTCGCCGCCGAACTCGCCGCGAGCAGTGCGACGTGCAGCGCGACGTGGCCGAGCGCCACATCTGGGTCGCCGACCCAGAGCGCGTCGAAGACGGCGTCGATGTCGAAGAGGAAGACGGTCGACGCGAGCACCCAGGGCACCGTCACGAGCAGCCAGATCCACACCCCGTCGACGCGCGTACCGGGCGGCAGGAGGGGCCGTCGCCGGGGGGCGTTCATCTCCCGCGCCGCCGGGGGAGGGATGACGAGGCCGCTCACATCCGCGAGCGTAGCGGGCGCCGCCTAGCATCGAGAGGTGGTCGTCACCCGTGCCGAGTCCCTCGATCGTTTGCGTCTGCGCACGAGTGAGAAGTGGAGCACCTACCCACCCGACGTGCTGCCGATGTTCGTCGCCGAGATGGACTATCCGCTCGCGCCCGCGATCCGGGAGGCCCTGGGCGCCGCCCTCGAGCTGAGCGACACGGGCTACGTGAACCCGGCGAGGCACGGGGCGGCGCAGGCGTTCGCGGGCTTCGCGCGCGACGCGTGGGGGTGGGAGGTCGACCCGGCCGCGATGGGCGTCACGACGGATGTGAGCGTCGTCATCGTCGAGACGCTGCGGCGGCTCGCCGCGCCGGGCGACGGCGTCATCATCACGCCCCCCGTCTATCCGCCGTTCTTCGACCTCGTCCCGGAGGCGGGCGCCCGGGTCGTCGAGGTGCCGCTCGTCGACGACGGTTCCGCGTACGCGCTCGACCTCGCCGGCATCGACCGCGCGCTCGCGGCGGGTGCGCGCGGTGTGCTGCTGTGCAATCCGCACAATCCGCTCGGTCTCGTGCACTCGCAGGAGGAGCTCGAGGAGCTCGCCCGCATCGTCGAGCGGCACGGCGGGTTCGTCGTGAGCGACGAGATCCACGCCCCGCTCGTGCACCCCGGCGTCGCGTTCACCCCGTATCTCTCGGTGTCGGATGCGGCCCGCGCCCACGGCATCGCCGCGGAGTCGGCGAGCAAGGCGTTCAACCTCGCGGGGCTCAAGGCGGCGCTCATCGTGCCGGGTGCCGAGCGGATGGCGAAGCTCGTGCGCGGCCTGCCGGCCGAGGTCTCCTACCGCGCGGGCCTCTTCGGCGTCATCGCGACGCGCGCGGGGTTCGCCGACTCGCGCGACTGGCTCGCCGGCACGACCTCGGCGATCGCCGCGAATGTCGAGCTGCTCGCGTCGCGGCTCGCTGCCGAGCTTCCCGAGGCCCGCCTCCGGCGCCCGTCGGCGAGCTACCTCGCGTGGATCGATCTGTCGGCGTACGGGTGGGGCGACGACCCGGCCGTGCCCATCCTGGAGCGCGCGCGTGTCGCCCTCTCGAACGGGCCCGCATTCGGCCGCGAGGGGCGCGGTCACGCGCGCATGAACGTCGCGTGCGCCCCCGAGCTCGTGGTCGAGGCGGTCGAGCGGATCGCGGCCCTCGCCCGCTGACCCCTGCCCCGGCGGCCTCGGCGCGGCCGTCCGAGGGGCCGCCGATGTCGGTGGTCGATGGTGGGATGGGTGTGCTCGGAAAGAAATCACGCGACACGCCGAGACACAACATCTAGGGGAATGACATCCGTGAAATTCCCGTTATATAGTGGTGATCCACCGGGGAGAAACCCTGGACCACTAGTTGAGACTTTTGAGGGAGGTTGCCATGAACGACGTCGACACCGTCGGTGGCTACGCAGTTCCGGTCGACCCGATGGACGACCTCTACTGCGAGTCCTGCCAGTAAGGCAGCACCCACCGCACAGACCCCCCGGAACCCCGGCTGACCGCGACGGTCGCCGGGGTTCCGCACGTCGCGGGATGCCGCGGCGCGCGCCGGGCTAGGCTCGACGGGTGAGCGTCAACCCCGAGCTGCAGGGGCGGAGCTACCCGCCGACAGCCCCCTACCTGGTCGGTCGCGAGAAGGTGCGCGAGTTCGCGCGCGCCGTGTTCGCGACGAACCCCCTCCACCACGACGTCGCCGCCGCGCGCGCCGCCGGCTACGCCGACCTCGTGGCGCCGCCCACCTTCCCCGTCGTCGTGCAGGAGCACGCCCTCGCGCAGTTGCTCGCCGACCCGGAGGCCGGCATCGACTTCAGCCGCGTCGTCCACGGCGACCAGCGCTTCAGCTTCAGCCGGCCCATCGTCGCGGGCGACGAGCTCACCGCCACCCTCACCGTCACGAGCGTCAAGACGCTCGGGGGGCACTCGATGGTGTCCGCGGACGCGCTCGTGGCCGACGCATCCGGCGAGCACGTCGTGACCGCCACCTCGACCCTCGTCGTGCGAGGTGACGAATGACCGCGCCGACGCTCTCCTCGCTCACCGTCGGCGACGTCGTCGCCGAGGCGGAGTTCGCGCTCGACCGCGGCTCCCTCGTGCGCTACGCGGGCGCATCCGGCGACTTCAACCCCATCCACTACCGCGACGACGTCGCCGCATCCGTCGGCCTGCCCGGCGTGCTCGCCCACGGCATGCTCACGATGGGTCTCGCCGTGCAGCCCGTCGTCGAGTGGGCGGGCGACCCCGGGCTCGTCGTCGACTACCAGGTGCGCTTCACCCGCCCCGTCGTGGTCGACCCCGTCGAGGGGGCCCTCGTCGTGGTCGTCGCGAAGGTCGGACGGGTCGACGAGGCGTCGGCGCGCATCGACCTCACCGTGACCTTCCGCGGCGAGACCGTGCTCGGCAAGGCCCAGGCGGTCGTGCGACTGGAGCCGTGAGGCACGTGGAGCATCCCCTGCTCGCCGAGCTCACGACGCTGCGCGTCGGCGGCCCCGCGCGCACCCTCGTCGAGCCGACGACGCGCGACGAGCTCGTGCGCACGGCGCGTCAGGTGTGGGCCGGCGACGAGGACTGGCTGCTCGTCGGCGGGGGTTCGAACCTCGTGATCTCCGACGAGGGATTCGACGGCACCGTCATCCACGTCGCGACGCGCGGCATCGACATCGCGTTCGACGTCGACGGCCGCCACGCGCGCGTGCGGGCGGCCGCGGGGGAGAGCTGGGATGCGCTCGTCGCGGCGACCGTCGAGGCGGGTCTCGCGGGGCTCGAGGGGCTCAGCGGCATCCCCGGCACGGTCGGCGCCGCACCCGTGCAGAACATCGGGGCCTACGGCCAGGAGCTCGGCGACCGGCTCGTGGGCGTCGACTTCCTCGACTACCTCACGGGAGAGGTCGTCCGCCTCGACGTGAGCGAGCTCGAGCTCGGCTACCGCACGAGCGCGCTCAAGCGCGGCCGCGCGGGCATCGTGCTCGCGATCGAGCTCGACCTCGACGCCGGCGGATGGTCGGCGCCCGTCGCCTACGCGCAGCTCGCCACCGCCCTCGACGTGAGGCTCGGGGATCGCGTGCCCCTCGCGGATGCGCGCCGCGCCGTGCTCGCGCTGCGGGCGTCGAAGGGCATGGTGCTCGACCTCGCCGACCCCGACTCGGTGAGTGCGGGCTCCTTTTTCACGAACCCCATCGTCACGGAGTCGTTCGCGCGCTCGCTGCCCCCCGAGGCGCCGCGGTGGCCCCTCTCGCCCGAGGAGGCGGACCGCGTGCTCGCGCCCGGCGAGGAGGTGCCGGCGCTCGCATCCGGCCCGTACGAGGTGAAGCTCTCCGCCGCGTGGCTCATCGAGCGCGCGGGCATCACGCGAGGCTTCGCGCTGCCGGGATCGGGTGCCGCGATCTCCTCCAAGCACACCCTCGCGATCGTCAACCGGGGCGGCGCGACGGCCGCGGAGGTCGTGCAGCTCGCGTCGTTCGTGCAGCTGCGCGTGCTCGCGCAGTTCGGCGTGCGGCTGCATCCGGAGCCCGTCTTCGTGGGGGTGGCGCTGTGAGCGCGATCGTCGTGCTCGGCAGCGCGAACATGGATCTCGTCGTGCGCCAGCCGCGCCTGCCGCGGCCCGGCGAGACGATGTTCGGCAGCTCGTTCGCGACGGTCGCGGGGGGCAAAGGCCTCAACCAGGCGATCGCGGCCGCCCGCGTGGGCGGCGACGTGGCGTTCCTCGGGGCGCTCGGCGGCGACGCCTTCGGACGCGAGCTGCGCGAGGCGCTCGAGGCGGCGGGCGTGGGAACCGACGGCATCGCCCTCGTCGAACGCCCCACGGGCACGGCGCACATCTCGGTGCTCGACGGGGGCGAGAACGCGATCGTCGTCGTGCCCGACGCGAACGGCGTCGAGCTGCCGCTCGACGATGTGCAGCGCGCCGCGATCGCCGCCGCCCGCTACCTCGTCGTGCAGTTCGAGCGGCCGCTCGCGCTCGTCGCGGAGGCGGTCGCGTTCGCCCGCTCGGTCGGCGTCGCGACCGTCGTGACGCCCGCGCCCGTGCTGCCGCTGCCCGAGGACTTCCTCGACGCCGTCGACATCCTCGTGCCGAATGCGGGCGAGGCGCGCGAGCTCGCGGGCATCGACGACGAGACGGGCGCCGCGCGCGCCCTGTCGCGCCGTGTCGGCACGGTCGTGATGACGCGTGGCGCTCGCGGCGCGCTCGTGGCGCGCGGCGGCGAGATCGTCGCCCAGGTCGCGCCGCATCCCGTGACCCCCGTCGACACGACGGGCGCCGGCGACACCTTCACGGGCGTGCTCGTCGCGCGCCTCGCGGCGGGCGACGACGAGCCCCGTGCACTGCGGGCCGCCGCGGTCGCCGCCGCGCTCGCGACGACGCGCCCCGGCGCATCCCCCTCGATGCCGACATGGGCCGAGGTCACCCCCCTCCTAAGTGCCCGTTCCGCGTGTTTGTTGCCGAAGGAACGGGCACAATCACGCGGAACGGGAACTATCGAGGGGGGCGGGGACTAGCGGCGGGGGTGGGGACTATCGAGGGGGCGGGGACTAGCGACGAGGGCGGGCGAGGATGCCGAGCTCCATCGCGCGCGTCACGGCGCGCGTGCGGTCGTTGACGCCGAGCTTGCCGAAGGCCTTCATGAGGTGCGTCTTCACGGTCGCCTCGCCGAGGTGGATGCGCGCCCCGATCTCGCGGTTCGAGAGCCCCTCCGCCACGAGCTCGAGCACCTCGAGCTCGCGCGGGCTCAGCTCCGCCGGCGCGGGGCGCGCGGGCTCCCGCGTGCGGGCGACGAGCATGCGGCTCACACTCGGCGCGAGCGCCACCTCTCCGGCCGCGACGGCGCGTACGCCCGCGAGCAGCTCCTCCTCCGGCGCCGCCTTGAGCAGGTACCCGCTCGCGCCGGCGGCGATCGCCGACAGGATCGCGTCATCCGACTCGTAGGTCGTGAGGATGAGCACGCGCACGCCCGGATGCGCCGCGAGGATGCGGGCCGTCGCCTCGTCGCCGTCGATGCCCGGCATCCGCAGGTCCATGACGACGAGGTCGGGGCGCGTGCTCGTCATGAGGGCGAGCGCCTCCTCGCCGCTCGCCGCCGTGCCCACGATCTCGACATCCGCGGCCGCGTCGAGCAGCGCCACGATCCCCGCGCGCACGACGGGGTGGTCGTCGACCACGAGGATGCGGATCACGCGGCACCCCCCGCCGGGAGCGTCGCGGTGACCGTCGTGGCGCCGGGCGTGCCGTCGACCTCGAGCGCGCCTCCCGCGAGCGCGAGACGGTCGCGCAGGCCTGCGAGCCCGAAGCCCGGCCGCGCCTCTGCGGGGATGCCGCGGCCGTCGTCGCACACCGTGAGCCGGGCGCCGTCGGGGGTCGTCACGAGGTCGATGCGGGCCGTCGCGGCATCCGAGTGCTTGCGCACGTTCGCGAGGCCCTCCTGCGCGCAGCGCAGCAGCACGACCTCGGCGTCGCGGTCGAGGGGGACCTCGAGCGCCGTCGCGACCGACACCCGGATGCGGGTCTCGCGCTCGAAGCGCTCCGCGAGCGTCTGCAGGGCGTCGGCGATGCCGCCCGTCGAGAGCTCCACGGGTGCCGCGGCGGCGACGAGGGCGCGCGTCTCGGCGAGCGCGTCGCGCGCACTCGTCTCGATGAGCTCGAGCAGCTCGCCGTCGAGGGCGCCCGCGGCGTGGGCGCGGCGCGCCCGCTGGGCGAGCAGCACGAGCCCCGTGAGCGACTGCGCCACCGTGTCGTGCACCTCGCGCGACATCCGCGCCCGCTCCTCGGTGACGCCCGCATCGCGCTCGGCGGCCGCGAGCTGCTCCTGCGCGGCGGTGAGCTCGTCGAGCAGGCGCGACTTCTCGTCGCCGAGCTCGGCGATGCGCCAGATCCAGTTGCCCATGACGAGCGAGAAGCCCACCGAGAGCGTCTGGCTCAGGAGGATCGTCTGCCAGCCGTCCGGCCCCTCGAGACTGAACGAGAAGCCGATGCCCACCGAGATCGCGACCGCGATCGTCGCGATCGTCGCATCCTTCCGGCCCCGCGAGAGCACCCACGCGAGCGGATAGGCGAAGCACTGCACGATCGCGAGCGGCGGCGTGAGCGCGGTGAGCACGCCCGCGATGAGCACGGTCGCGACCGACAGCACGCGCGCGAGCGGGCTCGCCTCGGCTGCACCTGATCGCCGCACGAAGAGGAAGAGCCCCGCGTAGAGCAGCACGGCCACGGCGCCCACCGCGAGGGATGCGGTGGGCGCGCGGGTCGCGACGAGCAGCCCGACGGTGAAGGCGACGAGCCCCGCGAGGGCGACGAGCCACCAGGGTGAACGGATCACTCAGCCATCCTTGCGGATCCAGCGGAAGGTGAGGCGGGTCACGACGAGCCCCACGACGAGCCAGATGCCGCACACGATCGCGATGCCGGCGAGGTTCCACTCGCCGCCCGCCTCGACCGCCGCGTACGACTCGGGGAGGAAGACCGACCGCATCCCGTGCGCGAGCCACGCGAGCGGGAAGACGTTCGCGATCTGCTGCAGCCACTCGGGCAGCATCGTGAACTGGATGTATACGCCCGAGATGAACTGCAGCACGAGCACGATGGGGATGATGACCGCGGTCGCGCTCTTGCCCGAGCGCGGCAGGCCCGAGAGCCCGATGCCGAGGATCGCGCACGTCGTGACGCCGAGCAGGAACACCCACGCGAAGGTCAGCCACCTCTCCGGCTCGGTCGGCAGCGGCACGTCGAACGCGACGCGCGCCGCCACGATGAGCAGCGCCGCCTGGGCGAGCCCGGTCACGAGCACCTGCCCGATCTTGCCGACGAAGTAGCTGACGGGCGAGAGCGGGGTGCCCGCGAGGCGCTTGAGGGTGCCGTCGCTGCGTTCCACCGCGATGTCGGTCGCCATGTTCTGCAGTCCCGAGAGCAGCAGTCCCGCGGCGAGCATCGCGGGGAGGTAGTACTGCGCCGCCGTGACGGGGTCGCCGTCGGGCGTGCGCCCGAACTCCGCGTCGCTGAAGGCGACCGAGAAGATCGTGAGCATGAGCAGGGGGAAGAGGAAGGTGAAGAACACCGTGTCGACCTGCCGGAAGTAGGCGCGCAGCTCGAAGCCCGCGCGGGCGAGGCCGAGGCGGATGGTGCGGCCCGATCCGAACCTCGGGGTGCGGACGGATGCGGTCGCGCTGGTCATGCGAGGCTCCCTTCGAGAGCGGGGGCGTCGCCGGCTCTCTCGCCGACGAGCTCCAGGTAGATGTCTTCGAGGCTCGGGCGGATGACCTCGAGCCGTTCGGGTTCGCCCTCGACCATGAGTCGCGCCACGAGCGCCCCCGGCTCCGTCGTGCGCTCCTGGCGGAGCACGCCGCCGTCGAGCCAGCGCACGATCGGCACACGCGCATCCGCACCCCCGAGCTCGTCGATCGCGCCGATCGCCACGAGCTCGCCGCCCGCGATGATGCCGCCGCGGTCGGCGAGCTGCTGCGCCTCGTCGAGGTAGTGGGTGGTGAGCAGGATCGTCGTGCCCTCGTCGCGCAGCGCGCGGATGAGGGACCAGAACTGGCGGCGCGCCTCGGGGTCGAATCCGGTGGTCGGCTCGTCGAGGAACAGCAGCTCGGGGCGGCCGATGATCCCGAGCGCGACGTCGACGCGGCGCTTCTGGCCGCCCGAGAGCTTGGAGATGCGCGTGCGCGCCTTCTCCTCGAGGCCGACGGCCGCGATCACCTCGTCGACGTCGCGCGCGTGCGGGTAGTACCCCGCGAAGTGCTGGAGCGCCTCGCGCACCGTCGCGGTGCCGCTCTCGCCGGTCGACTGCAGCACGATGCCGAGGCGCGCCTTCCAGGCGAGACCGCCATGCCGCGGGTCGGTGCCGAGCACGGTCACCTCGCCGGCGGTGCGGTCGCGGTAGCCCTCGAGGATCTCGATGGTGGTGGATTTTCCGGCCCCGTTCGGGCCGAGCAGCGCGAAGGTCTCTCCGCGGCGGATGTCGAAGTCGATGCCGCGCACGGCCTCGAAGCCGCCCTTGTACGTCTTGCGGAGTCCCCGCACCTCGACGACGTTCTCTGTTGTCATGCCTCCACTGTGCCGCGCCGCGCGGGGGCGCGCGTCTTCCGGCCGGTGGGTTCGCCATCCCCCATCCGGTGGATGGGGGCCGCGCGTGCGGATCCGCTCAGGGGGTGAGTCGGGCGGAGTCAGGGGGTGAAGATCGTGCGCTCGATCGTGTCGACGAGCCACGCGCGGTACTGCGCCATGCTCCAGCCGGCGTCGAGCACGAGCTGCACGTAGCCGCTCGGCGAGACGAGGAAGAGGAGCGCCGCGGCGAGCTGCTCGTCGTCGACCGCGCGCCGCGCGAGGCCGCGCGATCGGAACTCTGCGACGGATGCGCGGAAGTCGCTGCGCCGGCGCTCCTGCAGGCGCTCGAGCCCCGCCGCCACGGCGGGGTCGCCCATCGAGGCGTCGAGCAGCGCGATCCAGAGGCGCGAGATGCGCTCGTTGGCGCCCGCGATGAACTCGACCCAGCCCTCGAGGAGCTGCTCGGTGGGGATGTCGCGCAGGCGGTCGCCGACGTCGCGCTCGTGGATGGGGGCCGCCTCCGCGTCGCCCACCTCGCCCGTGAACGCCTGGTCGAAGGCGGCGAGGATGAGCGAGCTCTTGGGGCCGTTGGCCTTGACGGTCTCGAGCGAGACCCCGGCCGCCTCGGCGAGCCGGGCGAGGGAGGTGGCGGCGTAGCCGTCGCGGGCGAACAGCTCGGCCGCGGCGTCGAGGATGCGGCGACGTGTCTCGGCGGCCTGCGCGGCGCGCAGGGGGGAGCTGTAGGCCCGAGGCGACATTGACTTTCCTTACAGTGTGGTGAATACTCTTACGAGATCACGAATAGCTTACCCACAGGGATCACCACCATGACCACCACCTCCGCCACCCTCGACCTGCTCGTCTGCTCGACCCCCGTGCACGGCCACATCGCACCGCTCGTGGCCGTCACCCGCCACCTCGTCGCATCCGGCCACCGCGTGCGCTTCCTCACCGGCGCCCGCTACCGCGAGACGGTCGAGGCGGTGGGCGCCGAATGGCTGCGGCTCCCGGCCGAGGCCGACTACGACGACACCGACATGGACGCCGCCTTCCCCGGGCGCGTGGGCCTGTCGGGCCCCGCCGGCATCCGCTACGACCTGCGCGAGATCTTCCTCAAGCCCGGCCCCGCCCAGCTTCGGGCGCTCGACGCCGCGATCGCCGATCGCCGGCCCGACGCCGTGCTCGTCGAGAGCCTCTTCATGGGCGCCCTCCTGCTGCTCAGTCGCCCCGGCGACCGGCCGCTCGTCGTCAACCTCGGCATCGTGCCGCTCGGCCTCGCGAGCCGCGACACCGCGCCCTTCGGCCTCGGCATCCCGCCCAAGCCCGGAGCGGCCGGGCGGCTGCGGAACGCGATGCTCGCCCTCGTCGCCGAGAAGATCATCTTCGGGGCGCTGCAGCGCTACGCCGCCGAACTCGTCGCCGAGACGGGGGGACGCCTGCGCGCCAACTTCATGAGCGGGCCCGGGCTCGCCGACGCCATCGTGCAGTTCACCGTGCCGTCGTTCGAGTACCCGCGCTCCGACCTGCCCGCGAACGTGCACTTCGTGGGCCCCATGGCGCGCACCCAGCCCTCGAGCACGCCGCTGCCCGAGTGGTGGGGCGAGCTCGACGGGTCGCGCCCCGTCGTGCACGTCACGCAGGGCACCGTCGCCAACACCGACTTCGGCGAGCTCATCGACCCCGCGATCCAGGGGCTCGCGGGCGACGACGTGCTCGTGGTCGTCTCCACGGGGGGACGCGAGCTGCCGGTGCGCGACTACCCCGCCAACGTGCGCATCGCGCCCTACCTGCCCTACGACAAGCTGCTCCCGATCACCGACGTCATGGTCACCAACGGCGGGTACGGGGGCGTGCACTACGCCATGGAGCACGGCGTGCCGCTCGTGACGGCCGGACTCACGGAAGACAAGACGGAGGTCACGGCGCGCGTCGCGTGGAGCGGCGTCGGCATCGACCTGCGCACCGACCGCCCCACCCCCGGGCAGGTGCGCGACGCCGTGCGCCGTGTGCTCGCGGAGCCCTCCTTCCGCGAGCGGAGCGCCGCGATCGGGCGTGACATCGCCGCGTCGCCCGGCGTGGCGGGGCTCGAGGCCGTGCTCACCGAGCTCGTGGCCGCGCGCGCCGTCGCCGGCTGAGCGCTCGCCCGCGGCCGCTTCCTTCTTCCCTCCCTCCTCTCACCACCACACCCATCACCTCAGGGATTCATCACCATGTCCGTCGACCCCACCTTCCTTCCCGCCGCCGACGAGCTGCGCGCCGCCATCCGAGGTCGCCTGCACCTCGCGGACGAGGAGGGGTTCCCGCTCGCGGCACTCCCCTGGAACGTCGCCGTGGCCGCGCGTCCGCTCGCCGTCGTCGAGGCGCTCGACGCCGCCGACGTGCAGGCCGCGGTCGCCCACGCGGCGCGCCACGGCATCCGCGTGACCGTGCTCGGGCCGGGTCACGGGGCCAGCGGTCGCCTCGCAGGCACCCTGCTGGTGCGTACGGGTGCGCTCCGTCGCCTCGAGATCTCGGTCGACACGCGCACCGCGATCGTGGGGGCGGGCGTCTCGATGGGCGAGCTGCAGACCGCGCTCGAGGGCACGGGACTCACGGCCCTCGCCGGGTCGAGCCCCGTCGTGTCGGTCGTCGGCCTCGTGCTCCAGGGCGGCTACTCGTGGCTCAGCCGCGCCTTCGGTGCGACCGCGGGGACGCTCCGCGCCGCCGAGGTCGTGACCGTCGACGGCGCCCACGGCTGGGTCGACGAGTCGACGGATGCCGAGCTCCTCTGGGCGTTGCGCGGCGGCGGGGGGCGCTTCGCGGCGGTGACCGCGGTCGAGCTCGACCTCGTGCCCGCCGGCGAGCTCGCGGGCGGCCGCATCATGCTGCCGGGCGAGGTGGCTCCCGCGGTGCTCGCGGCGTGGACGGCCGCGACGCGCGCGTGCGCCCCCGCGACGACCCTCTGGGCGAGCATCCTGAACTTCCCGCCCCTGCCCGAGCTGCCGGAACCCCTGCGCGGGCGCACCTTCGTCGCCGTCGACGCCGTGACCACGGCGGGGCTCCACGAGCTCGAGCGGGTGCTCGCGCCCATCCGCGCCGTCGGTCCCGTCGTGCACGACACGGTCGGAGAGCGAACGCCGGGCGAGCTCGGCGCGATCTGCGAGGAGCCGACGGAACCGTCGCCGGCAGTCCAGCGGGGCATCCCGCTGCGGGAGCTGCCGGATGCGGCGCTGCACGCCGTCCTCGGGGCCGCGACCGCCCCCGGTCGCTTCGTGCAGGTTCAACTGCGGCACCTGTCGGGCGCGCCGCAGTTGCGGGACGGCTTCGCGACCGAGATCGACGCGGAGTACGTCGTCAACGCCCTCACGATCGCGCCCGTGCCGGAGGCGGTGGCGGCCGCCGAGCAGTCGATGGAGGCGCTCGCCGACACGCTCGCCCCGTGGACCGGAGGCACCCTCCTGCCGAGCTTCGTCGCCACCTGGCGCGACCTCCGCGACTCCGCCCGACCCGACCGGATCGAGCGCCTCGCCTCCGTGGCGCGGCGACTCGACCCGCAGGGCGTGTTCACGGCGTCCCTCGACGCGTGAGCACGGGGCCCGGGCGCCCTGGAGGTGGTGCCGCCCGGGCCCGCCCATCCCTCCGCTGACCGGTCGGTTTCTGGCCCCATTCCGCGGGCTTGAGGCGAAGAACCGACCACTCAGCGGGGGAGACGTCAGTCGGCGAACAGCGGGAGGGCCACGAGCACCGCGAGCGTGAGCATGACGAGGGCGATCGCCGCGTCGAGGATGCGCCACGCGAGCGGGCGCGCGAACACCGGCGCGAGAGCGCGGGCCCCGAAGCCGAGCGACGTGAACCACAGGACGGATGCCGCCCCCATCCCCGCGCCGAAGAGCCAACGCGCGTCGCCGTGCCCGTTCGCGAGGGTGCCGACGATCGCCATGTCGAGGTACACGTGCGGATTGAGCCACGTCACCGCGAGGCACGTCGCGACGGCCGCGGCGAGCGAGCGGCGGCGGGCCACCGCATCCGGTGCGCGGTCGACCGCGAGCGCCTCGCCCTTCGGCCAGAGCGCGCGTCGCGCCGCGAGCACACCGTAGACGCCGAGGAACAGGGCGCCGCCGATGCGCACGGCGGTCATGATCCACGGGAACGCCTTCAGCACGGCACCCGTGCCGGCGATGCTCAACACCATGAGCACGATGTCCGAGAGCGCGCACAGTGCGACGATCGCGAGCACGTGCTCGCGACGGATGCCCTGCCGCAGCACGAACGCGTTCTGCGCCCCGATCGCGACGATGAGCGAGAGCCCGAGGGCGAACCCCGCGACGGCGGCGGCGAGGGCGGCGGATGTCGTCACGCGTTCGACCGTACGGCTGTCGCCGGCATCAATCCAGTTCAGGATTCTGCATAAGCATTAGCATCGGTTCAGATGAATCTCGACCGCGACCTGCTCGCCACGCTCCGCGCCGTCGTCGACGCGGGCACCTTCGACGCGGCCGCCCGCGAGCTGCGCGTCACACCGTCAGCGGTGAGCCAGCGCATCAAGTCGCTCGAGCAGCAGCTCGGGCGCGTGCTCGTCGAGCGCACCAAGCCCGTGCGGGCGACCGAGTCGGGAGAGGTTCTCGTGCGGCTCGCGCGCGAGATCGCGCTGCTCGAGACGGATGCCGCATCCGCCCTCCGCCTCGACGGCGCGGGGGAGGGGTTCACGTCCGTGCCGCTCGCGGTCAACGCGGACTCGCTCACGAGCTGGTTCCTGCCGGCCATCGCCGAGGTGTGCACGGCGCGGCGCATCGTCGTCGACCTGCACCGTGAGGATCAGGACCGCACGGCCGCCCTCCTCGCCTCCGGGCGGGTGATGGCCGCCGTCACCTCGCAGTCCGAGCCCGTCCCCGGTTGCAGCGTCACGCCGCTCGGCGTGCTGCGCTACCACCCCGCGGCGAGCCGCGCGTTCGCGGAACGGTGGTTCCCGCACGGGGCGGATGCGGCATCCCTCGCCCACGCGCCCGTGGTCGACTTCGACCACGACGACGAGCTGCAGACGCGGTTCCTCCGCAGCGCGTCACGGCGCCGTCTCGACCCGCCGCGCCACTACGTGTCGGGCTCGAGCGACTTCCTGCAGGCGATCGAGCTCGGGCTCGGCTGGGGCATGCTCCTCGAGTCGCAGCTCGCGGATGCCGCCCCCGGCACCTTCGTCGAGCTCGCCCCCGGCGGTGCGGGGGTGCGGGTGCCGCTCTTCTGGCAGCAGTGGAACCTGCGCGCCGCGGCGCTCGACGCCCTCGCCGAGGCGGTCATCGCGGCGGCCCGCGCATCCCTCCCCGCCCGCTGACCGCGCCGCCCCGCCCCCGCTCCTTCCGCTGAGTGGTCGGTTATCAGCCTCAAGATCAGGCAATGAGGCCGGAAACCGACCGGTCACCGGAGGGCGGCAGGGGCGCGCGGCGAGCGCTCCCGGACGGATGCCGTATGCTTGTGCAGGTTGCCTCGAACCCCATACTTCGGCATGCCCGGAATCGGCGGTCGGATGCGAGGATCGGGCGACATAGGGCGGTGGCTCAATTGGTAGAGCAGCGGTCTCCAAAACCGCAGGTTGCAGGTTCGAGTCCTGTCCGCCCTGCGAATCCCCCGCGCGCGAGTGCGTGGGATCGCCGGCCGAAAGGGTAGTGAGAGTGGCACGCAAGGTGATCGACGAGCCCAGCGAGGACGTCGTCGCGAACGCCAAGCGCGAGCGCGCCGAGCGGCGCAATCCGTTCGCGCGGATCGCCCTCTTCATCCGCCAGGTCATCGCCGAACTCCGGAAGGTCGTCACCCCGACCCGCCGCGAGCTGTTCAGCTTCACGGGCGTCGTGCTCGTGTTCGTGCTGATCATGATGGGCCTCGTGTGGGGCCTCGACCAGCTGTTCAGCTGGCTCGTGACGTGGGCGTTCGGCGACGAGACCTTCAGCGGCTGACCGTCCGCCCGGCAGCTCATCCCCCACAAGGAAAGAACGCACCGTGACTTCAGAAGAGCGCGACATCGATCTCGCGACCGCAGCCGAGCAGTCCTCCGAGGAGGACGAGGCCCAGGAGGGCGACGTCCTCGCCCACGAGGAGGAGGCGGTCGAGCCCGCCGAGGAGCGCGCCATCCACCTCGTCGACGACGACTCGGATGTCGAGGCCGGTCTCGCGAGCGCGCTCGACGCGCTCGAGGCGGCGTCCGACCCCGAGGCCGACGCGATCGTCGACGACGCCCTCGACATCGACTCCCCGGAGGAGGCCGACGCCGCGTTCGCCGCGACGGTCGACGAGGAGATCGTCGAGGAGGAGGGCGACGAGCCCGAGGCCGACCCGTACGAGGAGTTCCGCGCCGAGCTGCGCGCGAAGCCGGGCAAGTGGTACGTCATCCACTCCTATGCGGGCTTCGAGAAGCGCGTGAAGCAGAACATCGAGTCGCGTCGCCAGTCGATGGCGATGGAGGACTACATCTACGAGGTCCAGGTCCCGATGGAGGACGTGGTCGAGATCAAGAACGGCCAGCGCA
>JAEYZI010000098.1 GCA_023428065.1 Actinomycetes bacterium | reverse complement strand
CAGGTGCTCGTGTAGGGAGCGTCTGCCATTACTGTGCCTTTCTGCGTGCGAGGTCGAGGGCGACGTCGGTGATCATGTCCTCCTGACCGCCGATGAGGCGGCGCTCGCCGACCTCGATGAGGATGTCGCGGGCGTCGAGCCCGTGAGTCTGGGCGGCGCGCTCCGCGTGCCGCAGGAAGCTCGAGTAGACGCCCGCGTAGCCGACCGTGAGGGTCTCGCGGTCGACCTGGACGGGACGGTCGTGCAACGGCCGGACGAGGTCGTCGGCGGCATCCTGCAGGGCGAAGAGGTCGGCGGCGACGTCCCAGCCCTGCAGTCGCGCGACCGCGACGAAGGGCTCGATGGGCGTGTTGCCGGCGCCCGCGCCGTGGCCCGCGAGCGAGGCGTCGACGCGATACGCGCCGGCCTCGACCGCGACGATCGAGTTCGCGACGGCGAGCGACAGGTTCTGGTGGGCGTGCACGCCGATCTGCGTGGCCGGGTCGAGCACGTCGCGGTAGGCGAGCACGCGCTCCCGGTAGCCGTCCATCGTGAGGCGCCCCGCGGAGTCCGTCACGTACACGCAGTTCGCCCCGTACGACTCCATGAGTTTCGCCTGTTGCGCGAGGGCGGCCGGGTCGGTGAGGTGCGACATCATGAGGAAGCCCGAGACGTCCATGCCCCACTCGCGCGCGGTCGAGATGTGCTGCGCCGCGACATCCGCCTCGGTGCAGTGGGTGGCGACGCGCACCGAGCGAACGCCCGCGTCGTAGGCGGCGCGGAGGTCGTGGAGCGTGCCGATGCCCGGCAGGATGAGCGCCGTCAGCACGGCGTTCTCGATGACCTCGGCGGCCGCCTCGATCCACTCGAGGTCGGTGTGCGATCCGGGCCCGTAGGTGAGGCTCGAGCCGGCGAGTCCGTCGCCGTGGGTCACCTCGATCGCGTCGACGCCCGCGCGGTCGAGCGCACGCGCGATCTCGGCGACCTTCGCGGGCGCGAGCTGGTGACGGATGGCGTGCATGCCGTCGCGCAGGGTGACGTCCTGCAGATAGACCTTCGGGTTCACGCGAGCTGCTCCTTCCGTGTCGCGACGAGACGTTCGGCGGCGCGCAGGGCGGCGCTCGTCATGATGTCGAGGTTCCCGGCGTAGCTCGGCAGGTACATCGCCGCCCCTTCGACCTCGAGGAAGACGGTGACGCGCGTGTAGGCACCCGCGCGCGACCCCTCGGGCACGAGCGCGTCGAGCACGGGGCCCTCGTCGCTGAACTGCACCTGCTGCTTGAGGCGGTAGCCGGGCACGTACCCGGCGACCTCGCCGACGCGCGCCTCGACCGCCGCGGTGACGGCGGCGCGCGCGTCGTCGTCGAGCCGAGCGACGACGACCTGCACGGTGTCGCGCATGATCATGGGGGGCTCGGCCGGGTTGAGCACGATGATCGCCTTGCCGCGCGCGGCGCCGCCCACGGCCTCCAGGGCGCGCGAGGTGGTCTCGGTGAACTCGTCGATGTTGGCGCGCGTCCCCGGCCCAGCCGACTTCGACGCGATCGAGGCGACGATCTCCGCGTAGAGCACGGGAGTGACATCCGAGATCGCGGCGACGATCGGGATGGTCGCCTGACCGCCGCACGTGACCATGTTGACGTTCGGCGCGTCGAGGTGCTCGTCGAGGTTGACGGCGGGCACGACGTACGGGCCGACCGCCGCCGGGGTCAGGTCGACGAGCTGCTTGCCGTAGGGCGCGAGACGCTCCGCGTTGCGGATGTGGGCTCCCGCGCTCGTCGCGTCGAAGACGACGCCGATCTCGTCGAAGCCGGGCAGGGCGATGAGCCCCCCGACGCCCTCGTGCGTCGTCGGCACCCCCAGGCGCGCGGCCCGGGCGAGTCCGTCGGACTCGGGATCGATGCCGACCATCGCGCCCATCTCGAGCGTGTCGCTCAGGCGCATGACCTTGAACATGAGGTCGGTGCCGATGTTGCCCGACCCGATGATGGCTACCTTCGTCTTGCTCATGCGGCCCCTCCTGCGATCGCCGTCACCGTTCCGAGGCCGCTGACCTCGGCCGTGTATGCGCTGCCCGCGACGAACGGCACCATGGGGCCGAGCGCGCCGGACAGCACGACCTCTCCCGCGCGCAGCGGACGACCGAGCCGCGCGGCGGTCTGCGCCACCCACACGAGCGCCGCGACGGGGTCGCCGAGACATGCGGCGCCGTTCCCCGCCGAGACGACCTCGCCGTCCCGCGCGAGCGTCATCGTCACGGCGACGGGGTCGAGCTCGTCGAGGGCGACGCGGGTCGTGCCGAGCACGTAGAGAGCGCTCGAGGCGTTGTCGGCGATCGTGTCGACGATCGAGATCGACCAGTCGCGCACGCGCGAGTCGACGATCTCGAGAGCGGCCACGACGTGGTCGACGGCTGCGACGACGGATGCGCGGTCGACCCCGTCGACGTCGTCGCGCAGCACGAAGGCGAGCTCCGCCTCGATGCGCGGCGCGATGAGGGCGGTCGTGTCGACGGCATCCGCGCCCGAGACGTCCATGTCGCCGAGGAGCACTCCGAAGTCGGGCTGGTCGACGCCGAGCTGCTGCTGCACGACGGGATTCGTGAGGCCCACCTTGCGCCCCACCCGGACGGCGCCGTCGGCGACGCGGCGGGAGATCACGAGCTCCTGCGCGGCATAGGCGGCGTCGACGTCCGTGGCGCCGAGGAGCTGGCGCACGGGTTCGACGGGGCGCGCGTCGCGCCACGCGGTGTACAGGGCCTCCGCGGCCTCGCGGACGGGGCCGGTCTCGAGCGACGCGCTCACATCATCACCATCCCGCCGTCGACCATGAGGAGCTGGCCGGTCATGTAGTCGGAGTCGTCGGCCGCGAGGAACACCGCGGTCGGCACGAGGTCGTCGGGCGTCGAGAGCCGGCCGAGCGGGATCTTCGCCGTGTAGTCCGAGAGGGTGCGGTCGGCGAGGGTCAGCGCGTCGGCGCGCCAGAGCGGTGTGTCGACGATGCCGGGACCGATGCCGTTGACGGTGATTCCATGGGGGGCGAGGCCCTTCGCGGTCGACTGGGTGAGCGAGAGCAGCGCCGCCTTGCTCGCTGCGTAGGCGGTGAAGTCGCCCGTCGCCTGACGCGAGGAGGTCGAGCAGATGTTGACGATCTTGCCGGCACCGCGCGTGGCCTCACCCTGGTCGATGAAGCGGCGGGCCGCCTGCTGGGTGCACAGCAGGGGTCCGAGCGAGTTGACCCGGATCGTGCGGTCCCAGCTCTCCTCGTCGACGTCGAGGAACGCCTGACGGCGGAGGATCCCCGCCGCGTTCACGAGCACGTCGACCCCGCCGAGCTCCGCGTCCGCGCGCTCGAAGAGCGCCTCGACCGAGGCCTCGTCGGCGACGTCGACGGCGTGTGCGTGGGCGATGCCGCCCGCCTCGCGGATGCCGGAGGCGACGGCCTCCGCGGCCTCGACGGCGAGGTCCGCCACGATCACCTCGGCGCCCTCCGCCGCGTACCCGCGGGCGATCGCGGCGCCGATGCCGCTGCCCGCGCCCGTGACGACCGCGCGGCGGCCGAGCAGGCGTCCGATGCCGGTCATGCCGCTCTCCTTCCTGTCCATGCCATGTACTTCGCGAAACCCGCCCGGCTCCACGAGCGGGGGGTGAGTCGGTATGCCGCGTAGACGGCCTTCCACTGCGCGCCCGGCACGACGAGCGCGCGGCGCCGCGCGAACCCCCGCACCGCGGCTGCCGCCACCTGCTCGGGGGTGCACCACATGAATCCGTGGATGCCCGACGCCCCGAGTCCCGCGCTGCGATGGAACCCGCTGCGCACGAAACCGGGGGCGACGACCGTGCTCGTGACGCCCGTGCCGCGCGTGAGCTGATGCAGCCCCTCGCCGAACGCCTGCGCCCACGCCTTCGAGGCCGAGTAGGTGATCGCGGGCGTCCCCGGCAGGAAGCCGGCGATCGACCCGATCGTGATGAGGCCGCCGCGGCCGCGCTCGATCATGCCCGGGAGCGCCGCGTGGGCGAGGGCCGTGAGGGCGTCGATCGTGATGCGGCTGACGGTCTCGGATGCCGCGAGCGGGTTGCCGAGGAAGCCTCCCGGCGGGAGTCCGACCCCCGCGGAGTGCACGAGCACGTCGACGGGTCGGGCCGTGTCGCGGAGGCGATCCGCCGTCGCGGCGACGCCGCGCGGGTCGCCGAGGTCGGCGATCACGATCTCGGGCTCGCCGTTCGCGCTGCCGAGCTCGAGCGCGAGGTCGGCGAGGGCGTCCGCGTTCCGGGCGACGAGCACGAGCTCGTAGCCCTCCCGCGCGAGCTCGAGGGCGATCGCACGCCCGATCCCGGAGGATGCTCCCGTCACGAGGGCGCGCATCCGCGCCGTGCCGGTCATGCGGCACCCCCGTCGAGGTGCGGGGTGCCGAGCGCGGCGAGGGCGGCACGGTGGGCGGCGCGCAGGCGCTGCTCGGCATCCGCTCCCGTGTCGCGCGCGGGTGCCTCGATCGTCACGAGCGAGCCGGACGGCATGGCCCCCGCGAAGTCGGCGAGCGGCAGCTCGCCTGCGCCCGGCAGGCGGCGCTCGAAGCGGGCCTCGTTGAGCAGGGGGTGCAGCCCGGAGGCCGGCTGCGCCGTGGGCGCCTCCGCGGGCGCGTCGCACAGTTGCAGCACGGCGAGCTGCTCGGCGGGGAGCGTCGCGAGCTCGGCGGGCGTCGTCCCGCCGCGCGTCGCGTGGAGGGTGTCGACGATGAGCCCGGCGCCGGGCACGCGCGCGACGATCTCGGACGCCTGGGCGAGCGTCGCGACGGCGCGATAGGGCATCGGCTCGATGACCGTGCGCAGCCCGAAGGGCGCCGCCGTCTCGGCGAGCGCCGCGAGCGTGTCGGCGCAGCGGTCGGCGTCGGGGTCGTCGGAGAAGGAGTAGAGCAGGCGGGCACCGACCTCGGCACCCTCCTCGAGGAGCGGCACGAGCGCGTCGAGCTCGGAGGTGAGGGTCGGCGTGATCGCGACCGCCTCGATCGCGTGCACACGCACCCCGCTGCCCGCGATCGCGCGCGCGAGGGCCGCCGTGTCGAGCCGCTCGCCCGCCCATCCGGGCTCGCCGCCCGTGATGTGGATGGTGCGCAGGCTCACGCTCGAGAACCCGGCACGCGCGGCGGCACGGTGAAATGCGGCCGGCGGCAGGTCGAGGGCCGTGAGGTGGTCGATCGCGAGCTCAGGCATCGCCGCGGCTCCCCACCCGGATCCAGGTCTTGTCGGGGCGCGCGGCGGCACCCGTGAGAGCCTCTGCCGCGTGATCGAGGTCGAACGCCTCGCCGAGCACCGCGCCGGGACGTGCGGCGCCCCGCACGACGGTCTCGATGACCTCCGCGTAGTCTCCCGGGTGGTCGTAGATCATGGAGCCGACGATCGTGAGGCCGCGGCGCACGAGCGTCGTCATCCCCACAGGGAAGGCGTCGTTGCCGACGCCGATGACGACGAGGAGACCGAGCGGGTCGAGCAGCTCGACGGCCGCCTCGGCGGCGGGAGCGGCGCCCGAGGACTCGAAGACGAGGTCGAAGCGCTCGCCCTCTTCGAGCGGGCGCGCGCCGAGCGCGACGGCCTTCGCGACGCGCTCCGGGGCGACGTCGGAGATCGCGGGCACGATGCCGCGGCGCACGAGCACGTCCGCGAGGATGCGTCCGATGCTCCCGGCGCCGGTGATCGCGATGCGGGGGCGTTCGGCGAGGTCGCCGGCGCGACGGATGGCGCCCATGGCGACCGCGAGCGGTTCGAGGCACGCGGCGTCCTCGTCGCCGATCTCCGCGGGCAGCGGCCACGCGAAGTCGGCGGGCACCGCGACCCGCTCCGCGAGGAAGCCCTGCTCGGTGACGACGGGGCTGCGTCGCGCGCTGCACAGCGAGGGCACGTTCCGGGTGCACGGGCGGCACTCGCCGCACGGGTAGTTCGGTTCGACGGCGACGCGCTCGCCGATGCGCGCGGGGTCGACGCGGGAGCCCACCGCGACGATCGTGCCGAAGGGCTCGTGCCCTACGACGAGGCCGCCCTCGACGATATCGCGCCGACCGGTCACGTAGGCGAGGTCGGTTCCGCAGATGCCCGTCGCGGCGACGGCCACGACGACGTCATCGGGCCCGCACTCGGGCTCGGGCCAGTCGTCGACGAGCTCGACGACCCCCGGCGCGGTCAGCACTGCGGCGCGCATCACGCGGTGATCCCTCCGTCGACCGTCACGGTCTGGCCGGTGAGGTAGGCGGCGTCCTCGGTCGCGAGGAAGACAGCGGCGCCGGCGAGGTCGTCGGCGACGGAGATGCGCCCGAGCGGGATCTCGGCGGCGTAGCGCTCGAAACGGGCGGCGCGGGCATCCGGGTCCTCGAAGACGCCCGACCAGAGCGGGGTCTCGACGATGCCGGGCGCGATGCCGCTCACCGTGATGCCGTGGGGGGCGAGGGCGCGGGCGCCGCTCGCGATGAGGGAGGAGATGGTCGCCTTGCTCGCGGCGTAGGCGACCCAGTCGAGGTTGTTGCGGCGGCCGGAGATGGAGGTCAGGTTTATGATGCGGCCTCCACCGCCCTGCGCGATCATGTGGCGCGCGGCCTCCTGCATCCCGATGAGGGTGCCGAGGCCGTTGACGCGCTGGTGCCGCATCCAGATCTCGGCGGTCGTCGTGAACAGCTCCGTCGACATCGAGATGCCGGCGTTGTTGACCATGACGTCGATGCGTCCGAACCGGTCTCGCGCCTCGGCGAGACCGGCCCGGACCGCATCGCGATCGGCCACATCCATCTCGACCGCGATCGCGGCGCCTCCGCGGGCGACGATGTCGTCGCGCACGGCTTCCGCCGATGCGAGGTCGATGTCGGCGAGCGTGACGTGCGCACCCTCGAGTGCGTAGCGGCGCGCGATCGCCTCACCGATTCCCTTACCCGCCCCGGTGACGACGGTCGAGATGGACGTGAGCCTGTTCATCAGGTGAGCGAGATCCCGTACTTGGCGAGGGCCGCCTTCGAGGTCTTCGCGGTCTTGGCGAGGTCGGTGTACCAGTTGGCCTCGTCCTCGGCGCCCAGCAGCGGCATGTAGTTCGCCTGGGTGAACTCCTGGAAGTTCGCACCCTCGGCGGCCTTCAGCACGGCGGCGCGCAGGATCTCCACGACCGCCGCGTCGGTGCCGGCCGGAGCGGCGACGCCCCACACGGTGAGCGTCATGTCGCCGCGGTCGATGTCGAGCTCCTCGAAGGTCGGGGTCTCGGGCAGGTAGTCGAGTCCCTCGCCGTCCTGCGTGAGCACCGCGATCGCCTTGAGGGCACCGGCCGTGACCTGCGGCATCGCGACGGACGCGTCGAGCAGAGCGACGTCGACCTGACCGCCGACGACCGCCTGCGTCGCCTCCGCGGCACCGTTGAACGGCACCTGCGTCGCCTGGATGCCGAGCTGGTCGAACATCATGAGCATGTTGAGGTGCGTCGGGGCGCCGTTGCCGGTGGATGCGTAGGTGGCGTCGCTCTTCTCGGTGAGCGCGTCGAAGTCGGCGACCCCGTCGGCACCGGTCACGAGGACGTACGGCTGGCTGATCGTTCCGGCGACGGGCGCGAAGCTGTCGAAGGAGTACGCGACGCCGTCGCGGAGCTCGGACTGCACGAAGGAGTCACCCGTCGTGTACGTGAGCGTGTAGCCGTCGGTCTTCGAGGTGGCGACCTCGCTGAGACCCGTGATCCCGGACGCGCCGGGGCGGTTCTCGACGACGATCGTCACGCCGAGCTCGGCCTCGAGGTCCTCGGCGAGGGCACGCGCCGAGATGTCGGTCGGGCCACCCGCGCCGTAGGGCACGATGAGGGTGATGTTCCCCTTGGGGAAGTCGACCGTGGCCTCGCCGCCCTCCGCCGGCTCGGTGGCTGCCGTGCTCGAGCATGCTGCGAGCCCGACCAGGGTTGCGCTCGCCAGCGCCAGCGCGGCAGCGGGACGCCCGAAGTTCGAAAACCTCATTGTTCTCCTCGTGTCTTGGTGTTCGTGGGTTGGGTGATGTTGTCGACGTCGCCGGAACCGGCGTCGTCGTCCTCGAGGGCGGGCGCCGGGGCATCCGGCTGTCCGCCGCCAAGCGGGGTGGTGCGGCGGCCGAAGCGCAGGAGCATGCGGCGGCCGGGCACGGTCGAGAGGTTGCCGGTGGCGTCGGGGATCTCGGAGCCCCGGCGCACGGCGCGCGTGATGGCGTAGTACTTGCGCTCCGCGCGGCTGCGACGGCGCGCGACGAGCTGGAACACGACGAGGCCGACGAGGATGAGCACGAAGATGAGCGACACGGGGCGCGTCACGAAGATGCCCACGCTGCCACCCGACATGAGCAGGCTCTGCTTGAAGGAGCTCTCGAGGAGCGGCCCGAGCACGAGGGCGAGCGCGAGGGGGCCGGGGTCGAATCCGGTCTTGCGCATGGCGTAGCCGATGACGCCGAAGCCCAGCATGACCCACATGTCGAAGATCGAGTTGGACACCGAGTAGACGCCGACCATCGTGATCATCACGATGACCGTCGCGAGCACGCCGATCCGCACGCGCACGAGGTTCACGAACATGCCGACCATGGGCAGGCTCAGCACGAGCAGCATGAGGTTGCCGAGGATCATCGACGCGAGCACGCCCCAGAAGACGCCGGGGTGGTCGTTCACGAGGCTCGGTCCGGGCGTGATGCCCTGGATGAGGAGCGCGCCGTAGAGGAGCGCGAGCACGACGTTCGACGGGATGCCGAGCGAGAGCAGCGGCAGGAACGACGAGGTCGATCCGGCGTTGTTGGCCGTCTCGGGTCCGGCGACGCCCTGGATGGCGCCCTTGCCGAACTCCTCGGGGTTCTTGGCGACCTTCTTCTCCACCGCGTACGAGGCGAGCGACGAGACGACGCCGCCGCCGCCGGGTAGGAGGCCGAGGAAGAAGCCGAGGATCGAGCCGCGCGTGATGGCGCCGGCCGAGTCCTTCATGTCCTTCTTGGTGGGCAGGACGCGGCCGATCTTGCCCTGGACGCGCGCGGCGCGCACCTCGTGCTCGAGGTCGTAGAGCACGTCGCCGAGACCGAAGAGGCCCATCGAGACGGCGACGAAGTCGATACCGCGCAGCAGCTCCGGCGAGCCGAACGTGAAGCGCGAGACGCCCGAGACCATGTCGATGCCGACGGTCGCGATGAGCAGGCCGATCGCGGCGATGATGAGGTTCTTGGAGGGCTTCGCCTGGCCGAGCACCGTCACCATGACGAGGCCGGCGAGCGCGAGCATCGCGTACTCGGGCGGGCCGAGCTTGACGGCGAACTCGGCGATGACGGGCGAGAAGAAGAACAGTCCGATGATCGCGACCGTTCCGCCGATGAAGGAGCCGATCGCCGAGATGCCGAGCGCGGGGCCCGCGCGGCCCTTGAGCGCCATCTGGTGTCCGTCGTAGACGGTCACGACGCTCGCCGCCTCGCCAGGCAGCTTCATGAGCACCGAGGTGATGGTGCCGCCGTAGTAGGCGCCGTAGTAGATGCCCGCGAGCATGACGATCGCGGCCTCGGGCGGCAGCACGTAGGTGAGCGGGAGCATGAGCGCGATCGTCGGGGCCGGGCCGAGGCCGGGCAGGACGCCGACGATCATGCCGAGCAGCACGCCGATGAAGACGAAGAGGATGTTGATCGGTTGGAGCGCGACCGAGAATCCTTCGAGGACGCCGTTGATGTCCATGGTCAGAACCTTCCGCCCGTGAGGAGCGACAGAACGGGATCGTGGGGAGTCGGCACCCCGAGCAGCACCGGGAAGACGACGACGAAGCCGACCGTGAACAGCACGCCGGCGATGAGCGTGAACTTCCACGTCTCGCGGGCGAAGAACTTGAGCCACACGATCGAGAAGATGAGCGCGCCGAGCGTCATGCCGATCGTCGCGAACATGACGACGAAGACGCCGATCCAGACGAAGCCGAGGAGCGAGATCCAGGAGCGCTTGGTGAGGCCCTCGTAGTCGGCGCCGTCACGCTCCGTGAAGAGCACGAAGACGGCCGCGAGCATGAGGAACCCGGAGACGATGACGGGCCACATGCCCGCTCCGGGCGCCTGGAGTGTGCCGAGCGGCAGCTGCAGCGACATCCAGAGGAAGACGGCTCCGAGGAGGACGATGAACAGGCTCACGAGCCTGAACCGGGAGCGCAGCGGCGCCTTCTCCGTCGTCATACACACCTCTTCGTGGGTCGGGTCGGCGCGAGGGTGCCGCAGCCGGGTCTTGGGCGACTCTAAGAACACGTCGATGCATTTGTCAAACGAGAATGCATTCTCGTTTCCACTATGCTTTCGCCATGGCTCGCCAAGGAGACTCGAAGACGCTGGCGTCTCACGTCTACGACCTCATCAGCCACGACATCATGTACGGGCGGTGGCTGCCGGGCTCGAGCCTGCGTCCCGCGGAGCTCTCGAAGATCTACGGCACGAGCACGACGGTCATCCGCGAGGTGCTCGTGCGGCTCGCGGCGGAGCGGCTCGCCGTCACGACTCCCGCCAAGGGGTTCTCCGTGCCGGCCCTCACGACGACCGACCTCGAGGACCTCACGATGGTCCGCATCCACAACGACACGCTCGCCCTCCGGCTCGCGATCGAGCGGGGCACGCTCGACTGGGAGTCGGACCTCATGGCCAAGCACCACACGCTCGCGCGGACGGAGCGCCGGTCCGACGACGACCCCCTGCACATCCGCGACGAGTGGTCGGCCGCGCACCGCGAGTTCCACGCCGCGCTCGTGGCCGGCTCGGGCGTCTCGCTGCTCCTCGACCTCTCGCGCACCCTCTTCGACTCGACGGAGCTCTACCGCCGTTGGGCCGCGCCGACGCCCGCCGCCCTCAAGCGCGACGTGCCGCACGAGCACGTGCTCATCCTCGAGGCGACGCTCGACCGCGACGCCGACCGCGCGACCGAGCTGCTGACCGAGCACTACAACCAGTCGCTCCGCGTCATGCTCGCCGCCGGGTTCGTCGACCTCCCGACCGACGACTGACGCGCCCGCGAGCCGACACCCGAGAGGACGACGTGGACATCTCGATCGACGAACTTCACCGCACCCTGCTGGACGCGTTCCTCGCGCTCGGCGCGCCTGAGGAGGAGGCGGCCGCGGCCGCGGAGATGTGCCTCGACTCGGAGCTGCGGGAGCACCGCTCGCACGGGGCGCGCCTCGTGCGCAACATCGCGCGCGAGTACGCGCAGGGAGCCGAGCGCCGCGCCGAGCTCACGGTCGAGAACGACACCCCGGCATCCGCGACCGTCGACGGGGGTTACCACCTCTCGCCGTTCGTGCACCGCACGGCCGTCGACCTCGTCGCCGACAAGGCCGCGGCCGTCGGCATCGCGATGGTGGGTGTGCGCCGCGCCGGCGTGAGCGGCGCCCTCGGCTACCTCGTCGAGCGGATCGCGCGACGCGGCCTCGTGGGCATCGCGCTCAACAGCACCCCCGTCGTGGTCGTCGCACCCGGCACCTCGTCGCCCAACCTCGGCACCAACCCGCTCGCCGTCGCGGTGCCGCGCCGAGCGGGCGAGCCGCTCGTGCTCGACATGGCGACCTCCGCGATCGCCTTCAACAACGTGATGCGCCTGCGCGCGCTCGGCGAGCCGCTGCCCGAGGGCGTCGCGCTCGACACCGAGGGCCGCCCCACCTCCGACCCCGACGCGACGCTCGACGCGCAGGGCCGGGGGCGCGTGCTGCCGTTCGGCGGTCACCGCGGATTCGGTCTCGCGCTCATGATCGAGCTCATCGTCTCGGGCTACGTCACGGGCCGCGCCGGCGCCGTCAAGCGCGGTGACGTGCTGCACGAGCCCGACGACTTCGGCGCGCTCTACCTCGCCTTCGACCCGCGGCTGCTCGGCGACGCCGCAGCGGGCGAGGCCGCCGTCGAGGCGCTCCTCGCCGAGATCGCGGATGCCGGGGGCCGGCTCCCCGGCGAGCAGAGCCGCCGCCTCCGCGAGGCCCACCTCGCCGCGGGCACGGTCACGCTCGACGACAACGCGATCGAGGTGCTCGGCCTCTCGCGCTGAGGCCGCGCGCACGCCATGATGTGCGCATGCCCGAGCTGATCCCGACCGCCCTCGGCCGTCTCCGCGTGCAGGTGCAGGGCGAGGGGCCCGCGACCGCCGTGCTGTGGCACAGCCTCTACGTCGACGACCGCTCGTGGGATCGGGTGGCCCCCGAGCTCGCGCGCGAGCGACGGCTGGTGCGCATCACGGGGCCGGGTCACGGCGAGAGCGAAGCACCCCGCCGCGACTACACGCTCGACGACTGCGCCGATGCGGCCGCCGCGGTGCTCGACGCCCTCGGCATCGCGGAACCGGTCGACTGGCTCGGCTGCGCGTGGGGCGGGCACGTCGGCATCGCGTTCGCGGCGGGGCGACCCGAGCGAGTGCGCACCCTCACCTCCTTCAACGCGCCCGTGCAGGCGCTCGGCCCGGAGGAGCTCCCCCGCGTGCGTCTCCTGGTGCGCGCCTACCGGCTGATCGGCGCCCGCGGGCCCGTGCTCAGCGGGGTCACCTCCGCTCTCCTCTCGGCGGCCACCCGGTCGAGCGATCCGGATGCGGTCTCCTACGTGCACGAGTGCCTGCGGGGCGCGCGGCGGGGCAGCCTGCTCACGGCGATCCGGAGCATCTCGCTCGGCCGCCCCGATCTGCGCCCGCTGCTCGAGCGCATCCCGGCCCCGACGCTCCACGTGACGACCGACGACGACCCTCTCTGGACGCCCGCGCAGGCGCGCGCGGCGGCCGCGCTCGGCCCCGACGCGCGCTCTCTCGTCGCGCCGGGAGGCCACCTCACGCCCCTCGAGGCGCCGGAGCGGACCGTCGAGATCGTGCGGGCCGCCTGGTCCTGAACCGCGGGCGGCGTCAGCTGCGCAGCGCGATCGAGGTGCGCATCCGCAGCTCGCGGCCGCCCTCGACCTCGGCGGCCTCGAGCGCGACCGTGATCGCGTCGACCTCCGCGAGGCTCGCGAGGTGGGTGCCGCCGCACGGGATGCGCGCCTCCTGCCCGGGCAGCGCGCATACCCAGGCGCGGCGGGCCGAGAAGGCGTCGTCGTCGCGCTCGATGCGCACGGGCGCGCCGGAGGCGACCCACTCGGCGAGCGCCGCGTTCGCCCGCGCGGCGACCGCGTCGAGGTCATCGAGCGCCGATGCGTCGAAGCCCTTCTTCCGCAGCGACTTGCCGATGCGGTAGACGTCGAGAGAGCCGAACTCCTCGATGCGCGAGCTCTGGATGGCCGCGGCGTCGAAACCGGGGGCGCCGAGCGCATCGGCGGGCACGGGCTTCGACCACGCCTCGGCGAGCGCCGCGTCGAGCGCGAGCGAGGCGAGGTGGCATGCGGTGTGGCCCGCGGACAGCGCGTGGCGGTGACCCTCGTCGACGATCACCTCGACGGTCTCGCCGAGCGGCGGCGCCTCGCCCTCGACGACGTGCCCCACGACGAAGACCCATTCCGGCGTTCCCATGCGTACCGGCAGCTCGGCGCCGAGCAGCATCCGCCCCTCGTGGATGCCGCCCGTGACGCCGTCGACGATCGCTGCCTCGCCCCCCGGCCAGCTCATCCGCCCGCGGTCGGCCGGCTGGTCCGGCCACACGGTGTCGACCGGATGGAAGGCGGTCGCGTCGACCACGACGGCCGTGCGCCCGTCGGCGAGCGGCTCGACGTGGAGCACCGTGCCCGTCGACACGGTGTCGCCGGTGGGATAGCTCACGCGGGTGTCGGCCGTGGGGAGACTCACGAGCCCAGCCGCCCCTGGAGGAACTCGCCGAGCCCCTCGAGCAGCCGATCCACCTCGTCGACGGTCGTGTAGGGCGCGAGTCCCGCGCGCAATCCGCCCGCGTCGCCGAGCCCGAGCGCGCGCGACGCCTCGAGCGCATAGAAGTTGCCGGCGGGCGCGTGCACGTCCCGCTCCGCGAGGAACGCGGATGCCTCGACCGCCGAGCGCCCCGGGATGGTGAGGAGCAGGGTCGGCGTGCGCCGCGCCGCCCGCGACCACACGACGACGTCGGACCCGAACGCGGCGAGCCCGTCCTCGAGCCGCGCGAGCAGCGCCGACTCGTGCGCGTGCAGGGCGCGGAAGGATGCCGCGAGCGCGCCCCTGCGGGTCGTCGCATCGCCGGGCGCGAGCCCCGCGAGCACGTCGACCGCCGCCGTCACGCCCGCCATCGTCTCGTAGGGCAGCGTGCCGAACTCGAACCTCTCGGGCACGACGTTCGTGGAGGGCAGCAGCTTGTCGGGCCGGATGGTCTCGAGCAGCTCGGGCTGGGCGCCGAGCACGGCGCAGTGCGGGCCGAGCAGCTTGTAGGGCGAGCAGACGACGAAGTCCGCACCGAGCTCCGCGCGGTCCACGAGCTCGTGCGCGGCGTAGTGCACGGCGTCGACGTAGACGAGCGCACCCACGGCGTGTGCGGCATCCGCGATCGCCCGCACGGGGGGCATCGTGCCGATGAGGTTCGACGCCGCCGTGAGGGCGACGATGCGCGTGCGCTCCGAGAGCACCTCGGCGAGGTCGTCGAGCAGCAGCTCGCCCGTCGCGGGATCGAGCGAGATCCAACGCACGGTCGCGCCCGCGCGCTCCGCGGCCTGCACCCACGGCCGCACGTTCGAGTCGTGGTCGAGTCGCGTCACGACCACCTCGTCGCCCGGGCCCCACTCGCGCGACAGGTGGCGCGAGAAGTCGTAGGCGAGCTGCGTCGCGCTGCGCCCGTAGACGACGCCCTCCGCGGGCACGCCGAGCAGCTCGCCGACGGCCGCGCGCATCGCGAGCACGGCATCCGTGGCGTTGCGCTCGGACGCCGTCGCCGTGCCGCGATTCGAGAGCGGACCCGTGAGGGTGCGGGCCACGGCCTCGCCCACCTCGACCGGGGTCTGCGTGCCGCCCGGGCCGTCGAAGTGGGCGACGCCCGTCTGCAGGGCGGGGAACCGCCGGCGGAACGCGTCGACGTCGAAGGACACGGGTCTCCTCAGGTCACGGGGTCGGCGACGGACTCGAGGTCGCGTCGTCGATGCCGAAGAGACCCTCCCCGTACTTCGTGAGCACCTCGTAGGCGTCGCCGTAGGTCTGCGGGTCGATGTTATCCGGGTTGCCGTACTTCGCCAGCAGCAGCCCCAGCAGCCCCCGCGCGGGCGGGCTGAGCGGCTTGTCCTTGTGCTCGTTGCCCGGATGCGGCGGCTCCGCCTCGGGGTTCGGCGGGAGGTACTGCGGGGTCGTCGTGGGCCACGTCGAGGGGTCGCGCGGTGTGCTCAGGTTCACCGCGTTGAACACGGGCGTCGCCTCCTCGTCGCGCAGCCCGAGCGGCTCGAGGCCGTGCAGCCGGTTGATCGTCGCCACGACCGAGCCGTGGTGCATCCGGTCGTGCAGGATGCTGCCCTCGGCCGTCCAGGCCGAGACGGCGATCGCGGGGATGCGCCCGCCGAGCCGGTTGAAGCGGAAGCCCATCTCGCCCTCGCCCTCGCCGGAGGCCTCCGCGGGCGGCGGCACGTGGTCGTAGGTGCCGCCGTGCTCGTCGAAGGTGATGAGGAACATGGTGTTGTAGGCGTTGGAGCCGTCGGCTGTGGAGCTCTGCCGGATCGCCGAGTAGATGTTGTGCACGAGGAGCTCGCCCGCCCGCACGTCCGAGATCGCGGAGTCGACCACCTCGGTGCCGTCGACGTCGCTCTCGCGCAGCTCCCCGAACGCCGGGTGGAAGTCGTTGTGGTCGTAGATCATGCGCGGCTCGATGAACGAGTACGGGGCGAGGCGCCCGTTCGCGACGTCGTCGTAGAACTGGGTCATCGTCGCGAAGTGCTCGGTCTTCCAGTACTTCTCGAGCGCGGGCGCGTGCAGCACGCCGGTCATCGAGACGAGCTGCAGTTCGTCGAAGTAGATCCGCCAGTCGACCCCGGCCTCCTCGAGCCGGTTGAACACCGTGGGCGCCGCGGGCGCATCGAGCCACTTGCCGTATCCGCCCCCCTCCATGTTGGTGACGAAGCCGTGCGAGGTCGAGGCGTGGAAGAACGAGCGGTTGCAGAAGGTCTGGCTCGGCACGGCGGCGAACCAGTTGTCGTACACCGCGAAGCCGCGCGCGAGCGTCGAGAGCACGGGCAGCATCTCGGGCGTGAACGAGCCCATGATCTGGCGGAGGTCGTCGGTCGTCGGCGTGTTCTTGGCGCCCTTCACCTCCGTCCAGTTGATGGCGTAGTCGGTGATGAAGCCGTCCATCGTGGGGTGGCTGTCGTCGTCCGGGGTGTTGTACGGCGGCTTCACCACGCCGAAGAACTGGGTGTTGACGTGCTCGTACGGCTCGCCGGGATCGGGTTCCGGCGAGCGCATGATCTCGTCCGTCGTGCCCGTGTAGGGGTGCACCGGCACGCGCGTGCCGTCGGGGGCGAGGTTCGCGTAGTCGCCGAAGGCGAGCCCCGCGAACTCGGCGCCCGTGGGGATCGTGTCCGCGTCGTAGAGGTAGCCGAGCAGGTTGTCGAAGGAGCGGTTCTCGCCCATGAGCACCACGAGATGCGCGAATCCGGGCTCCGTCTCCACGTCGGGTCTCGGGAGCGCCTCCCGCGCCCCCACCGCGTGCCCGATCGCCGCCCCCGCCGCGGCACCCGCGACGACGCCCGCGGCGGCGGCGCCGCCCACCCGGAGGAAGTCGCGGCGGCTCGTGCCGGGCCGTGGCTCCGGTCCCTCGCTCACCCCTCCATCCCATCACTCCTCGCGCGACGATGGGTGGTTTAGCGTGGGCTCGTGACCGTTTTCTCTCCCGAGGTCGTCGCGGCGGTTCTCGCCCACATGAATGACGATCACCTCGACGACAACCTCCTCATCGTGCGCGCGTTCGCGGGGCGCGATCCCGAGTCCGCCCGGATGATCGACCTCGACCACCGCGGAGGCACGTGGCGCTACTCCGTCGCGGGCGAGGAGGCGGACCTGCACCTGCCGTGGTCGCGCGAGCTCGCCGAGCGTCCCGAGATCCGACGCGAGATCGTGAGCCTCTACGACGCCGCCTGCGGCAAGCTCGGCGTCGAGCCGCGCCCCCACGCCTGATCTCCCCGTGACCCCGAACCGGATCGCGAGCGCGGCGGGCGCCGTCGTGTTCGCGGGGGCGGGGGTCTGGGGTCTCGTGCTCGCACTCGATCCGTCGGCGGATCAGGCGATCGGCGTGCTCGTGGCGGGCCTCCTCGCCACCAATGTCGCCCTCGCCCTCGTGCACCTCGCGACCGCGGGGGTGCTCACCGTGGGGGCCGTCCGCGGCGAGCGCCTCGCGCGACCGGTCAACGTGGGGGTGGGCACGTTCCTGCTCCTGCTCGGTCTCTTCGGCCTGTTCGCGGTCGGCACCCCGGCGAACGTGCTCGCCCTCAACGGGGTGGCCAACGTGCTGCACTTCGCCGGATCGTCCGCGCTGCTCGCGGTCGGGCTGGGCGCGGCTCGACCCGGCGTCGCCGGGGGAACCGACTAGCGCCCACCTTCAGCCAGGCATAAGCTAAGGACAACCTAAGCTAAGGAGTCTCCCTGGTGTCCGTTCTGCCCTTCTCCCAGGCCCTCCGCGAGCGCACGTGGACCGGCCACTCCGAGAGCGAGGGTGCGGGCTTCATGACCGACCTCATGAAGGGCGACGGCACCCGGGACGACTACATCGCGCTCGTCGTGCAGCACTACTTCATCTACGAGGCGCTCGAGAACGCCGAGCAGGTGTTCGCCGACGACCCGATCGTCGCGCAGTTCGCGACCCCGCGCCTCACCCGCATGCCCGCCCTCGAGGCCGACCTCGCCTTCCTGCTCGGCGCCGACTGGCGCGAGAAGATCGCACCCCTCCCCACGACCGTCGCCTACGTCGACCGCATCCGCCGCGTCACCGAGGAGCGCTGGGCGGGCGGCTTCGTCGCCCACCACTACACGCGCTACCTCGGCGACCTGTCGGGCGGCCAGTTCATCGGCCGGGTCATGCAGCGCCGCTTCGGCTTCGACACCAACGGCATCGGCTTCTACCTCTTCGACGAGATCGCCGACCCGCAGGAGTTCAAGCAGACCTACCGCGACGAACTCGACCGCGTCGCCTGGGACGAGGCCGAGCGCGACCGCGTGATCGACGAGGTGCTGCTCGCCTACCGCTTCAACACCGAGCTCTTCGAGGACCTCTCGCGCGCCAAGGCCGCCGCCTGACGCGCACAACCCTCACGCGCGGATGCCGGGGATGGGCTTCGCCCGCTCCATGAAGCGGCGCACGTCGTCGTCGACGATGATGTCGGACGGACGAAGCGGCCGCGTCAGGTAGAGCCCGTCGAGCGCGGTCAGGCGGCTGAGCGCGACGTACGTCTGGCCGGGCGCGAAGCTGCGCTGCCCCAGGTCGACGACGGCCCGGTCGTAGCTCTTGCCCTGCGACTTGTGGATCGTGACGGCCCAGGCGAGCCGCAGCGGGAACTGCGTGAACTCGGCGACGACGTCCTTCGTGAGCTGCTTGGTGACGGGCGAGTAGCTGTACTTGTAGCGCTCCCAGGTGACCGGGGCGACGGTGTGCCGCTCGCCGTCGATGTCGACCGTCACGTCGTCGGCGATCCTCACGACCTCGCCGATCGTGCCGTTGACCCAGCGACCCTCGCCGCCCGCGTCGTTGCGCAGGAACATGACCTGCGCGCCCACCTTGAGCTCGAGCCGCTCGTCGGCCGGGAACGCGCGGCCCCCGAAGTCGCCGTTGACATCCGCGACGGCCGTGAGCGCGCGACCGGGCAGGCGCGCGAGCGCCGACTGGTTGATGCGCGTGACCGTGTGGTTGGTGGTCGCGAGCGTGATCGTGCCGTCCTCGGGCGCAGGACGCGCGCCGACGGAGTTGAGCCGCCCCGCCATCTCCGCGGTCACCATGCCGTAGCGCACGGCGTTGAGCAACTGCTTGAACTCGAGCTCGTGCTGACGATGGATGGTGCCGAGCTCGTAGATCGTGAGGTCGGCCTCCTCCCACACGCGCGCGTCGAAGAACCACATCGAGCGGTAGCGGTCGGCGAAGTACGCGCGCTCGTCGCCGTCGCCCGGCACAGGCGCGAGCTGGAACGGGTCGCCGAAGAGCACGAGCTGCACGCCGCCGAACGGCTCGTGGGGCTTCTGTCGCGCCTGGCGCAGGCTGCGGTCCATCGCGTCGAGGAGGTCGGCGTTGACCATCGACACCTCGTCGACGACGAGCGTCTCGATCGTGTTGAGCAGCTTCTTGAGCTCGGCCGACTGCTCGATCTCGTGGTCGGCGATGACGCCGATCGGCAGGCGGAAGAGCGAGTGGATGGTCTGCCCGCCCACGTTGAGCGCCGCGACCCCCGTGGGGGCGCAGATCACGAGCTGCTTCGAGGTGTTCCAGGCGAGGTACTCGAGGAGCGTCGACTTGCCGGTGCCCGCGCGCCCCGTCACGAAGACGTGGTCGCGCGTGGTCTCGATAGCCTCGAACACGGCCCGCTGCTCGGGGGCCAGATCGCTGCGGGGCATCCCAGCAGGCTAACCGAGCCGCGGTCGCGCCGATGCGCGGGCACGGCAGAATGTGGGGATGCGCATCGTGCTCGCCCGGGTGGGAGCGGCGCTGATCGTCGCGGCGGCCCTCGCGGGCGGGGTGCTCGCGGCGAACGCGACGGTCTTCTCGGCGTCGGCCTTCGTGCGCGGCTACCTCGCAGCCGTCGCCGCGGGTCACGTCGACGAGGTGCTCGCCCTGCCCGGCGTGGACACGCAGGGACTCGACCCGCGCCTGCTCGACGCGCGCGCCTACTCGGGGCTCGACACCGAGGTGCTCGCCGACGAGCTGCGCGAGGGTGTGCATCACGTGCGGGTCGGGATCGACGACGGCGGCACGCGCGAGGAGCTCGTATTCGAGGTCGAGCAGCGCGGCACGCGGTTCGGCCTCTTCCCGCGCTGGGGTTTCGCGGTCTCGCCCGTGACCGCCCTCGAGGTGACGACGACGGGCGATGCCCGCTTCCGCGCGGGCGAGCTCCCCCTCGCCGCTGCCGACGGCGGGCCCGTGGTCTTCGCGGCCATCACCCCCGCGCGCTATGTCTTCGGCCACGAGTCGGCGTTCCTCACGGCCGAGCCGGTCGAGGTCGTGACGACGGGGGCCGATCGGGGCGTGCGCCTCGACATCCGTCCGAACGCCGCCTTCGTCGCGGCGGTGCGCGCCGCCGTCGAGAGCGAACTCGACGCGTGCGCCGAGCAGCGCGTCCTCTTCCCCACGGGCTGCCCGTTCGGCTTCGCGATCGCGAACCGGGTCGCCTCGGAGCCGCGGTGGACGATCACCGAGCTCGCGGATGCCGAGGTCGCCCCCGGGGATCGCGTCGGCGTGTGGACCGTGCCCGCGGTCGAGGGCGTCGCCCGGCTGCAAGTCGAGGTGCAATCGCTCTTCGACGGCACGGTCTCGACCCTCGAGGAGGACGTGCCCTTCACGGCAGGCTACGACATCGCCTTCGAGGGCTCGAGCGTCGCGCTCTCGCCCATCGCCCCCTGATCGCGCCGGGCGCGGTGCGGCGTCAGCCGCGCGAGCGGCGCGCGAGCATCTCGTTGTAGGCCGCGAGCTCGGCCTCGCCGTCGCGGTCGGCCGCGCGGTCGCGGCGCTTCGCCTCGCGGTCGTCGCTGCGCGACCACTGCACGGCGACGACGATCGCGAGGATGACGGTCGGGATCTCGCCCACCGACCACGCGATCCCGCCGCCCCAGCGCTGGTCCTCGAGCGGCGGCAGGCCCCAGGTGCGTCCCATCGCGCCGAACCAGTCGGCGAGCATGAGCCCCTGGTCGGACATGATCGCGAGCCCGAAGAAGGCGTGGAAGGCCATCGTCGCGAGCAGCAGCAGGAGCCTCAGCGCGTAGGGCGGTCGCTTTCGCACCGGGTCGACCCCGACGAGCACGAGCGCGAAGAGGTAGCCCGTGATGAGGAAGTGGGTCACCATCCACAGGTGGCCGATGTGGTCGGACACCGCCCAGCGGAAGATCGCCGTGTAGTAGAAGACCCAGAGCGACACGGCGAAGAGCGCCGCGGCGACGAAGGGGTTCGTGAGCACCGCCGCGGCGGGCGATTGTACGGCCCACAGGATCCACTCGCGCGGCCCGCGGGAGCCGTCGTCGCGGCGGCGGATGGCGCGGGCGGCGAGCGTGACGGGCGCCGCGAGCACGAGCAGGATCGGGATCGCCATCGTGAGGATCATGTGCCCGAGCATGTGCGCCGAGAAGAGGAACTGCTCGTAGACGCCGGGCGCCCCGTTGGTCACCCAGGCGAGCGCCGCGAAGCCGACGATCCACATCGCCGTGCGGTACCAGGGCCAGCGGTCGCCTCGGCGGTGCAGCCGCCACACGCCCGCGAGGTAGAAGAAGACGCCGAACGCCACGACGAGCGCCCACACGAGTTCGAGCCGCCACTCGGTCAGGTAGCGGATGCCGGTGAGCTCGGGCGGCAGCTCGCGCCCCGTGAGGTACTGCGCGGGGGTCGTGCCGACGAGCTCGTCCGCCGGGATCTCCTCGACGGGCGGCGCGGTGCGGGCGAGGCCCGCCGCGAGCCCCGTCGCGAGCCCCATGAACGCGAGCTCGCCGAGCACGAGCGCCCGGAACCACCAGGCGGATGCGCTGCGCGCCATCCGCGCGATGACCCAGCGCCGCTGGACGGCGCCGAGTGCGCCGAGCAGCAGGAGCGCTCCGACCTTCCCGAGCACGATGAGCCCGTACGGGCTCGCGAGGGCGGCGAGCGCCCCGACGCGGATCGCCGCGGACGCGTAGCCGGAGATCGCGACGACGATGAAGGCCACGAGGGCGAGCGTCGAGTAGCGGCCGAGCACGACGCGCAGGCGCTCGGGCTCGAGCACACGACGGGCGACGACGAGGGCGAGCAACCCGCCGACCCACACGCACACGAGCAGCATGTGGAGCCAGATGGCGCTCACGGCGAGGTCGTGATCGGCGGTGGCGCCCGAGTGGCCCTGCTGGGCGATGGGCAGCAGGCCGATGCCGGCGCCCGCGGCCGTCAGGGCGAGCGCCGTGACGTTGCGCACGGCGAAGCACACGGCGGTCGCCGCGGCCGCGACGAGCGTGACGGTGAGCCAGGCGCGCCCCGCGGGCACGTCGGTGAGGAAGGTGCCGAGCTGCTGCCCGTAGGCGTCGTCGAGGGTGGGGGCGGAGATGTGCAGGCTCTGGAAGAGCAGGAACGCCATGGCGCCCGATGCGACCGTCCAGACGGCCGCGCCCGCGGCGGCCACGTCGACGGCGAGGTCGTAGGCCTTCTCGCCGGGCGTGAGGGCGAAGCAGGCCAGCACGAGCCCGCCGATCGTGGCGGCGGCGCCGAGATCGACGAACACGGTCGCGATCGGGATCCCGTAGCGCACCACGGCGCCGGGATCGACGAGCGGGAGGGGGGCCGCTCCCCCGCCGACGGCAAGCGCGACGAGCACCGCCGCGAGGGCGGCGAGCAGGAGGAGGGCGGGTCCGGTGACCCACGTGAGGCGCCGCACGCATCCAGCCTAGGCGCGCCGCCTGATGGCTTCGTACCGGGCCCGGACACACCGAAGGGGCGCCGACCGTCGATGGTCGGCGCCCCTTCGGGGCCTGCGCGTCGTTACTTGACGGCGGCCTTGAGCTTGCTGCCCGCCGAGACCTTGACGCCGTTGGACGCCGCGATCTGGATGGTCTCGCCCGTGGCGGGGTTGCGGCCCGCGCGCGCCGCGCGGTGGGTCTTCTCGAAGGAGAGCCAGCCCGGGATGCTGACCTTCGTGCCGCCGCCGACCTGCTTGGCGACGACGGAGAAGAACGCGTCGACGACCTTGTTGACAGCCGCCTGGCTCTCGCCGGTCTCGGCCGCGATCGCGGCGACGAGGTCGCTCTTGTTGAGGGTGTCAGCCATGTGTCCTCCTCGGACGGTTTTCTCGATTTCGGTGCGGCTTCCGGGAGGTCGCCGCGAGGGGTCGGCCCGGAGGCGTCTACCCCTGAACCGTGCTTGAAACTACCAGCGATCCCCGACATTTCCGGGGTTTTCGGCCCGTTTCGGCAACTCGACCTCAGGTGGTGGTTGAGGGTTGCGGGGCGCCGGTCGGCCGCCGCGCCCCCGGAACACGACGAGGGGGCGCCGGCGCGATGCCGACGCCCCCTCGGACGTGTGATGCGGTGCTTACCAGCTCGACTTGGTCACGCCGGGCAGCTCGCCACGGTGCGCCATGTCGCGGAAGCGCACACGCGAGATGCCGTAGTTCGACAGCACACCGCGGGGGCGGCCGTCGATGG
>JAEYZI010000097.1 GCA_023428065.1 Actinomycetes bacterium | reverse complement strand
TCTCGCCCTGGTGGTCGCCGCCCACGAGCTCCGACTCGAAGGTCGTCGACTCGCCGGCCGTGAGGGTGTCGAGCGCCTCGTCGATGCCCTCGATGAGCTCGCCCGAGCCGATCTCGTAGGAGATGTTGGAGGCGGTGTCGATCTCCTCGCCGCCGATCGTGGCCACGAGGTCGAGCTGGGCGAAGTCGCCCTTCTTCGCCGGGCGGTCGACGGTCACGAGCGTGCCGAAGCGGCTGCGGAGGTTCTCGAGCTCGGCCTCGACCTCATCCGGGCCGACCTTGGCCGACTCGACCTCGACCTTGAGGCCGTCGTACGCCGGCACCTCGAACTCGGGGCGCACGTCGACCTCGACGGTGAACACGAGGTCGCCGGAGAAGTCCTTCTCGCTCGGCCACGTCGTGACGTCGGCCTCGGGGCGGCCGAGGGGGCGCACCTTCTCCTCCGCCGCGGCCTCGCGGTAGAAGCGCTCGAGTCCCTCGGAGACGGCGTGGTTGAGCACCTCGGCGCGGCCGATGCGCTGGTCGATGATGGGCGGCGGCACCTTGCCCTTGCGGAAGCCGGGGATGTTGACCTGCTCGGCGATGTGCGAGTAGGCGTGGTCGATCGAGGGCTTGAGCTCCTCGGGCGTCACGGTGATGGTGAGCTTCGCGCGCGTGGGCGAGAGCTTCTCGACGGTCGTTGAGACCATGGGATGTTCTCCTGGGTGTGTTCGCGGATGTTCCGTCGGGGCGACAGGATGCGATTCCTGCGACCTCCCGAAGCCACCGAGCCATCACCGGGTGACCCCGGCAGCCCCGGAATGCCTTGGGTCTATTGCGTGAGCAGGGACTGCGGCGACGGCCGATCATCGAGTCTATCGGAATCGACGCGCCTCGCCCCGCGAGCGCGGGCGGGGCCCGTGCGCCTGAGGCTCGAGCGGCTCAGTACTCGAACACGAGGCGCGCGAGCACCTGACCGGACAGCACCTCGTCGATCGCCTCGTTGACCTGCTCGAGCGTGCGCGACTCGGCGATGATCCGCGTGCGCCCGGCGGCGTGCAGGGCGAACACCTCCGGTCCTGGCGGGTGCCGACGATCGATCCGATGATCGAGAGGCCCTTGATGACGGTGTCGAAGATCGAGACCGTCATCTGCTGGTCGGCGGGCAGGGCCACGCAGACGAGCCGTCCGCCCCGCGCGAGCGAGTCGAACGCCTGCTCGAAGACCCGCGGTGAGGCGGCGAGCACGAGCGCCACGTCGGCCCCGCCGAGCTCCTGGATCGCCGCGACCGGGTCGACCTTGGCCGCGTTCACGACGTGCTCGGCGCCGAGCTCGCGCGCGAGGTCGAGCTTCGCGTCCTCGATGTCGACGGCGATGACCGACCCGCCCATGATCCGCCCGTACTGCACGGCGAGGTGCCCGAGGCCGCCGATGCCGAACACGGCGACGCGTTCGGTCGGCACGATGTGGGCCACCTTGAGCGCCTTGTAGGTCGTGACGCCCGCGCACGTGAGGGGCGCGGCATCCACGGCGGAGATCCCTTCGGGCACGGGCACGGCGAACCGCGCCGCGACCACCGCGTACTCGGCCTACGCGCCGTCGACGGAGTAGCCGCTGTTCTGCTGCTTCTCGCACAGCGTCTCGCGCCCGTCGATGCAGTAGCGGCACTCGCCGCACGCGTAGCCGAGCCACGGGATGGCGACCCGCTCACCGACGGTGCGGTCGGTCACACCGGGCCCGAGCTTCTCGATGATCCCGATGCCCTCGTGGCCCGGCACGAACGGCGGTTCGGGCTTGACGGGCCAGTCGCCGTGCGCGGCGTGGATGTCGGTGTGGCACATCCCGCACGTCTCGAGGCGCACGAGCGCCTGCCCGGGACCGGGCTCGGGGATGCCGAGCTCGTGGACCTCGAGCGGCTCGGTGAACGACGTGACGACGGCGGCTTTCATGGCGACTCCTGCGACTGCCGCGTGACGGTCGAGGCGGACGAGGTCACGCGGACTACCCGTCGCATTACGACCTTCACCCGGCGCTGCGCTCGAGGCGGTGACAAAGGTCCCAGCGACTCGGCTGCCGGTGAGCGGGGATGTCGATGGTCGGAGATGTCGGTGGTCGGGGCGACAGGATTTGAACCTGCGACCTCCCGCTCCCAAAGCGGGCACTCTAGCCAAGCTGAGCTACGCCCCGTATCCGGGTCTTCTCGCAGCCGGCTGCCGGGAGGGGAACGGGTGCGATCCGGCCCGAGAACGGCCTCGCACAGTCTAGCCCGAGCCGCGCGCGCCTCCGCCCGGATGTCGGACGCCGGGCGCACGATTGCTGCATGGCTGACATCGACATCATGGAGATCCGCGCGTTCGAGCCGCGCTGCCTCGAGTGCGGCGAGACCGGCCCCATCGAGACGAGCGTCTTCTTCGCGATGGCGTGGGAGGAGTCGCACGTGTGCGTCGCCGTCCGCATCGACGCCGAGGCGCCCGAGCTCATGAGCGCGTGACGCGCATCCCCTGACGGCCACCGAGTGGCCGGACGCACCCGTGCCCTGCGCTAGACTCGCGGGGTTGCCCCGGCCGGTTCGGCGGGGCCGCGGGGCGGTAGCTCAATGGTAGAGCCTCAGTCTTCCAAACTGATTACGCGGGTTCGATTCCCGTCCGCCCCTCCACATCAGCCCTCGAGTTCGAGGGCATCCTCCGGCTCCGAGTGCGTGAGCTTGCGGCCCTGAGGGATGCGCTCGCGCGTCACGCGCAGCGACTCGGCGAACACATCGCCCAGGGGCGTGCGCCGGTCGTCGCCGATGAGGCCTCGGCGGGCACCGCGCGCGAGCGCGAACGCGTCCGCAGCGCAGAGCAGCGTCTTGCCGATCCGACGACGGCGCTGGTCGCGGCGCACCTGGATCTTGCGGATGACTCCCTCGGCGTCGCACTCGACGGCGCCGAGCTGCGCGGTGTTGGGGATGTGGAAGCGCGCGGTGTCGCGTGAGGAGACGATCGTGCCGACCGGCACCCGCTCGTCGGGCGGCAGCTCGTCCACCGGGAAGGCGACGAGGTGGAACCCTCCCCCATCCTCCGCCTCGACGGCGACGAACCACACGGGCGGCTGCTCGAACGTCGCGGGCAGCACCCGCAGGCGCGCGAGGCCGTACGGGGTGTCGACGAGCTGCCACGCCATCCGCTCGCCCGGCACCTCCGGGGGCGCGCGGCGCAGGAGCGTGCCGTCGGGGTAGGTGTCGTCGAGGAAGGCGTCGAGCGTGCGCAGCCCCGTGCGCGTCTCGCCCGTCACGACCGACCAGATGCCCACCGCGGGCCGACTGCCGAACACATTCACGTCCGCATCCTGGCACGGGTGCCACCCCCCACACGGTGACCGGTTCCGGCCTGGCCGGTTCCGCCATTGAGGACGATCGCGGCCACCTGCCAGCATGAAGCGACCACGATGGGGGTACCGAGGATGCGTTGCACCCGAGCAACAGGCATGCTGGCGAGCCTGGGGGCGCTCTCGCTCGTCTCCGGCAGCATCCTGCTTGTCGACGCCCCGCCCGCCGACGCGACGCCGCTCACCGTGCCGTTCTGCGAAGACGGCGAGTACCGGCCGAGCAGGGACGCGACCGCCCCGCTGAAGTGCATCCCCCTCTACACGGGCGGCGTCGGCGACAAGGACAACATGGAGCCGCGCGTCTTCCACCTCGAGACGCCCGCCGATGAGCCGTTCCCCGCGGACTTCCGCATCGCGCCCCTGTCGAGCGACCTGCCGGAGCACTGGCGCATCCTCGCCCGCGGAGGCGTGATCGCCGCATCCGTCACGGTCGAGGGCGCAGCGAGCCAGGTGCCGTACCTCACCCCGGGGAGCTTCCTCTGGCAGAACCAGATGGTGGCCGGCTCGACGCTTCCCGGAG
The DNA here is from genome assembly GCA_023428065.1 of Actinomycetes bacterium. GTDB lineage: Bacteria > Actinomycetota > Actinomycetes > Actinomycetales > Microbacteriaceae > Homoserinibacter. The sequence goes on along the minus strand of JAEYZI010000097.1, from coordinate 10,928 downwards.
CGGTACTGCAGTCGAACATGGACGGCTTCGTCAACGAACGCGTCAGCGACACCCGCTACGACATCGCCCTGCGCCGCCTCGACTTCCCCCGCGAGGTCGTGCTGGGAACGCCTCCCGCGGACCTCAAGTCTCGGTGCGACGCCGGCGTCGGCTCGGACTCCGGGGCGGCCGGTGCCTGGGTGCGATTCAGCTACCACCCCGTCACCTACCGGTTCTCGAAGGCGGATGGCGGCGTCGCGTGGGAGTGGTCGACGACGATCTCCCCTCCCGACAACTGGGTGTGGATCGGCCCGTCGCGCGGGGTCTGCTGGTCGGATTCGACTACGGACGAGATGTTCACCGCCCCGGCCGGGTCCATCAACAGCACTCTCGGGCCGTTCAACGACGCGCATCACGACGCCGGCATGCCAGCGTTCCGGGGCGCGGGGTACGCCGAGCTCACCCTCGCCCGGTCCCCCGTTCGCGCGCTCGGGCCGACGTTCGGGGGCCCCGAGGCGTTCCCCACCGACGGTCTGGATGTCGGCGTCGACGTCGGCACGTTCTTCGTCCACGAGATCCCGGTCACCTCCCCCTCCCCACTCGACGCGGACCCGCTCGTGACGATGACGCCCGCGATCGACGAGGACGGGCTGTACCGCACCCTCGGGATCGCGGCGACGTGGGACCCCGACGCGTCGCGCATCGTCATCTTCGGCACCCCCAGCTACTCCGGCGTGTTCCCCCTCGAGGTGAGCGCGAGCTCCACGGTCGGGGGCGAGACGCGCGTCGGCACCGCGGTGTACACGCTCGTCGTGCACGGTCCCCCGCGCACCTCCGGCAGCGAGGAGCTTCCGGATGCCGTGGCGGGTCAGGAGTACGGGGCGCTCATCGGCCCCGCCGACGGGCACCCCGTGCCGGAGTGGTCTGTGCCGGCGAGCACCCTGCTGCCCGATGGCATCCTCTTCTCCGAGAACGGCCTGCTCTACGGCACGCCCACCGCTCCGGGCAGCTCCACCCTCGTCTTCGAGCTCGCGAACGCGCGCGACACGGTCGCCGTCACGCGTACCCTGCGGGTGCTGCCGCCCGCGCCCGTCTTCTCCTCGTCGCCCCTCCCGACCGCGACGCGCGAGCTCCCGCTCACGGACGCGTCCGTCGCCGCGACGAGTCCATATCCGCTCGACTACGAGATCGTCGCCGGGTCGCTCCCCTCCGGCGTCACGCTCGAGGAGGACGGATCTCTCACGGGCACGCCCACCACGAGCGGCGAGTCGGAATTCACGGTGCGCGCGACGACGACCGCCGCCGGGTTGCAGAACGCAACCGAGCAGACGTTCACCCTCGCCGTCGCGCCGCCTGCGGCCGAGTTCGTGTCGAGCCCGCCCGAGGCCGCCACGAAGGGCGTCTCCTACACGCACACGTTCGCGACCAGCACGCCGGCGCGCTTCTCGGTGTCGGATGGCGACCTGCCCGCCGGTCTCACACTCTCCGAGGAGGGAGTGCTCACCGGCACCCCCACCGAGGCGGGCATCGCGCTGTTCACCGTCACAGCGACGAGGACCGAGAACGGCGTCTCGGCCACGCGCGAGCAGGAGGTCTCGCTCTCCGTCGTCGTCGCGCAGCCCGACTTCCCCGCCGCGACCCTCCCCCGAGCCACCCGTGACCAGGAGTACGAGGCGACGCTCACGGCGACGGGCGACCCGGCGCCGACGTTCGAGCTCGTCGCACCGTCGACGCTCCCGCCGGGTCTCGAGCTCTCGGCGGACGGTGTGCTGTCGGGCCACCCGACGACATCCGGCAGCCATGTCTTCACCGTCCGCGCGACCTCGTCCGAGAACGGCAGCAGCGCCGCAGCCGAGCGCGAGCTCACCCTCGAGGTGGCGCCGCCCGCGCCCGCGCTCTCGACGTCGCCCCCACCGGACGGGCGCGCGGGTTCCGCCTACACGGCGTCCTTCTCCGCGGTCTCGACACCCCCGGCCGTCTTCTCCGTCGTCGACGGGGAGCTGCCGCCCGGCCTCGTGCTCGCGCCCGATGGCGCCCTCACGGGAACACCCAGCGCGGCGGGCGTGTACGGGTTCGAGGTGCGCGCGACGGCCACGGAGGGCGGGCTGTCCTCCTGGGCGGAGCACCCGTTCGAGATCGTCGTCGACCCCGCGTTCCCCGTTTTCATCACCGCGCCCGGGCTGCCCCCCGCGATGCGCGGGGTCTCGTACGCCGCCTGGATCGCCGCGGATGCCGACACGGCCGCGACCTTCGCGGTCACGACGGGCGCGCTGCCCGCGGGCGTCACCCTCGGCCCCGGCGGACTGCTGAGCGGAACCCCCACGGGCCTCGACGACGCCGTCTTCACAGTCACCGCGACGACGATCGAGAACGGCCGCACCGCGTCGGTCGAGCGCGAGTTCAGCCTCGCGGTGAACCCGCAGACCCCCGTGTTCACGACGACCGCGCTGCCGCACGCGGTGGTCGGCTCCGGCTACTCGACGGCGATCTCGGCATCCGGGGTCCCCGCCGCGACCTTCGCACTCATCACGGGATCGCTGCCGTCCGGTCTCACTCTCGGCGCCGACGGCACGCTGAGGGGCACGCCCACGGCCGCAGGCACCGCAGCCTTCACGATCCGCGCGACGATCGCCGACGGCGACGAGACCGCCACGGCGACGCGCGCGTTCAGCCTGCGCGTCCAGCCCGCGCCGGGTCGTCCGCTCGCGGCCCCGTCCGCCCCGCCCGGTGCGGGCGGCGCGGACGGCGGCGAGACGACTCCGACGCCGACTGCCACGCCGGCACCGGGGACCGACGAACCGGGCGGCTCCGACGACCCTGATCGGCCCGACACCTCAGACGACCCGGTGGACGACGCGCCCGCGAGCGCGACCGACGACGGAACCGGCCTCCTCTGGCTGTGGCTCATCGCGGCGGCCCTCGCGGTCGCGGGCGTCGTCGGGGGCGCCGTGTTCACTCGGCGCCCCCGCGGCTGACGGCACCCGTACCCTGAGGACGTGAGACGTTACGCGCGCGCCCTCGGCCGCTGGTTCCGTCGCCCCCGCCATGCTGTGCTCGCGGCCGTCGCGGCCGTCGTCGTCGGGGTCGTCGTGTGGGCGAATACGGACCCCTGGCCATCGGCGATGGTGATCCGCCAGGTGTTCGAGTCGGGCCGAGCAGCGAACCTCGCCGAGCTCGAGCGTCACCTGCCCGACGAACTGCCGCACGAGTTGCTCGACGTGCCGTACGGCGATGCCGGGCATGACACGAGCTTCGACGTATTCTGGCCCGAGGGCACGACGGATGCGCTGCCCACCGTCGTCTGGGTCCACGGCGGAGCGTGGATCTCCGGCGACAAGGTCGACGTCGCCCCGTACCTCCGTATCCTCGCCGCGGAGGGCTACACGACGGTCGGACTCAACTACACGGTCGCGCCGGAGGGGGTCTACCCGACCGCGATCCGCCAGCTGAACGGCGCGCTCGCCCACCTCGTCGGCAACGCCGAGGAGCTTCGCATCGACCCCGATCGCATCGTGCTCGCGGGCGACTCGGCAGGTGCGCAGCTCGCGAGCCAGCTCGCGGCGATGATCACGAACCCCGACTACGCAGACCTCGTCGGCATCCGCCCGGCACTCGGTCCGGGCCAACTCGTGGGCGCGGTGCTCAACTGCGGCGTGTACGACCTCGACGGCATGGCGAAGCTCAACGGCATCGTGTCATGGGGCTTCAAGTCGGCCCTGTGGGCCTACACGGGCACGAAGGACTGGTCATCGGAGGCGCCCGGCACCCTCATGTCGTCGCTCGAGTTCGCGACCGGGGACTTCCCGCCCACCTGGATCTCGGGCGGCAACGGCGACGGCCTCACATGGCTGCAGTCGGTGCCCATGGCGAACCGCCTCGACGAGCTCGGCGTCGACGTCACGCGCGTCTTCTACGCCGCCGACCACGAGCCCTCACTGGGGCACGAGTACCAGTTCCACCTCGATGGCGCGGATGCCCAGGCCGCCCTCGCGAGCACCGTCCTCTTCCTCGACCGTGTAACCGCCGCCCCCGGCGAATAGTCGCCACCCGCGGACGGCGACTATTCGGGAGCGTCCCGCTCGGCCCGGAGCGCCGGCAGGTAGAAGAGCGCACCGAGGAGACTGAACGCGCCCGCCGCGACGAACGCGACGGTCGTCGACGTCGCCTCCGCGAGGGGGCCGAGCACGAGCAGGGCGACGGTCGACGTGCCGCCCGCGACCATCGAGTTGAGCGAGAGTACGACGGCGCGGTTGCCCGACGTCGCCTGGCGGTGCAGGAGCGCGTTGTGCATCGGGCCCGCCGAGCCGTGGAACGCGTACGCGGCTCCGTAGGCGGCGAGCAGCCCGACGGGGCCGGCGACGAGGCCAATGATGATCACGAAGCCGCCGTTGAGCAGCCGTGCGATGATCGCCGTCGCGGCGACGCCGATCCGTGCGGACGCGAGCCCGGCCGCGGCCGACCCCAGCGCGAAGAGACCCCACGCCGCCGCCGAGGCGGGCCCGAAGAGCGCGGCCGCCGCGGACTCCGTGCCGAGCAGCTCGGTGAGGCGGACGGGCGTGAGGATCTCGAACGCGATCATCGCGACGACCCAGAACACCTCGACGAGCACGAGGCCCCGCAGCACGCGCGAGCGCCCGAGCACGGCGAAGCCGTCGACGACCGTCTCGCGCAGCCCGACCGCGGTGGGCGCCGTGCGCATCCGGGTCTCCTCACGCACGAGCACGGCGGTCAGTGCGAGGTGCACGACCATGACGCCGGTCGCCACCACGAAGGGCAGCACGAGCGGCGACCATCCGGGGATCGGATGCCACGCGACGATGCCGCCGCAGGCCGCGGCGCCGAGCGCGATCGAGATGCCGAGCGCCGTCCCCGCGCGGGTGAGCCCGCGCTCGACCGGGTACGTCGGGTCGTCGGCGTGCGCGGCGTCCACGAACCACGCCTCGAGCGGCCCGGAGTCGAACACGCGGAACAGCCCCTGAAGCACGATCGCGACCGCGAAAACCCAGAAGGTCTCGGCGAGCACGTAGACGATCGAGGACGCGACGGCGAACGCCCCGCCGATGAGCAGCACGGGTCGCCGCCCGATCGTGTCGGCGAGGCCGCCCGTCGGCACCTCGAGCGCGAGCACGACGACGCCCTGGACGGCGAGGATGACCCCGATCTCGGCGAGGCTCACTCCCCGCTCGAGCGGCAGCAGCACGTGGAGCCCGAAGACGAGCCCGACGGGCAGCCACCGCGTCACGGTGAGCAACACGAGGCGCCGCTCGGCCTGTCGCGCCGTGAGGGGGCTCACTCCTCGCCCTCCTCGGGGTGCGGGTCGACCGGGCGGGCGACCGCGAAGACGTGGACGCGGCGGGCGCGCGGGTCGCCCGCGCCCGCGTCGCGGTAGCGCACGGCGACCTCTCGCAGCTCGGCGGCCATCGCGTCGAACTGCTCGGGCGTGACGTTCACGAGGGCGTCGCCGATCCCCAACCGGTCGGCCCACTCCGCGGGCCAAGCCTCCCGCACGTCGAGCCACTGCTCGGCACGCTCGGCGAACTGGCGCACGTAGTCGCGCTCGAGCCAGCCGAGGGCCGTCCGCGTGTCCTCGTCGCCCGCGAAGTCGGAGTCCGTCCACGAGTGGGAGTCGGTCGACGCCTTCCAGAGCCGGCGCTTGCCGGCGCCCTCGCCCGTGTCGACGACGAGCCCGACCGACTCGAGCGCGCGCAGGTGGTAGCTCGTCGCCCCCGTGTTGGTCGAGAGCTCGGCGGCGAGCTCGGTCGCGGTCGCCGGGCCGTGCATCCGGAGCCGACTCAGGATGCGCGAGCGCAGCGGGTGGGCGAGCACCCGCACGGCGCGCGCGTCGAGCCGCAGGTTCGTGGAGGCCGCGGATTCGGCGGAGAGGTCGTCGGTCACCTGACGAGCATCCCATGCACAGCTTCTTTGCACAAGTTCTGTGCAACTCGGTGTCGACCGAGGCCGGGCATCCTCACAGCCTGCGGAATATACGGCCGGGTAGAGTCAGGTAAGTCGACAGGCGGTTTGCTTCTTGGCTTCACCCCCGGCCCATTCGGGCCGCCAAGAGGAACGGAATCGCTTATCTCCTCTCCGTCCATCGCTCCCGGCGCCGGCCGCATCCGCGAGACCCGTCCGCGCACGAGCGAGACCATCAACCCCATCCGCACCTTCACCCAGGTCTCCCAGACCGTCCGCGAATCCGGCCTCCTGCGCCGCGCGACCTGGTTCTACGCCCTCCTCGGCGGCGGACTCCTCCTCGCCCTCGGCGGCGCGATCACGGGCTTCGTCCTCCTCGGCGACAGCTGGTTCCAGCTGCTCATCGCCGGAGCACTCGGCATCATCTTCACGCAGGCCGCCTTCATCGGCCACGAGTTCGCCCACCGCCAGGTGCTCGCGAGCGGCCCCGCCAACGACCGCATCGGCCGCCTCGTCGCCGTCTTCGGCGTCGGCATGAGCTACCAGTGGTGGATGACGAAGCACACGCGCCACCACGCCAACCCCAATCGCGTGAGCAAGGACCCCGACATCGAGGTCGACGTGGTCGCGTTCACCCCCGAGACGGCGGCCGCGCAGCGCGGCGTCCTCGCGTTCATCACGCGCCGCCAGGGCTGGCTGTTCTACCCGCTCCTCCTGCTCGAGGGCCTCAACCTGCACTTCCACTCGATCCGCTCGCTCGTCGAGCGTCGCAAGGTCGAGGGCCGCTGGATGGAGCTCGGGCTCCTCGCCCTGCGCTTCGGCATCTACTTCGGCGCGATCTTCTGGGTGCTTCCGCTCGGGATGGCGTTCGCGTTCATCGGCGTGCAGCTCGCGGTCTTCGGGATCTACATGGGCAGCGCGTTCGCCGTCAACCACACGGGCATGCCGATCATCCCCGCCGAGCAGAAGCTCGACTTCTTCACGAAGCAGGTGCGCACCTCGCGCAACATCTCGGGCGGCTTCTGGGCGTCCGCATTCCTCGGCGGCCTCAACTACCAGGTCGAGCACCACCTGTTCCCGAACATGCCCCGCCCCTACCTCGCGAAGGCGCGTGAGATCGTCCGCGAGTTCTGCGCCACCCACGAGATCCCGTACACCGAGATGTCCTTCGCCCGCGCCAACGCCGCGGTCGTGCGTCACATGCACCAGGTCGGACGCGCCGCGCTCGACCCCTTCACCTGCCACATCCTCGCCCAGTACCGGCGAGCCTGAGGCCCCACAGACGTCCGGCACGGCTGCGAGCCGACCGGATGCGTCCGCCGCCTCCTTCGGAGCGTCGCACCACCCGCGGGTGGGGCTTCGGCGGATGACAACGAATACAAAGGAGAACACATGACCACCGGAACCGTGAAGTGGTTCAACGCCGACAAGGGATACGGCTTCATCGCCCCCGACGACGGCAGCGCCGACCTCTTCGCCCACCACTCGGCGATCGCCGGCTCCGGCTACAAGAACCTCGAGGAGGGCCAGCGCGTCCAGTTCGAGACCGTGCCGGGCCCCAAGGGTCCGCAGGCCTCGAACATCTCGGCCGCCTGAGCCATCCCGTCGGAACGGCCCCTCCTCGGAGGGGCCGTTCTCGCGTCCGGCGGCGTTCTCGGCGCCCGAGAAATGATCATTGCCCCCCGCATACGGGGGGCAGTACCATCACCTCAGCCGTCTCGCTCTCCCCCTGCCACGGCACCCGACAATCCCCCCACCAGGAGCGAACATGACCGTCGTGACCCCCAACGCGACCGCAGCCCCCGCCGGCTGGTATCGCGATCCGCTCGGCATCCCCCAGCTGCGCTGGTGGAACGGCATCGCCTGGACGAACCACATCCAGGACGACCGTCCCGAGCTGCAGACCTGGACCGCCGACTTCCGCACCGTCTCGCGCTCGTCGGTCGCCTGATTCCTCAGGCGCGGCGCGTCAGCGCTGCAGCCAGGCGACGACCGCGAGCACGCGGCGATGGTCGGTGCCCGAGTCCTCGAGCCCGAGCTTGCCGAAGATCGCGGTGACGTTCTTCTCGACCGCCCCCACGCCGATGAAGAGCTGCTTCGCGATCGCGGTGTTGCTGCGCCCCTCCGCCATGAGCTGGAGCACCTCGCGCTCGCGCGGCGTGAGCGAGGCGAGCGGATCGTGCCGCCGCCCGATGAGCTGCGCCACGACCTCCGGATCGAGCACGGTGCCACTCGCCGCGATGCGGTCCACGGCGTCGGTGAGCTCCTCGAGGGATGCGACGCGGTCCTTGAGGAGATACCCCACTCCCCCCGAGCCCGCTCCGAGCAGCTCCTGCGCGTACGCGACCTCGACGTACTGCGAGAGCAGCAGGATGCCCGTCGCGGGCAGCTCGCGGCGCAGGCGGAGCGCGGCGCGCACGCCCTCGTCGCGGAAGGTCGGCGGCATCCGCACGTCGAGCACGGCGAGATCCGGCGCGAGCGCGGGTGCCTGTGCGAGCAGCTCGTCGGCGTCGCCGTACGAGCCGACGACCTCGTGGCCCGCCTCCTCGAGCACGCGCACGAGCCCCTCCCGCAACAGCACGGAATCGTCGGCCACCACCACGCGTACGCTCACGCACTCAGGTTAGCGAGCGCGCGGACCCCGTCAGGACGCGTCGGTCAGGCGGCGGCGCCACCCGGTGACGCGTCCTCGGGAAGAGGCAGGTGGGTGATCACGTGGGTGGGTCCGCCCGCGGGGCTCACGATCTCGACGGTTCCGCCGAGACCCCGCGCGCGCTCGGCGATGCCCGCGAGCCCGTGCCCGTCGAGCGCCGACGCGCCACCCACGCCGTCGTCGGTGACGACCACGTCGAGCAGGCTGCCCTCGCCCGAGGCGTCGGCGTGCAGCTCGAGCCGCACCCACGCGTTCCGCGCCTGGGCGTGCTTCGCGACGTTCGTGAGCGACTCCGCCGCGATGAAGTAGGCGTTGCGTTCGAGCTCCGCCGGGAGCACGAGCCCCACGGGAAGGAAGGACTCGATGTGCGTCGGCACGGGTGCGCGCACCGCGAGCGACTCGAGGGCGGCGACGAGCCCGCGGTCGAGCAGGATGGGCGGCGCGAAGCCGCGCGACAGCGCCCGCAACTCCTCGAGCGCCTCCTTCGACTGCGTGCGCGCCTCCTCGATGAGCCGACGGGCGGCATCCGGGTCCTTCTCGAGCTGGCGTTCGGCGGAGGCGAGGTCCATCTGCAGCCGCACGAGCCGCTGCTGCGGACCGTCGTGGATGTCGCGCTCGAGCCGGCGGAGCGCCGTGCCCTCTGCCGCGACCGCGGCGCTGCGCGAAGCAGACAGGTCGGCCATCTGCACCTGGAGCTCCTCGGAGCGGAAGGCCGAGAGCATGCCACGGGCGATCCCGTAGTGGATCCAGGTGAGGCCGTGCGTCACGAAGGGCAGGGTCAGCAGGAACAGGAGGCCGATGAGGGTCGCGACGACGCCGTGCGTGACGGGGCTCGCGAGCACCTCGGGCACCTCGGCTCCGCCGTCCTGGGCCAGCTCGATGAGGCGGCCGAGGCCGGTCTCGAGGCCAGGCACGAGGAAGGTGAGGGGGAACAGCAGGCCCGCGAGGGCGACCGATATCCACACGATCGTGACCGTCCAGCTGACGATGCCGACGATCGGGTTCACGAGGGCCCCGTGCAGCAGGTAGAGCCAGTAGTGGCCGTCGACGAAGGGCGCGAGCGTCTTGGCGAGAGCGCTGCCGCCGCGCGCCGAGTGATCCCAGCGCGGCGGAGTGATGGCCGGGAACAGCGCGCCCCGGAGTCGCCACACCTCGAGGATGCCGAAGCCGCGCGCCACGAAGAGCGATGCGAGCACGAGGAACAGGCCGATGAAGATCGGGATCATGCCGACGCCCGTCCAGAAGAGCGTCATGAGCACCGACAGCGCGGTGATCGTGATGGGCAGCAGCGGCAGCAGGTAGCCCAGCTCGGGCAGCAGCCCCACCCAGTACCGGCCGTACCCGCGTCGTCTCGTCGTCTCCATTCCCCCAGCATCCCGGATGCGCGCGGGCCCCGGCATCCGGGTGTCAGACCGCCGCGGGGTGGGGACAACCCCCCAACCGCACGACGCGGTCAGCGTCCTCCCGATCGCCCGCACGGTGCGAGACGAGCACGACCATGCGCTCGTCGGCCGCGGTGCGGATGTCGTCCATGAGGGCGCGCGCGGTGGGCTCGTCGAGGTGGGCGGTCGGCTCGTCGAGCAGGAGCAGCTCGGCACGCGCGACGAGCGCACGGGCGATCGCGAGCCGCTGACGCTCGCCCCCCGAGAGGGCGCGACCGGCCTGGCCGACACGCGTCGCGAGGCCGTCCGGCATCGCCGCGAGGAGGTCGCCGAGCCCCACGCGGCGGAGCACCTCGGCGAGCTCCGCGTCGTCGGGGGCGTCGTCGCGGCCGCGTCCGATGAGCAGGTTGCCGCGCACGGTCGAGTCGAACACGTGGGCCTCCTGCGGACACCACGCGACGTGCCGACCCCAGTCGACGCGATCGAGCTCGGCGACCGCGGTGCCCGCGGCGCGCACCTCGCCCGCATCGGGACGGATGGAGCCCATGATCATCGCGAGCAGCGTCGACTTGCCGGAGCCGGACGGTCCCTCGACGCGCAGCCACCCGCCCGGGGCGAGCTCCGCCTCGACGCCCGAGAAGAGAGGACGGTCGTCGCCCGGCAGCACGCGTGCCACGTTCACGAGCTCGACGCGCGCGACGGGGCCGTCGAGGCGCTTCTCGCCGCCCACCGTCTCGGGCGCCCCGAGCAGGGGCGCGAGCCGGGCGAGCACCGCCCGCAGCACGGGGATGCGGCGTGCCGCGGCCGCGACGCCGTCGACCGCCTCGACGAGGGCGAGCGCGAGCAGGGAGACGACGGCGACGGTCGCGGTGGGGAGCGTCCCAGGCGCGAGCACGGGGACCGCGACGGCGAGGCCCGCGCACCCCGCGAGGGCGATCGCGCTCGCGAGGCCCGCCGCGCCCGCCGTTCGCCGTTCGGCGGCGGCGAGGGCGTCGCCGACC
>JAEYZI010000043.1 GCA_023428065.1 Actinomycetes bacterium | reverse complement strand
CGGATTCACCCCCGCCCCCACGATCCTCGCGCTCCCCGCCCTCCTCGGCGGCGGATCGCCCACGAACGCTGCGGCACCGTCAGTGCCGGCCCCCGCGCCGGCCCCCGATGCGTCACACCCCACGATGGCGCCTCCGGCGACGGTGCCGTCGGTGTCGCAGCTCCCCCCGAACGACGACGGCGCCACCAACGCCGCCTACCTCGCCGCGCTCGGACTCTCGGCGCCGGGCGCCGAGGCGCCGCGCACGGGTCCGCAGCCGGTTCCGCTCCCGAATGACGGCGGACCGCTCGGCACCGCCCCGTCGACGGCCCGCGCGATGCCGTCGTCGGCCGACCGCGCCCCGATGGACCTCGCACCCGACAACCGCGGCGAGTTCGGCGCACCGCTGCACCGCATCTGAGGATCCGCCCTACGGCGCGGCCGCGACGAGGTCGACCTCGACGTCGGGGAGACCGTAGGGGCTCGCCTGCAGCACCCGGCCCTGCGGACGAAGGCCCTCGTCGCGCTCGTACCGTCGCGCAATCTCCCGCGCCGCCGCGGCATCCCCCGCATCCGCCGCGAGCACGAGCGCCGCGAGCTCGTCCATCCACGCCACCTCCGCGGCGGTGGCGGCCCGCTCGCCGAGCATCGCGCCCCACAGGTCCCACAGCAGCAGTTCGTCGCCCTGGCGATGCGCGACGTCGCGGATGACGTAGTCGAAGATGAACGACTCCCCTCGGAAGGGCGAATCCGGGAAGACGCCGAAGGTGCGCGCATCGGCGTCGTCCGCACGCACGGCGCGCCAGGCTTCCGCAGCCGTGACGAAGCCGTCGAGCCCCTGAGCGGGCAGGTCCGCGGGATCGAAGGTGAACCACTGGGGGTCGAGCTGTGCATCGAGCCGCACCCACCGCGCTCCGTCGTGGTGCTCGACGACGACGTGGTCGTAGTGGAAGCCGGGCCCGAAGTAGCCGGCGAAGCCGACGCGGCTGCGCGCGGGCACTCCCCGCTCGCGCAGCGCCGAGACCGTCAGGAGCGTGTAGTCCCGGCAGCATCCGGCGACGCGATCGGCGCGCTCACGGGGCACGTCGAGCGGCTCGGGGTGGCGCTCCGCGTCGATCGACAGGATGCGCTCGACCCAACGCGCGTCGATGTCGGAGCGCCGCGCCTCCGGCACATCGATCCCGTCCGCCCGGTAGTGGAAGAGGAGGTTGCGGACGATTGCGGCGACCTCCGCGGCGCCCGCCTCGGCGGGCAGCACCTCCCACCGTGCGCGGCACGCGCCGGGATCGCTGTAACGGCTGTGCCGGGTAGCGCGGAGCATCTGATCGTCCATGACGTCATCCTGTCACCGCATTCGCCGCCCCGGGTCAGGCGAAGCGCACAGCCGCCTGGATGCGCGATCGCAGCTCGAAGAGATCGGTGCCGCCCGTGCCGACCCCCGGGATGCCCGTGCGCACGACGTGGGCGAGCTGCGGCTGCGGGATGAGCAGCGCGCGCGCACCGCGCACCGAGCCGAGATCGACCACGGCAGGTGCGTCGGCGTCCGGCACCACGACGCCGAGCGCGGAGAACCGCACGCGCGCCTCCCGTCCGAAGGCCCGAGCACGCGCGGAGAGCTCGTGGACGGGCTTCTCGCCGCCGAGCGCGGCCCCCACGAGCTCGGATCCCTTCGTGCGCACCTCGCCGCCCCAGTCCTCGCTCAGGAGCGCCCAGAGGCCACTGGGGCCGAGCACGATATGGTCGATCTTGCCCGCGCGCGTCGCGACGTCGTGCCACACGCTGTAGCCGATCCCGAGGTGGGAGAGCTCGCGTGCCGACCGTTCCTCGGCGATCGCCGCGGCGAGGAGATGCTTGACCTGGCGCGGGGCGGAGCGCACGAGCGCGACGTCGTAGGGGTCGGCTATCTCGACACCGCGCCCCACCCACTCCCGCAGCTCGTCGAGGTACCGCTCCCGGTACCAGCCGCCCGGGTGGCCGCTCGAGCGCGCCTGTGGTCGGGAGTCCGTGCGCGGCCGCGGGGCGCGGGGCGCGTATGCCGGACTCTCACTGGGCGACGCGCGCAGTCCGCGCGCGTCGTAGGCCGCGCGCGCCTCCGGCGTTCCGACGAGCTCCCACGCGTCTTGCACGGCGTGGAACTCCTCGGCCCGGCCGCCGGCATCCGGATGGGTCTCCCGCAACCGCTTGCGGTACGCCCGGCGCAGCTCGTCGTCGCTCGCGGTCGAGGAGATGCCGAGCACCTCGTACGGGGACGCGGCGAGCGGGCTGTCGGGCACGAGACGATCGTAGGGCGCGGCGCGCCCGCGGCGCCTGAGAGCGACATAGGCTCGGGGGGTGAGTTCCCGCGACGAGATCGGCGTGCGCCGCCGCGCGAGCCTCGAGGTGCTGCGCGCCGAGGCGGGCGACGAGCTCGGCTCCGTCGTCGTCGAGCGCCTGCGCGCCGGGGAGGACCCGTGGGAGTTCATGCAGGATCTCCCCACGGTCGACGAGCTCGTCGTGCTCACCCTGCGCGCGGAGCTCATCCGCGCCGACAACGACCGTCGACCGAGCGCCGAGGTGGACTACCGGATGCTGCGGCAGATCGCGCTCGCCTATCCGGCCCTCTCGACGACCGTCTGGGGGTTGCTCGACGCCGACCGAACCCGACGGAGGACCGCGTGAACGTCGTCGCACTCATCGACTTCGACCCGGAGACGGGCGCCGCGACGGGTCACCGGCTGACGGACGCCGACGCCCCGCTCGTGCGCGTGACCGACCTCGGGGTGACCCGCGGCGACGGCGTCTTCGAGACCGCGAGCCTCGTGCACGGGAACGTGCAGGCGCTCGAGGCGCATCTCGAGCGGCTCGGCCAGTCCGCGGCGATGCTCCAGCTCCCGGCTCCGCAGCTCGACGTCTGGCGGGATGCCGTGCGCGCGGTCGGAGAGGCGCTCACGCGCGCGGGCATCGCCGAGGGCTCGATCAAGTTCGTGCTGACGCGTGGGGTCGAAGGCACGGGCATCCCCACGGGCTGGGTCTTCGGCACACCCGCGCCGGACTTCGCCGCCGACCGCACGGACGGCGTCCGCGTCGTGCTGCTCGACCGCGGATACCGCCACGACGTGCCCGCCACCGCTCCATGGCTGCTCGCGGGCGCGAAGACCCTGAGCTACGCGGTCAACCGCGCCGCCCTGCGGGAGGCCGCGCGACGCGGCGCGGACGACGTCGTCTTCGTCTCGAGCGACGGCTACCTGCTCGAGGGGCCGACCTCGACGCTCGTGCTGCGCAGGGGCAAGAGCCTCGTCACACCCCGGATCGACATCGGCATCCTCGCCGGCACCACGCAGGCGGACCTCTTCACGTGGGCCGAGGTCCAGGGCCTGCCGACCGGTTACGAGCTGCTCACGCCCGACGATCTCGCGGCGGCGGATGCCGCGTGGCTCGTCTCGAGCGTGCGGCATGTCGCGCCCGTGCGAGCCGTCGACGGCGTCGAGCGCGCTGTCGACGCCGAGCTGACGGCCGCGATGAACGACGCGCTCGACGCGCGCACCACCTGAGCTCCGCACGGCCCGCGCCAGCACGACACGACGAAGGGCCCCGGGTAGCTGGTCCGGGGCCCTTCTGTGTCGGTGAGGTCACCGCGCCCGCGAGCTCTCAGGCGGGTCGTTCACCGCGATCGGCGGCAGCTCGGGCGTCACGGCGGACCGTGACTCCCGAAGCGGCTCCCGGATCGGGGATCTCCCCCGCGGGTGCCTCTCGGCCCCCGCGGAATCCGCCCCGCCTCCGCATCTGCCGAGCCCAGGGGCCCCACGTCCACGGCTGCGGGATGTCACCCCCTCACCGGTGCTGCCCCACGGACGGAACTCTCGCTCCGTGTTCCCTTGGGGCCGCTCCGCGCTCCTCCCGGGCTGACCCGGTCGACTCGCGGAGATCACCGCCGACTGCGGTTGCGATCCCGTCGTTCCCGGATCTCTCCGTTCGCCTCGGGTTCGCACCTCATCGGTTGAGTAGAGATTACTCAGCGGCGACGAGGCCGCAAGAGGTGAACCTTCGCGCGAGGGTTGAAGTTTCCGCGGCGCCGGCGGGCGCGCGACGGGTGGGTTAAATACTGGCGGCGGTGATGCTGTCCGCGATTCCTCATACCCCCGTATCGGAATCGCGATGATGACAGGATCACCGCCGCCCGCTAGTCCCCCAACTAGTGCAGTCATCACGATAGAAGTGCGCGCCCGCGATCGCTCCCCCCAGAGCGGGGGACTGACGAGACGCGGGCCCGCGTGCCACGATGACCGCCGTCCGGCACGACGAAAGGCCCCCGGTTGCCGCGTTCCACCGGCGCCGAAGCACCGGGGTTCGTCGAGCCCCGAGGGCCTTTCTGTCACCTTCTGGCCGACCCCCGAGGGGATCCGCGCCTTCCAGTGAGGAAGACATTACTCAGCCCTGGAGGTCGCGCAAGACGTGAACTCTCGCTAGATGGTTGAGGGTTCAGAGCTCCCGCACGGCGTCAGTGAGAAGCGCCACGAGGGCCTCGAGCTGCACCGAGCCCTCGGCGGTCTCCCCCGCCTCGCCGTCGAGCGCGCGCGCCGCGAGGCCCGCCTTCGAGTCGATGAGCTCCGCGATGCGGCCGTCGATCGTCTGCGCCGCGATGATCCGCCACGCCGTGACCGGAAGCTCCTGCCCGATGCGGTGCACGCGGTCGATCGCCTGGGTCTGCTCGGCGTTGGTCCAGCTGAGCTCGGCGAGCACGACGTTCGACGCCGCCTGCAGGTTCACTCCGACGCCGGCGGCCGTGAGCGAGCACACCGCGATCGACACCTCGGGATCGTTCTGGAACGCGTCGATCTCCGTCTGGCGGGTCTTCGAGGTCTGATCGCCGCGGATCGACACGGTGCGAAGGCCTGCCTTCGCGAAGTGCGCCTCCGCCGCGTCCATGACGTCGATGTGCTTCGCGAAGAACACGACCTTGCCGACGTTGCGGGCGAGATTGACCGTGTAGTCGGCCGCGGGGGCTGCCTTCGCCTGGCCGATCCGACGCACCATCGTGAAGACGTTGTCGCCGGACGAGGAGCTCTGCTTCGACTCCTCGAGCTCGGCCGCCGCCACGAGACGGATGAGGTCGGCCGGGTCCGCATCGGGACGCGCGGCGCGCAGGCGGCGCAGACGCTCGACGAGGCGCGCGACGAGAGCGCGCTCGGCCTCGCGGATCGAGCGCCCCGCCTCGCCGTCGAGCTCGACGGGGATGTCGGCGATGCGACGGGCGGGGATGTCGGCCGCCACGTCGGCCTTCTTGCGGCGCACGATGCCCATGCTCACGACCGCGCGGCGCGCGGCCGCGAAGAAGCCCGGGTCGACGGGCGTCAGCCCGGTCTCCTCGAGCTTCTCCATGAGGCGCGGCAGGGGCTTCTTGTCGTCGATCCAGCCGAGGAACTGCCAGATCATCCGGAAGTCCTCGATCTGGTTGATGAGGGGCGTTCCGGTGAGCGCGACGAGCAGCGGGTTGGGGACCTGACGGCGGATCGACGCGGAGAGCGTCTGCACGTTCTTCGACCGCTGCGATTCCTTGTTCTTGATGAAGTGGGCCTCGTCGACGATCATGCCGCGGAAGCCGCGGCTCGAGAGCCAGGCGACGTGGCGGTCGAGGATCTCGTAGTTGACGACGACGATGTCGGCGAAGGCATCGACGTCATCGCCGTCGCCGTGCACGACCGTCGCCGAGCGGTGCGGCGTCCACTTCTCGACCTCGCGCGCCCAGTTGACCTTGACGACGTTGGGCACGACGACGAGCAGCGGGTACGCGTTCGCGACGTCCGCCGCGAGGAGCGCCTGGGCGGTCTTGCCGAGACCCGGCTCGTCCGCGAGGAGGTACGAGCGGTGGCCCTCGCGCGCCGACTCGACGAAACGCGCCTGGTGACGCATGAGCTCGATGCCGCCCGGGGTCGCGAGGGATCGCGCCTCCGGGAGCTCCATGCTCGCGGCACCGCCGCCCGCTCCGACCTCGAACGAGCGGAAGAGCGGCTCGATGAGCTCCCAGCTGTCGAGATCGCCACGGGGCGCGGGCTTCGGCTGCTGATACGCGGCGAAGTCGGGAGCGAGGAACGGATGCGACATCTGGTACTGACGCACCGACTGCGGCACGACCTGACGCTCCTCGACGGCCGGCTTCGCCTCCGGCTCCGTGACGACGACGAGGTCCTCGGGTGCGAGCGGCATGCCCGCCTCGATGAGGAGCGTGCGCCGCACCTCTTGCGCGGCGGGGCTCAGCGGCGCGGTGTCGGTGAGCAGCTGGATGAGGCTCGCGTCGCGCGCCGCGGTCTTCGCCATGATCGTGGCGATGCCGTCGAGACGCGTCAGCTCCTTCGTGCGCTCGGCCTCGGAGAGGCTCGCGTCGGCCTTGATGCGGGCCCGCTCCTCCCGCGCGAGCACCGCGACGACGCGATAGCGCATGCGGTTGGCGGGGTTCACCTTGCCGCGCTCGGCGGCGTTCTCGATGCCGCGCACGACGCGCGCGAGCACGGGGATGATGCCCGTCTCGTCCTGGTGCGCGCGACGGCGCTGTGCGCCCTTCGCCGCGGACGACTTCGCGCCGGATCGCGTCTTCTGGCCGGATGTGGCCATCGTTCTCCTCGGGGGCTGTGACCCCATCGCGGCGATTGACGCCGCCTCTCGTGGCGATCCGGCGGTGCGCCGGACCGGACTCTCGGTGCAGATCGCCCCCGCTGATCCCCTGATCCGGCTTGGCCGGCGGGACGGTGGGCGCTCACAGTCTAGCGCACCGTGCGCGTCGGCGCCCCTCGGTTCCGAGAGCACCTCATGAGCCGGTTAGGGTGGCGGTGTGCTGACGACCGCCGCCCGAGCCTACGCGCGGTGCTGGCCGGCACTGCTCGCGTGGTTCCTCGCCGGATGGACGGCGCGTCTGCTCCTCCTGCGCCTCGCCGCCGCCGTGGGCAACGAGCTCCCGCTCGTCGGCCAGCTCATCCTGCCGCTCGCCGTGATCGCGCGCCTCGCGAGCTACGTCGCGATGTTCCTCGTGCTGCGCTCCGCCCTCCCGAACGTCGCGGATGCCGACCCGCCGCGTCCGGACGGCTCGCGCCTCGGATTCCTCGCCCGCTGGGCGGGCGCGGTCTCGGCGGCGATCCTGCCGTTCTTCGTCATCTATGCCGCGTGGGGCATGGTCGCCGAGGACTCGCGCGACTACGCGGCGGCCGCGCTCGACCAGGCCGACTTCTTCGGGGGCGGGTCGGCCGATGCGCTCGACGTCGTGGTCGACGTGTGGTCGCTCGGGATCGTGGCGCTCGCCTTCGGGGGGCGCTGGCTGCTCCAGCGCTTCCGGGAGCGGCTCCCGCGGTGGACGACCGCGGTGTCGGCGTACCTCGAAGCCGTCTGGGTGCTCGTCGCCCTGCTCATCCTCCGCGAGCTCTTCGCGGGAGTGCCGGGCTGGATCTCGACCCGCCGGATGTTCGCGCCGATCGCCGACGCGATCTCCCGCTGGCGAGACGAGCAGCTCTGGTTCCGCTGGCTGGGGGACGCGTTCTCGTGGCTCATGACCGAGCTCGGCGACGTCGTCTTCCAGCCGCTCGCGTGGGTCGCACTCGCCGCCGTCGTCTACGCGGGGGCGAGGTCGCGGGCCGCCGCGCCCGCACCCGGTGCCCGCGTCGCGCGCGCCCGTGCGGCCGTGGCGGCGCGCTGGGAGCGGCTGCCGCGCTGGGTGCGGGCGGGGCTCACGGCGACCACGGGCGGTCTCCAAGAGCGCTGGCTGCCGATCGCCGGCGCGATCCGTCTCGTGCTCTCGGCGGGCCCCCTGCTGCTCGGGGGCTTCCTGCTCGCCTACGCGATCGTCCATGCCGCCGGGGAGTGGCTCGGGCTCGTGCTCCTGCGCGTGCTCGGGCCGCACGAGTTCGCCTTCTGGACGGCGGTCGACGACCCCGTCGGCCTCGTCGTCGTGGCCCTCGTCGTCCCCGCGCAGCTCGTGCTCGTCGCGTCCGCCTACGACCGGGCGCTCGCGCGTCCGGCGCCGTCGCCGGGCGAGCCGGGCGCCGTCACAGCTCCAGATGCAGCACGCGCGGCAGCCCCGCGGGATCGATGACCTCGAGCACGACGCGACCCTGAGCGTCGAGGGGGACGAGGAACACCTCTTCGAACGGGTAGGCCCGATCGTGCAGCGCGCATCCGCCCGGCACGTCGTCGGGCAGCCCGGCGCCCGGCACGTAGTCGGTGCCCCCGAAGCTCGGCGACCACCGCCGGTGGCGGTCCGCCTCGAGCAGCTGGACGCGGCACATGAAGTCCCCGGATGCCGCGGTCGGGTCGAGCTCGACGGTCACCGAGACGAGCGCGGCGCCGTCCGGCACCCCGTAGGCGTCGCCCGCAGCGGATCCCGCGGCGGCCGTCCAGCTGTCGAGCACGCGGAAGCCCGCGCCACGCAGCTCACCCGTCGCGCCGCGCGCGACGAGGGTCGCGGCGCTCGGGCGGCTCGCGAGATAGTCGACGGCATCGATGCTGAGCGAGGCCGCGAGCGCGGCCGGCACGAGCACGGCGAGGCTCACGAGCGGCCACCTCGACCGCCGCCACCAGACCTGCCCGCTCACCAGGTGATCCGCTCCGTGGGCGCGACGTCGACCGCGGGCTCGCGTGCGAGTGCCGTGAGGTCGACCCCGACCTCGACGACCGTGCGCAGCCGGGAATCGGACTCGCCAGCGAGCCGCACGACCGCGTCGCGCGCCGCCGGATCGTCGACGATGTCGCCGGGCAGCTCGAAGAGGAACGATCCCGCCATCGGGAGCCCGGGCTCGAGGTACGCAGAGGTCATCGCCGCGAGCCCCGGACGCGTGCTCGCGACCCACCTGCGCTCCCCCACCGCGAGCGTCGCGTAGCCGAGCGAGCCGTTCTCGGTCGATGCCATGCGCGTCGCGACGACGAGCCAGACGCCGGAGGTCTCCCCCGTCCAGTCGTCGAGCGTCGCCTCGTCCGCGAGCACGGCGTCGTCGACCGCCGCCTGCAACCCGCGGCCCTCGCCGAGCTGCCCCGCCTCGACCCGCACGACGAACGGCGCGAAGGTGACGTCGTCGCTCGGCTCGGTGCGCGCAGCGAGGAAGGCGAGCGCGAGGAGCGCCAGTGCTCCCGAGGCCCGGACGGCGCGACCGCGCGTCACCCCCACGGGTACACCAGCTCCTCGGAGGGGTCCGGCACGAGGGTCGCCCGCACGGCGGTGTGCTCGTCGCGCCAGGCCGTGCCGTCGTACAGCACGGCACGCTCGGGACGCCCGTCGGTCACGCCGAAGACGATGGGCTCGCCGACACGGACGGACCCGGCGGGCACCTCCCAGCGCAGGAGAACGTCCATGTCGACGCCCGGCGGGAGGATGCCCGCGTAGACGCCGTCGGAGGCGATGCGGAGATCGGCGCGGCGCTCCGGGCGGGGGAGGAGCTCGAGGGCGTCGAAGCTCAGCAGCTCGGTCGCCGCGGAGTCGGGCTCGCGCCATTCGTTGCGGACGGTCGCGCGCACAAGCACGTACGTCATGCCCTCCTCAGGCGCGTCGTACTCGTCCGGCACGACGTCGCCCACCCACGCCCGATCGAGCCGCACCGAGTAGTGGCGCCCCTCGTACATCTCGCCCGCGGCGAGCTCGGGGATCGCCGCCGAGCCGAGCTCGACGGTGTCCCATCCGCCGAGCGGGATCGCGGCGACCGCCCCGACGGCGAGCGCGAGGACCACTCCGCCCGCGACGAGCCCGTCGCGCCCCGGACGCCGACGGGGCAGGGCGGCGTGCGCCTCCTCCCCCGCGGCAAGCGCGGGCGCGGCATCCGTCATCGGCGGGGGCCCTCCGCGGGCGTCTTGACCTTGATGAGCACTCCCGCCGCGATGAACGCCGCGATCGCGAGGTACTGCGCTCCGAGCCAGAGCGGTCCGTCGAACCCGAACGGCACGACGGGGTTCCAGAACACCGCGATCGCCGCGAACACGGGCAGCCACCACCAGTGCTTCGCCTGGATGGCGAACACGAGGACGATGAGGGCGAGCACCGCGACGCCCCAGCTCACGAAGACGAACGCGTCCTGCCCGATGAGCGCGATGCCCACGAACAGCACCACGGCGGCGATGAGCGCGGGGGCGAGCGCGAGCCGACGCCATCCGGGGTCGCCGTAGCGGGAGGCGGGACGCGAGGAGCTCATGCCCTCAGGGTAACGACCCGCGGCGCCCGCGCGCGGCACCCTACGATCGGTGCATGGACGACCCGGCCCTCGACCGCTTCCGCGAACTGCTGCGCTTCCCGACCTTCTCGCACGAGGGTGCGACGGGCGTCGAGGAGGCGTTCGCCGGGTTCCACGCCGCGCTCGAACGTCTCTTTCCGCGCGTGCACGCCGAGCTCGAGCGCGAGCTCGTCACGGGCCGGACGCTCCTCTACCGCTGGCGCGGCTCGGGAGACGGCCCGCCTGTCGTGCTCATGGCCCACCAGGATGTCGTGACGGTCGACGACGACAGCCGGTGGACGCATCCGCCGTTCGCCGCCGAGCTCACGGGCGAGGGCGACGAGGCCACCGTCTGGGCGCGCGGCGCCCTCGACGACAAGGCGGCGCTCGCCGCGATCCTCGAGGCCGTCGAGGCGCGGCTCGAGGCCGGCTTCCGGCCCGCGTCCGACGTCTACCTCGCCTTCGGGCACGACGAGGAGGCGGGCGGCACCGGCATCGCCGCGCTCGTCGCGCTGCTCGACGAGCGCGGCGTGCGCCCGTGGCTCGTCATCGACGAGGGCGGCGCCGTCATGGACCGGCTGCTCCCCGGCCTCGGTCCGACGGCCGTCGTGGGGGTCACCGAGAAGGGGATGATGAACGTCGAGCTCGCCGTCGAGCAGTCGGGCGGTCATGCGGCCATCCCGCTGCCGGGCGGCTCGACCGCGGTGCTCGCACGCGCCATCCTGCGCATCGAGAACCAGCCGGAGACCCCGCGCCTCATCGAGCCCGTCATCGGGCTGCTCGAGTCGATGGGGGCGCGTCTGGGCGGCGCCCGAGGCTGGATGCTGCGCCACGCCCGCACGTTCCGGGGGCCGCTCGCGAAGACGCTCGCGAGGACGAGCCCGCAGCTCGCCGCGATGACCCGCACGACCCGCGCGGTGACGCAGCTGCGCGGCTCCTCGAGCCGCAACGTCGTTCCGGAGCGCGCGAGCGCGACGATCAACTCGCGGATCCTGCCCGGTGAGACCGTCGAGTCGGCCGTCGCCGCGCTCGAGCGGACGATCGACGACCCCGCGGTGCGCGTGCGCGTGCTCGAGGCCGCCGACCCGGCACCCGTCTCGCCGTCCGAGGGTCCCGCGTGGGACGTCATCGCCGAGAGCATCCGCGAGGTGTTCCCGGACGCGGCGGTCGCGCCGTACGTCATGCTGCAGGCGAGCGACTCCCGCCATTTCGCGCGGATCTCCGACCACGTCTACCGCTTCCTGCCGTTCGACCTGCGCCAGGAGGAGCTCGAGTCGATCCACGGCATCGACGAGCGCATCCGCGTCGCGACCTACCGCCGCTCGATCGCCTTCTTCGACGCCCTCGTCGGCCGCCTCTAGCTGGCTCAGGTGCCGGGTGCCGTCGCCGCGATCCAGCCGTCGAGCTTCGAGGGCTTGTCGGTGATGATGCCGTCGACGCCGTACGCGAGCGCCTCGGACCACCGTTTCTCGCTGTTGAGGGTGTAGACGAGCACCCCGAGGCCCGCGTCGTGCATGCGCGCCACCGCGTGGGGGTCGTTCTCGAGCGACGTGGGGGTCGTGATGACGGCGATCGCACCGTAGTAGCGCGCGAGGGAGACGGGGTCGCTCGGCAGGTCGCGCTTGATGATGACGCGTGGGATCGCGGGGGCGGTGTCGGCGAGGTGCGCGATCGTCGTGAGGTTGAAGCTCGCGAA
Source organism: Actinomycetes bacterium (assembly GCA_023428065.1). GTDB lineage: Bacteria > Actinomycetota > Actinomycetes > Actinomycetales > Microbacteriaceae > Homoserinibacter. The sequence goes on along the minus strand of JAEYZI010000043.1, from coordinate 15,588 downwards.
GACGATGCGGTTCTGCACACCGCGCAGGTAGATCGCGTCGAGCACCGTGCGGAGCCCCTCGGGCGTCCAGAACCCCTTGAGCTCGACGAGCGCCTTCTGCCGGTTGCCCGCGACCGCGTCGAGGAACTCGTCGAAGAGCGGCACGCGCGTCCCGGCGAACTCGGGCGCGTACCAGGATCCCGCGTCGAGCGCGCGGACCTGCTCGAGGGTCAGCTCGGAGACCGCCCCCGACCCGTCCGTCGTGCGGTCGACGGTCTCGTCGTGCATGAGCACGGGGACGCCGTCGGCCGTGAGCTGCACGTCGATCTCGACGAACTCGAGGCGCGACGCGAACGCAGCCTGCAGGGCGGGCATCGTGTTCTCGGGCGCCGACGCCCGGTCACCGCGGTGGCCCGCGATGAACGCCGGCTCACCGGGAGCGCGCAGCGCCCCCATCATGTTGGTCGCGTACACGCGCACAGCGTCCGGCACGAGGATCAGCACGGCCACGAGCGCGAGCACGACCACGACGGATGCCGCCATCCGCCTGGCTGGGTGCGTCACCATCGACACGTCCGCTTTCGACTCGGGTGCCCCGCGCCGTCGCGAGGTGAGCCGACTGTAGCACGACCGTTACCGATCTGTTACCTAGACAGACCGTGGTCTCGACGGGTCAGATGAGCGACTTCGTGTGCCAGACGGTCTTCGTCTCGGTGAAGGCGAGGATGCGGTCGAGCGTCGCCGCGGGCACGCCTGGCTCGGGACGCACCACGCGCGTGAGCGTCTCGGCGGCGGCGATCTCGAGGTCGACCCAGTCGAGCTCCCCCGCGCCCGTGAGGTCGAGCGCGTCGACGTCGGCGTGCGACGCGAGCCACGGCGCGATCTCGGCGGGCGAACCCGTGAGCACGTTGACGACACCGCCCGGCACGTCGCTCGTCGCGAGCACCTCGGCGAGGCTGATCGCCGAGAGCGGGTGCCGCTCGTCGGCGATCACGACGACCGTGTTGCCCGCGACGAGGGCGGGGGCGACGACGCGCACCAGTCCGAGCAGGCTGCCCTCGCCCTGCGGCGCGACGATCGCGACGACACCCGTGGGCTCGGGCACCGAGATGTTGAAGAACGGGCCCGCGACGGGGTTGCCGGCGCCCGCGACCTGCGCGAACTTGTCGGCCCAGCCGGCGTACCAGACCCAGGTGTCGATCGTCTCGTCAACCTGGCGCGCGGCCTCGGCGGCCGTGAGACCCTCCGACGCCCGCAGCTCCTCGACGAATTGAGCACGGCGCCCCTCGAGCACCTCGGCGACTCGGTAGAGCACCTGGCCGCGGTTGTAGGCGGTCGCACCCGCCCATCCGGAGACCGCGGCGCGGGCCGCCACGACGGCATCCCGCGCGTCCTTGCGGGAGGCGAGCGAGGCGTTGGCGAGGAAGGCGCCGTCGGCGCCCGTCACCTCGTAGCTGCGGCCCGACTCGCTGCGCGGGAACTTCCCGCCGATGTAGAGCTTGAAGGTCTTGGGGATCGCGAGGCGGCTCACTTGGAGGCTCCCTTCGGGGCGACGGCGGCGGTGGCGGACTGCAGGTAGGCGGCGAGACCGGCGCGGCCGCCCTCGCGACCGTAGCCGGACTCCTTGTATCCGCCGAACGGCGACGCCGGGTCGAAGCGGTTGAACGTGTTGGCCCAGATGACGCCCGCGCGCAGCTTGTCGGCCACGGCGAGGATCTTGGAGCCCTTGTCGCTCCAGATGCCCGCGGAGAGCCCGTAGGGCGTGTTGTTGGCCTTGGCGATCGCCTCGGCGGGCGTGCGGAAGGTGAGCACCGAGAGCACGGGCCCGAAGATCTCCTCGCGCGCGATGGTCGACGACGTCTGCACGTTCGTGAAGACCGTGGGGGCGAACCAGAACCCGTTCTCGGGTATGTCGCACGGCGCCGTCCAGCGCTCGGCTCCCTCCCGCTCGCCGATCTCGCTCAGGGCGCGGATGCGCTCGAGCTGCTCGGCGGAGTTGATCGCGCCGATGTCGGTGTTCTTGTCGAGCGGGTCGCCGAGGCGGAGCGTCGCGAGGCGCTGCTTGAGGCGATCGACGACCTCGTCGTGCACGTTCTCCTGCACGAGCAGGCGGCTTCCCGCGCAGCACACATGGCCCTGGTTGAAGAAGATGCCGTTGACGATGCCCTCGATCGCCTGGTCGATGGGAGCGTCGTCGAAGACGATGTTCGCGGCCTTGCCGCCGAGTTCGAGGGTCGCCTTCTTGCGCGTGCCCGCGATCGCCTTCGCGATCTCGCGGCCGACGGCGGTCGAGCCCGTGAACGCGACCTTGTCGACATCCGGGTGCCGCACGAGCGCCTGACCCGTCTCGCCCGCACCCGTCACGATGTTGACGACACCGGGCGGCAGGTCCGCCTGCTGCAGGATCTCGGCGAACAGGAGCGCCGTGAGGGGCGTCGTCTCGGCGGGCTTCAGCACGACCGTGTTGCCGGTCGCGAGGGCCGGGGCGATCTTCCACGCGAGCATGAGCAGCGGGAAGTTCCACGGGATGATCTGCGCCGCCACGCCGTGCGGGCGCGGGTTCGCGCCGAGGCCCGCGTAGTCGAGCTTGTCCGCCCAACCCGCGTAGTAGAAGAACCACGCGGCGACGAGCGGGATGTCGGTGTCGCGGCTCTCCCTGATCGGCTTGCCGTTGTCGAGGGACTCGGCGACCGCGAGCTCTCGGGCGCGCTCCTGGACGAGACGCGCGATCCGGAACAGGTACTTGCCGCGATCGGCGCCCGACATCCGCGACCAGGTCTTCTCGTAGGCGCGACGCGCCGCCGCGACGGCGAGGTCGACGTCGGTCTCGGAGGCGTTCGCGATCTCGGCGATGTGCTTCTCGGTCGCGGGCGAGATCGTCGCGAACGACCCGCCCGTGCCGTCGCGGAACTCGCCGTCGATGAAGAGCCCGTAGGAGTCGCGCAGTCGCAGGATCGAGGTCGACTCGGGCGCCGGCGCGTAGTCGAGGAAGCCGCGGCCGCTCGAGGGGGTGATGTCCTTCATGGTGGGATGCCGTCCTAGTCGATCGTCACGTAGTCGGGGCCGGAGTAGTGGCCGGTGCGGAGCTTCTGGCGCTGCAGGAGCACGTCGTTGAGCAGGCTCGATGCGCCGAAGCGGAAGAGGTGGGGCTGCAGCCACTGCTCGCCCACGGTCTCGGCGACCGCCACGAGGTAGCGCACCGCGTCCTTCGACGCGCGGATGCCGCCCGCGGGCTTGACGCCCACGTACTCGCCCGTGAGGCGGTGCCAGTCGCGCACGACCTCGAGCATGAGGAGCGTCACGGGAAGGGTCGCGGCCGGGCTGACCTTGCCCGTCGAGGTCTTGATGAAGTCGCCGCCCGCGAGGATCGAGAGCCACGATGCGCGGCGCACGTTGTCGTAGGTGTTGAGCTCACCCGTCTCGAGGATGACCTTGAGGCTCGCGGAGCTGCCGTCGTCACGACGGCACGCCTCCTTGACGGCGACGATCTCCTCGAAGACCTTGCCGTAGTTGCCAGCGAGGAACGCGCCGCGGTCGATCACCATGTCGATCTCGTCGGCGCCCGCGGCGACGGCGTCGCGCGTATCGGCGAGCTTGACGGCGAGCGACGCGCGACCCGAGGGGAAGGCGGTCGCGACGGCCGCGACCGAGACGAGGCCGTCATCCGGGTCGCCGTGGGCCGAGCCGAGCGCCTCGACGGCGTACGGGACCATGTCGCCGTACACGCACACCGCGGCGACGCGCGGCGTCGTCGGGTCGGATGCGTCGGGCGTGAGGGCCTTCGCGGCGAGCGAGCGCACCTTGCCGGGGGTGTCGGCCCCCTCGAGGGTCGTCAGGTCGATGAGCTCGATGATGCGGTCGAGCGCCCACGCCTTCGAGCTCGTCTTGATGGAGCGCGTCGCGAGGCCCGCGGCGCGCTGCTCGAGTCCGACGGCGTCGACGCCGGGGAGGCCCTCGAGGTACTGGCGGAGGCTGCGCTCGGTGAGGTCGCCCCCGAGCACGCGTACGGCGCGCTCGGCGGGAGCGAGCGAGGTCGGCTGAATGGTCATGAGTCCTCCAGGAGGGCACGGGCGGTGGCCTCGTCGGTGATGAGCACGGTGCACAGCCCGGCCGTGACGACGGCCCGGGCGATGTCGTGTTTGGGGGTGCCGGCGATCACGAGGATCGCCGTCGCGGCGGCGCGCAGCGTCTCGAGCGAGATGCCGAGGGTGCGCTCGTCGAGCGACGGGTCGACGATGTTGCCGTTGGCGTCGATGTAGCGGCCGACGACGTCGCCGATCGCGCCGCGGAGCGCGAGCTCCTCCATGTCCTCGGGACGCAAGTAGCCGCTCTCGACGTGCGCCGAGTCGGCGCCCACGACGCCCGCGCTGTAGAGGAACGCGTTGGCGCTCGCGGCCCGGTCGAGCACGGCGGCGACCGTCCGGTCGGCCTCGATCGCCTTCTTGGTCGAGAGGCGCTCGAGGATGGCCGGGCTCGGGAGGAGCACGGCGTGGCCGCGACCGCGCTGCGCGATCGTCGAGGCGAGAGTCGCGGCCGTGCCGGGGCGGCGGTTGAGGCTCACACCCCCGTTGATCTGCACGACCGAGACGCCCGTCGCCCAGCCGTCCGGCATCCGGTCGGCGACATCGGTGAGGGTACGCCCCCAGCTGACGCCGAGCACGCGGGGAACGGGCCGCAGGCCGGCGAGGAAGTCGGCTGCCGCCTGCGCGACGCGACCCTGCACGCCGACCTCGTTCTCGGGGGTCGGCACGACGACGGCGTCGGCGAGGCCGAAGCGCTCGCGCAGCGCGCGCTCGATCGCGAGGCGCCTGGCGCGCGGGTGCACGATCTCGATGCGAACGATGCCCTGTTCGCGCGCCTGCGCGAGCAGTCGCCCGGCCTTCCAGCGCGAGATGCCGAGCAGTGCGCCGATCTCGTCCTGCGTCTTGTTCTCGTCGTAGTAGAGCTCCGCGACGCGGACAGCGAGAAGTTCGTCGTCCATCATGTCTCCGTCTCGACGGTAGCCCGGCGACCGGGCGCGCGACAACATTCGCGTACAGCTGTGCTCATATGAGCAGACTCCTCCGAGGCACGCCGCGCGTCAGCGCACCGCGCGGGGAGCCGCCTCGCTCCGGGCGGCGGCGTGCTCGAGGCGGTGACGCACCGCCCACTCCGACCAGTCGACCGGGTGACCCCGCACGAGGTCGGCGAGCTGCTCGAGCCGCAGTGTCCAGAGGGCCTCCCGGTCGGAACGCCGACCCCACTCCCCGTCCACGGTCAGCTCGACGCGGGTCGCCTCGCCGCGGGTGCCGTCGGGGATGCGCGCGAGCACGACCCGCACGGCGCCGAAGACGGGCGAGACGACCTCGAGCGAGGCGGGCACCGCCGGGTCGTCGGGCTCGCGGAACTCCACGGGACGCGTGCCGTTCACGAGCCGCTCGCTCGGATGCAGCCAGCCCCCGACGAGCGCGGGGTCGACGAGCGCCTCCCACACGATCGCGCGCGGCAGGTCGATGTCGCGCGCGAGCCGGATCGCTTCCACGCTCGATACGCTACGCCGCGCGGCCGACGCCCCCGGGAGGCAGCTCCGTGTCGACCATGCGCCCGCGGGCGAGGATGATCGCGGCGGGCGGCACGAGCACGAGCGCGCCGAGCAGGAACGCGAGAGGGACGACCCAGCCCCCGGTCGCGTCGTGCAGCAGCCCGACGACGAACGGCCCGACCGCCCCGAGGATGTAGCCCACCGTCTGCACGAATCCCGAGAGCGCGATCGTCGTGCGCGGGGTCGCCGAACGCAGGTTGATGAGCACGAGCGCGAGCGGGAAGAGCAACGCGCCGAGCCCCGCGCTCACGACCCAGAGCGCGGGTGACGCCTGGGGCGCGAGGAGCAGGCCGAGGTAGCCGATCGCGAAGCTCGCGCCGCCGAGCAGCACGAGCGGGGCGGTACTGCCCGGGAACCGGGCCACGAGCACGGGGACGAGGAGGCCGGCGGGGAAGCCCATGAACGCGAAGAGCGCGAGGAGCGCACCGGCCGATGCGGCATCCGCGCCCGCGCGTTCGACGAGCAGTTGCGGAAGCCACGCGAAGGCGGCGTAGGCCCCGAGGCTCGAAGAGCCGAACGCGACGCCGATCGCCCACGCCGTGGGCGAGCGCAGCATCCGGATGCCGTACCGCCCCGCGGACGACCGACCCCCCTCACGCGCGGCCGCGGCGGCCTGCGCCTCGTCGATGCGCACGGCGCCGAGCTCGACCGGTCCGGTGGGGGCGTCGAGCGCGGACGCGGCGCCGCCCGTCGCCGGGCGGTTGACGAGCACGGCGACCCACGGGATCGCCGCGATGAGGGAGACGAGCGTCCACATGGCGAGCGAGGCGCGCCATCCCGCGGCGTCGGCCACCGGCACGGCGACGAGCGCGGGCACGGCGGTCGAAATCGAGAGCAGGGTCGCGTAGAGCGATGTGACGAGGCCGACACGGTCGGGGAAGTAGCGCCGCACGACGGGCGGAAGCAGGACGTTCCCGACGCCCACGCCGAGCAGGGCCACGATCGCGCCGAGGGTCAGCACGAGCGCCTCGGGCGCGAAGGCCCGCGCGAGGTGCCCGACCGCCATGGCGGCGAGCGAGGCGACGAGCGCACGCTCGAGCCCCATCCGCCGCGCGAGCGCGGGCGCGAGGAGCCCGCTCGCCGCGAAGGCGAGGGGCGGCGCGGCGCCGATGACACCGAGCGTGACGGCGTCGAGCGGGATGTCGACGGCGATGCGCTCGACGATGGGCGACATCGCCGCGACGGGCGTGCGCAGGCTCAGCGAGACGAGCACGACCCCGAGCAGGGCGAGCACGCGCCCCCGCCAGAGGGGCCGGGGGCTCACTCCCGCACCGCGAGTGCGCGTCGCGCGGCGTCGGCGTCTCCGCGGATGGCCGCGACGAGCTCGTCGAGGGAGTCGAAGCGCTCCATCCCGCGGAGCCGCTCGACGAAGGCGAGCTCGATCGTGCGGCCGTAGAGATCGAGCTCGACGTCGAGCAGGTGGGCCTCGGCCTGATGCTGCGGTACGCCCTCGAAGGTCGGGTTGTTGCCGATCGACACCGCGGCCGGGTACCGCACGCCGTCGACCGTCGCCCACGCCGCGTACACGCCGTCCGTGGGGAGGAAGCCCTCGAGGCGCGCCGGATCGAGGTTGGCCGTGGGGAAGCCGAGCTCACGCCCCCGGCGCTCGCCCTCGACCACGACCGAGCGCACGACGGGGAGCCGCCCGAGCACACGAGCGGCCTCGGCGACGTCGCCCGCGTCGAGCGCCTCGCGCACCCACGTCGACGACGCCCGCCGCTCACCGCCCTCGGAGCCCGGGCGCACGTCCTCCATGGGCACGACCTCGAAGCCGTGCACCGTGCCGAGCTCCTGCAGCATCTGCACGTCGCCCGCGCCCCTGCGGCCGAAGCGGAAGTCGCGTCCCGCGAGCACGAGACGCGCGTCGAGTGCGTCCACGAGCACGCGCCGCACGAAGTCGGCGGGTTCGAGCGCGGCGAGCTGCTCGTCGAACGCGAGCATGAGCGTCGCATCCACGCCGGACTCCCCCAGCAACTCGACCTTCTGGCCGTTGCTCACGAGCGCAGACGGGCACCGCTCGGGCGCGAGGAGGGAGAGCGGATTGCGGTCGAACGTCACGACGGTCGCGGCGAGTCCCCGGTCGGCGGCGAGGCGACCGAGCTGCGCGAGCACCGCGCGATGGCCCGTGTGGACCCCGTCGAACTTGCCGACGGTGACGGCGCTCGGCCCGAAGCCGCTCGGTACGGCGCCGAGGCCGTCGAAGAACAGCATCAGGACTCGACCGCCGCCCGCCCGCGGCGGCGCAGCCAGACGATCCCGAGCACGGGGAGCACGAGCGGGATGAAGAGGTAGCCCGCGCCGAAGACGCTCCAGACGGTCGCCTCCCGGCCGAACGGGTTGACCTCCTCGAGCCCGAGGAGCCCGGGCGCGACGACCGAGATCGTGCCGACGACGAGCACCCCCGCGAGCTCGAAGCTCACCGTGATCCAGGCGAGGCGGTCCCAGCCCGCGGCGAGCGCCACCGTCGCGAGCACGTAGACGACGGCCGCGACGGCCGAGAGCGAGAACGCGATGGGCGCCTCGTCGAAGCGGTCGATGATCTGGAAGATCGAGCGGCCGAGCGCGGCGATCGCGAGGACGCCGTAGACGGCGACGAGCACGCGGCCGACGCCGGAGGCGCGGGTGCGAGGCGGGGCGGACATCGCCTTACAGATTAGCCCGCCACGCCGAAGCGCTTACGCCAGCTGCACGTTCCAGATCTGCTCCATGCGCCACAGCATGACCGCGACCGCGAAGGCCGCGGCGCCGAGGACGACGTTCGACCAGCGGTTGCGTTCGACGAGCGCCCACACGATCGCGAGCGGCGGGATCACGACCGCGGCGACGAGATAGAGCCAGAACTCGAGCGGGTTGCCGGTCGGGGGGTTGCCCACGGCGGGAGCCACGAGCGCGACCACGAGTTGCGCGACGAGCAGCACCCCGACGAGCACGACCGAGAGCACCGTGAGGTCGTTGGGCTTGCGGCCCGCGAGGCCGAGGATCACGCAGACGAGTCCGACGACGCACGCGAGCACGAGCTGCACGAGGGTGAAGGGCAGGATCACGGGAGGACCTCCTGGGTCGGCAGGCCGAGCAGCACGCGCAGCCGTCCGCGGCGCAGCTCGACGAGGGCGGCGAGCCGCCCGTCGGGGGTGAGGGCGGCGGCGAGCTCGACGTCGGGGGCCGCGAGCTCGACCCGCTTGCCGTGTGCCACGTCGCGCGTCTTGGCCTCGTCGAGCCGCACGACGGGGAAGAGCTCCTGCGCGACCGACGCGGGATCGCGCAGGGGGGGCGGCGCGGCGTCCGGGTGCTCGCGCGGGTCGGGCAGCGTCACGGCGTCCGCGACGGAGAAGGGTCCGATGCGCGTGCGACGCAGCGCCGTGAGGTGGCCGCCGACGCCGAGATCGGCCCCGAGGTCGCGAGCCAGGGCACGGATGTAGGTGCCCGAGGAGCACGCGACCCGCACGTCGAGGTCGATCGCCTCGCCCGTCCGACGGGTCGAGAGCAGGTCGAACGCGTGGATCGTCACGGGGCGCGCCACGAGCTCGACCTCCTCGCCCGCGCGCGCACGGTCGTAGGCGCGTCGTCCGTCGACCTTGATGGCGCTGTAGGTCGAGGGGCGCTGCGCGATCCGCCCGGTGAGGGCGGCGATCCCGCGCGCGATGTCGGCATCCGCGACGCCGGATGCGTCGCGCGTCGCGACCACGGCGCCTTCCGCGTCGTCGGTGTCGGTCGCGATGCCGAGCCGGATCGTCGCGGTGTACTCCTTGTCGAGCCCGACGAGGTAGGTGAGCAGCCGCGTGGCGCTGTCGACGCCGAGCAGCAGCAGGCCGGTCGCCATGGGGTCGAGCGTGCCCGCGTGGCCGACCTTGCGCGTGCCGAGGAGTCGCCGGGCGCGCGCGACGACGTCGTGGCTCGTGACGCCCTGCGGCTTGTCGACGAGGAGGATGCCGCTCGTCACGATCCCTCGCCCCCCGGCGGGAGCGTCCGGCGTCCGTCGGCGCGGGTGCGCGCGCTCTCGAGGCCGGGCCGGTTCACGCTTGACACGCTAGCAAGCGATGACCCGCCCGCTTCGCGGCCCGCGATCCCGTCGCCGGGGACCCCGCGCGGCGAGGCGCGCGGCGACCTAGGCTCGGAGCATGCGGATCGGCGTGATCGGGGCGGGAGCCGTCGGCGGGACCTTCGCGGCGCTGCTCGCCGCCCGGGGGCACGAGGTCGAGGTGACCGCGCGCGGGGCGCAACTCGACGCCATCCGCGCGAGCGGGCTCCTGCTCGACGGCGGATGGGGCGAGCACCGTGTCGCGGTCGACGCGAACGCCGCCCTCGAGGAGCGACCCGAGCTCGCGATCCTCGCGACGAAGGCGCAGGATGCCGCGACCGCGCTCGCCGCGAACGCGACCCGTCTCGACGGCGTGCCGCTGCTCGTCGTGCAGAACGGTCTCGGCGGGCTCGCGGTCGCGCGGCGGGAACTGCCCGACTCGCCCGCGCTCGGCGCGCTCGCGCTCTTCGCGGCCTCGTATCTCGAGCCCGGTCACGTCACGGTCACGGGCCCCAATCCCGTCGTCATCGGCGCGGGACCCGGCGCCGACGACGCGCTCCTCGCGCACGTCGCAGGCGTGATCGGCGAGGGGCTCCCCGTCGAGGTCACCGACGATCTCGTGGGCGCGCAGTGGACCAAGCTCCTCATCAACCATGTCAACGCGCTCCCCGCGATCACGGGACTCAGCGTGCAGGAGGTCGTGGCCGACGCGGGGCTGCGGCGGATCATGACGGCGAGCATGCGGGAGACGGCGCGCATCGCGCGGCGCATCGGGGTGCACTTCGCCACGGTGCAGGGCGTCTCGGGAGCCCTCATCGGGCTCATCGGCGCGCTCCCCCTCGCCCTCGGCGAGCAGTTCCCTCGCCTCCTCGCGCGGCGCATGGGTCGCGTGCCCAACCCGGGGTCGACGCTCCAGAGCATCCGACGAGGACAGCTCACCGAGATCGAGTTCCTCAACGGCGCCGTCGTGAGCGCCGCGACCGAACACGGCCTCACCGCACCCGTCAACGCGGCGATCGTCGAGCTCGTGCACGAGGTCGAGCGCACGGGCGTCTTCCTCGCGCCGGGCGAGGTCGTCGCGCGCGTGCCCCGCTGAGCCTCAGCAGGCGTCGGCGAACACGCGACGCGGGTGATCGGGGTCGGTCGCGTCGATGATCGCCGTCGCCGTCTCGCGAGGGCGTGCGTCCCGCTCGTAGAGGTCGTCCGCACCCGCGTAGCGCGCTGCGAGCTCCGAGCCCGGCTCGATGCCCTCCTCCACCCGGAGCCGCTCCGCGCGCGCCGCGTCGTCTGCGTCGAGCCAGATCGTGTAGTTCCACACGCCCCGCAGCTCCGGTCGGTCGAGGAACCCGCCGTCGACGAGGAGGAAGACGTCATCCGGACCCGTGCGCCACTTGGGCTCGAGCTGCACCTCGCGCACCCGGTCGTAGGCGGCCGTCACGAATGCGGCCGAGCCTCCGAGGCGGAAGGGCTCGATGAGCACGCGGCGGAAGACGTCGTAGGCGTACGCGTCGCGGTAGAAGCCCTCGGGCGAGAAGCGACCGCGTCGATAGCGCTCCTCGGCGGGTCGGAGGAAGTCGTCGAGCGACGCGCGCGCCGCCTGATAGCCGCGCCGCTCGAACTCGTCGGCGAGGTCGTCGGCGAAGTCCGACGTGCCTGATCCGGCGCGACCGTCGACGCCGATCGCGATGCGACCGCGCCGGTAGTTGCCGAGGATCTCGTCGACCGTCGCCGCGATCACATCCCGCCGTGCGGGCGCCCATCTCGCCATGGCGTCAGCCTACGCGCGCACGCCTACGCTGAGAGGGTGGTCGACGTGAGGGATGCCGGGATCGGCGAGCGCGTCGCGAACTGGTTCGACGCGGGCCACCGCCCCCTCCCCTGGCGGGCACCCGGCTTCCCGCCGTGGGGTGTGCTCGTCTCGGAGTTCATGCTGCAGCAGACGCCCGTCGCGCGCGTCATCCCCCGGCTCGAGGCGTGGCTCGCGAGATGGCCGACGCCCGCGCACCTCGCGGCCGTCCCGCCCGGCGAGGCCGTCCGCGCGTGGGACCGTCTCGGCTACCCGCGGCGCGCCCTCAACCTGCACGCGGCGTCCGTCGCGATCGCGGAGCGTCACGGCGGCGAAGTGCCCGCCGACGTGGACGCGCTGCTCGCGCTCCCGGGGGTCGGTCCGTACACGGCGCGCGCGGTCGCGGCGTTCGCCTACGGCATCCGAGTGCCTGTCGTCGACGTCAACGTGCGCCGCGTGCTCGCGCGCGCGGTGCGCGGCGTGGGCGAGCCGGGGCCCGCGCGAACGCGCGAGGAGCACGCGCTCATGGAGTCGCTGCTGCCCGCCGATCCCGGGCGAGCGCGCCTCGCGAACGCGGGGATGATGGAGCTCGGCCAGACGGTATGCACGGCACGCGCCCCCGCGTGCGCACGCTGCCCTCTCGCCGACGCGTGCGCGTGGCGGTCGGCCGGCTACCCCGCCTACACCGGGCCCGCCGCGCCCCGGCAGAAGCCGTACGCGGGTTCCGACCGCGAGGTGCGGGGGCGCATCCTGCGCGAACTGCGCGCGAGCGAGCTGCCCGTGCCCGCGGAGCGCATCGCCGAGCTGTGGGCGGACGCCGTCCAGCGCGAACGCGCGCTCGCCGGCCTCCTCGCGGACGGACTCGTCGAATCGGTCGACGCGGGATTCGCGCTCCCGAGCGGCTGACCGCACCTCAGCCGGCGGCGGAGGCGAGGAGTTCGAGCGTGCGCTCGCGTCCGAGGGCGCGGTCGGCGGCCTCGCCCTCCCGCGACCCCGCTCCCGGAGAGACCATGACCTCGTCGACCCCGAAGCGCGCCGCGACGTCGCGGATCCGCGCGACCGCGGCATCCGGCGTCCCCACGACCCAGCGTTCGAGCATCGCGTCGATCACGTGCCGCGAGGCGACGTCGAGCTCCTCGCGCTCGGCCGCCTCGACCGTGTCGAGCGGTCTCAGCGGTCTGCCCGTGCGGAGCCGCGCCATGTTCTGCAGGGCAGGCAGCGCCCGGGCATGCGCCTCCTCCGCCGTATCGGCGACGACCGCGTTGAGCGTGAGGAAGGTGCGCGGAGCCGCGAGCGCTTCCGACGGCCGGAACTCGCTGCGGTAGATCTCGAGGGCGCGCTCGGTGCCCTCGCCCGAGAAATGGTGGGCGAAGACGTAGGGCAGCCCGCGCCTCGCGGCGAGGTGGGCCGAGTAGTCGGACGAGCCGAGCAGCCAGAGCTCCGGGAGCCCCGCGGGCGCGGGCGTCGCCCGCACCTCGTAGTCGCGCAGACCGTCGCGCGTGTTGACCGTCACCGTCGCACCCTCGCCCGCGAGCGCGCGGATGTCGGCGAGATGCTCCTCGAAGCGGTCGACCTCGCTCGTGGGCCCGCTCGCACGCAGGAGGGCCGAGATCACGGGGTCGGAGCCGGGCGCGCGGCCGATTCCGAGGTCGATGCGGCCGGGCGCGAGCGCCTCGAGCGCCGCGAACTGCTCGGCCACGACGAGCGGGGCGTGATTCGGCAGCATGATGCCGCCCGACCCCACCCGGATGCGCTCCGTGCGCGCCGCGGCGGCTGCGATGAGAACCGGGGGCGCCGTCGAGGCGACCGAGGGCATGTTGTGATGCTCGGCGTACCAGTAGCGCGTGTATCCGAGGGCGTCGGCGAGACCGGCGAGCGCGAGAGAGGCAGCGACGGCATCCGCGGAGGTCTGACCGGTGCGCACCGGCACGAGGTCGAGGACGGAGAGCGCGGGCTTCATCCTCGGGTCAACGCGGCACGGGCGGGAGGGATTCCCCCGCTCGCAGCGTCAGTCCTCCTCGTCCTCGTCGTCCTCGTCGTCCTCACGCGGCTTGACATACGGATCCTCGTCGCCCGCGTGCTGCGCGTTCGCGGCGAGGGCGCGCGCCTGCTCGTCGCGCTCGCGTGCCTCGCGCAGGAGGGCGTCGATCGCGGCCGCGTTCTCGGGCACCGCATCCGCGATGAACTCGAGGCTCGGCGTGAGGCGGAGGTTGAGGTTGCGCCCCACCTCGGTACGCAGCATCCCGGTCGCGGCTTTGAGAGCCGCGGCCGAGTCGGCACGCTCCTGGTCGGTGCCGTAGACGGTGTAGAAGACGCTCGCGTGCTGCAGATCGCCCGTCACACGCACATCGGTGATGGTCACGAAGCCCAGCCGAGGGTCACGGATGCCGCGCTCCAGCCGCTTGGCGATGATCTCGCGGATGCGGTCGGCGACCTTCGCCGCCCGGGGGTTCTCGCCCATTTCTCTCTCCTGCCTCTCGATGAGGTGGTCGCACGCGCGGCCGGCACAAAGGACTCAGGCGGCCCGGGCTCCGGATCCTCTTCCGAGCCGATCGGGGAAGGAGCCCCCGCTCTCGACTCGGAAGAGGATCCGGGGCCCGAAGCCGCCGTCACCCCTGATGTCTGCTAGCCGCGCGGCTTCTCGACCAGCTCGATCGTCTCGATCTCATCGCCCACCTGGATGTCGTTGAACTTGCCGAGCCCGATTCCGGCCTCGAAGTCCGTCTTGACCTCGGTGACGTCGTCCTTGAACCGGCGCAGCGACTCGATGGCGAGGTTGTCGCCGACGACGACGCCGTCGCGGATGACGCGCGCCTTGGCGTTGCGCGTGATCGTGCCGGACCGCACGAGCACACCCGCGATGTTGCCGAACTTGGAGGAGCGGAACACCTCGCGGATCTCGGCGACACCCGACTGCACCTCCTCGTACTCGGGCTTCAGCATGCCCTTGAGCGACGACTCGATGTCGTCGAGGGCCGAGTAGATGACCGAGTAGAAGCGGATGTCGATGCCCTCGCGCGCGGCGCGCTCGCGCGCCTTGACGTCGGGACGCACGTTGAAGCCGATGACGATCGCGTTGTCGATCGTGGCGAGATCCACGTCCGACTCGGTGATCGCGCCGACGCCGCGGTGCAGGATGCGCAGCTGGACCGAATCGTCGACCTCGATCTTGAGCAGCGACTCCTCGAGCGCCTCGACGGCACCCGAGACGTCGCCCTTGATGATGAGGTTGAGCGAGTCGACCTTGCCCTCTTCGAGCGCGCGCGTGAAGTCCTCGAGCGAGATGCGCTTGCGGGCCTTGGCCAGCTGGGCGTTGCGCTCGACGGCCTCGCGCTTCTCCGCGATCTGACGGGCCGTGCGATCCTCCTCCGTCACGAGGAAGGTGTCGCCGGCGCGCGGCACGGTCGAGAGGCCCTGCACCTGGACGGGACGCGACGGCGCGGCCTCCTCGACCGGGTCGCCGTTCTCGTCGTGCATGGCACGCACGCGACCGTAGGCCGTGCCCGCGACGATCGCGTCGCCGACGCGCAGCGTCCCCGACTGGATGAGCACGGTCGCCACGGCGCCGCGGCCCTTGTCGAGCTTCGCCTCGATCGCGACACCGCGCGCGTCCTTGTTGGGGTTGGCGCGCAGGTCGAGCCCGGCGTCCGCGGTGAGCAGCACCGCATCCAGGAGCTCGGTGATGCCGACGTTGTTGAGCGCCGAGACGTCGACGAACATCGTGTCGCCGCCGTACTCCTCCGCCACGAGACCGAACTCGGTGAGCTGCTGGCGCACCTTGGCGGGGTTCGCGCCCTCCTTGTCGACCTTGTTGACCGCGACGACGATCGGCACGCCGGCCGCCTGCGCGTGGTTCAGGGCCTCGACCGTCTGCGGCATGATGCCGTCGTCGGCCGCGACGACGAGGATCGCGATGTCGGTCACCTGCGCACCGCGGGCACGCATGGCGGTGAACGCCTCGTGACCGGGGGTGTCGATGAAGGTGATGGCGCGCTCGATGCCGTCGTGCTCGGTCCACACCTGGTAGGCGCCGATGTGCTGCGTGATGCCGCCGGCCTCGCCCGCGACGACGTTCGCCTTGCGGATCGCGTCGAGCAGCTTGGTCTTTCCGTGGTCGACGTGACCCATGACGGTGACGACCGGGGGCCGGATCTCGAGGTCGCTGTCGTCCTCGTCCTCGAGCTCCTGCTCGAGGTCGAGACCGAAGCCCTCGAGGAGCTCCTT
>JAEYZI010000038.1 GCA_023428065.1 Actinomycetes bacterium | reverse complement strand
TCGGGTCGAGCACTCCGTAGAGGAGGTCGATGGCGATGTTCACGAGCACGTACACGATGACGAGGATCGTCACGATCGAGACGATCTCGGGGGTGTCGTGGCGGTTGATCGCCTTGAACAGTTCGTTTCCGACTCCCGGCACGTTGAAGATGCCCTCCGTGACGGTCGCGCCGACGATCAGGATGCCGAAGTCGGCGGCGAGGTTCGTCGTCACGGGGATCATCGAGTTGCGCAGGATGTGCACGGGGATGACGCGCCCTCGCGACAGCCCCTTGCCGTACGCCATGCGCACGAAGTCGTTCTGGCTCGTCTCGATGACCGACGCGCGCGTGAGGCGCACGACGTAGGCCATGTTGAGACCCGCGAGCACGATCGCGGGGAGTATCAGGTCGCTCCAGGGGGCGCCGGCTCCCACGGTCGGTCTGAACCAGCCGAGGTTGATGCCGAAGATCCACTGCGCGACGAAGGCGAAGACGAACACGGGCATCGAGATGATGATGAGCGTGACGAGGAGGCTCACGTTGTCGAAGATGCCGCCCTTGCGCAGGCCCGAGATGAGGCCGGCGAGCACGCCGATGATCAGCTGGATGAGCACCGCGATGAGCGCGAGCCGCAGCGTGGTCGGGAAGGTGCGGGCGAGGATCTCGTTGACCGACTGTCCGGCGTAGGTCGTGCCGAGGTTGCCCTGCAGCACGTCGCCGAGATAGAGGAAGTAGCGGGTCAGGTAGGGCTGGTCGAGGTGGAACTTGGCCTCGAGTGCCGCGATCTGCTCGGGGGAGGGCGTGCGGTCACCGAACATGCGGAGCACGGGGTTGCCGGGCATCGCGAACACCATCGTGAAGATGATGAACGTCGACCCGAAGAACACCGGGATGCCCTGCAGCAGGCGCCTGACGATGTACCAGATCATAGGGAGTTCAGCGTTTCAGAAAAATCGTGGGGACGCACCCTGTGGGGCGGCGCCGAAGCGACGCCGCCCCACAGTGCGTGTGATCGGTCGAGCTGAAGCTCAGCCCTTGGTGATCTCGTGCAGGATCGGCCAGCTGTCCCAGCCGAACTCGACGTTGTCGACGAGCTTCGAGTAGCCGGCCGTGACCGCGCCGTACCACAGCGGGATCGCGGGCAGGTCCTGGAACAGGTACTTCTGCGCCTCGTTGAAGAGCTTCGACTGCTCGCCCTGGTCGGCGGCCGCGAGGCCCTCACGGAACAGCTTGTCGAAGTCCGGGTTCGAGTAGTCGGCGTCGTTCGAGCCGGAGCCGGTCACGTAGAGCGCGCCCAGGATGTTGGCGTCCGACGGGAAGTCGAACTGCCATCCGGTGCGGAACGCGGCCTTGATGGTGCGGTCGTTGACCTCGGTGCGCAGACCCGCGAAGTCGGGGTAGGGCAGGCCGACCGCGTCGATGCCGAGCGCGTTCTTGATCGAGTTCACCGTCGCGTCGACCCACTCCTGGTGGCCGCCGTCCGCGTTGTAGGCGAGCTGGAACGTGCCGGACCAGGGGCTGATCGCGTCAGCCTGGGCCCACAGCTCCTTGGCCTTCGCCGGGTCGTACTCGAGGACGTCCGAGCCCTCGATCGACTCCGGGTCGAAGCCCGCGATGACCGGCGAGGTGAAGTCCTCGGCGGGCGAGCGGGTGCCCTGGAAGATCACGTCGGTGATCTCCTCGCGGTTGATCGCGTGCGAGATCGCGGCGCGACGCAGCGTGCCCTCCTCGTCGTAGGCGAAGTGGGGCAGCGTCGGCTGGATCGTGAACGACTGGAACACGGCGGTCGCCTGCTCGACAGCCCGGTCGCCCAGGTCGTCCTTGAAGGTCGCGAGCGCGCTCGTCGGCACGGAGTCGACGATGTCCACGTTGTCCGACAGGAGGTCGGCGTAGGCGGCGTCGAGCGTCGCGTAGACCTTGAAGTTCAGGCCGCCGTTCTGCGCCTTGCGCGGGCCGTTGTAGTTCTCGTTCGGGACGAGGGACAGGCTCTCGCCGTGCACCCAGCCGTCCTCGCCGAGCTTGTAGGGGCCGTTGCCGATCGGGGCGTCACCGAACGCGTCCGGGTCGTCGAAGAACGACTCGGGGAGCGGGAAGAACACGGTGTAGCCGAGGGCCACGGGGAAGTCGGCGCGCGCGTCGGCGAGCTCGACGGTGAAGGTCGTGTCGTCCACGACCTCGAGCGCGAGGGTGTCCTCGCCGCCGTCGTAGGTGCCCCCCTTGAACGCGATCGCGTCGATGAACCACCACTGGTTCAGGAGGTCGGGGTTCGACGCGGCCCACTGCCAGGCCTTGACGAAGGACTCGGACGTCACCGGGGTGCCGTCGGAGAACTTCTGGTCGGCCTTGAGCTTGACGGTCCACGTGATGTAGTCGTCCGACTCGATCGACTCGGCGGCGTCGTAGTCCCACGAGCCGTCGGCCTTGTAGTAGACCAGGCCGGCGAACATGTTGTTGAGAACCTGGCCACCGTTGACTTCGTTGGTGTTGGCCGGGATGAGCGGGTTCTCCGGCTCCGACCACGCGACGTTGACGACGCCGGTCGATGCCGATCCTCCTCCGTTGTTGCCGCCGTTGTCCGACGCGCAACCGGAGAGGACGAGCGCGGCGGCGACTGCGACGCCACCGGCTGCTGCTGCGATGCGAGAGATTCGCACGGTTCCTCCTGTACACAATGGGACGCCATGCGGGCAAAGCGCGCATGGCGGTGTTGGTGAAACCTTAAGTCGCGTTGACCCGACCGCCAAACCGGATGGCGGAATCGTTACATGGCGGAAACCGTCACGCACGAATCCTGCGCTGAGGCACACATCGCGCGCGACTGTTGCGTCGGCCCGGTCGCGCTCGCATTCCTCGCGATTCCCGGGCCGCCCGGCCCCCATTCCGTCCGCGTAACATCGGCCCCGTGTCGGATGCACGTGTGGCCCTGGATACCACCCGCCCCGTGCTCGTGTTCGACGGCGACTGCGCCTTCTGCACGACGTGGGTCGAGCGACTGCGCGAGGTGCTCCCCCGATTCCCGGAGGCCGTGCCGTACCAGTGGATCGACCACGCCGCGCTCGGGCTCGACGATCGCGACGTGACGCGTGCCGCGTGGTACGTCACGCCCACCCGGCGCCTGGGCGGCCACCTCGCCTTCTCGGCCCTCCTCCGCGCCCAGCGCGGCCCGTGGTGGCGCTTCGCTGGCTGGCTCATCGCGACGCCGCCGTTCTCGTGGGCCGCGCGGCTCGGCTATGCGCTCGTCGCCCGCTACCGCCACCTCCTGCCGGGGGGCACGCCCGCGTGCGCCCTGCCTCCGACGACACGCGGATGAGCACGGCCCCGCCCCCCGCCCAGCCGGATGCGCTCGCACCGCTCACGCGCAGCCGCATCCGCTGGGAGATCGCGATCGTGCTCTCGCTCGGGCTCGGGCAGTCGGCCGTGTACGCGATCGTCGCGCTCGCCTACCGCCTCACGCGCGAGGTCGCGCTCGGCGACCAGACCGCGACGCTCAACCCTTCGCTGAGCGACCGCGAGGTCTTCGACCTCATCTACCAGGTGCTCGCGATCGTGTTCGCCCTCGCGCCCGTGCTGCTCGTCTGCTACCTGCTGTGGTCGCCGCGGCGCCCGCACCTCGGCGCGCTCGGGCTCGATGGAACCCGTCGGCTGCGCGATATGGCGTGGGGCGTCGGGCTCGTCGTCGCGATCGGCATCCCGGGTCTCGCGTTCTACGCCGCCGGGCGCGCGCTTGGCCTCTTCGTCGCGGTGAACCCCGCGGGGCTCGGCGACCACTGGTGGACGGTGCCCATCCTGCTGCTCTCGGCGGCGCGCGCCGCGATCCAGGAGGAGTTCGTCGTGCTCGGCTACCTGTTCGAGCGCCTCCGCAGACTCGGCTGGGGACCGTGGGCGATCATCGTCGCCACCTCGCTCTTCCGGGCGACCTACCACCTGTACCAGGGGCCCGGCGCCTTCATCGGCAACCTCGTCATGGGTCTCGTGTTCGGGTGGCTCTTCATGCGCACGGGCCGCCTGCTGCCGTTCCTCGCCGCCCACTTCGCGATCGACGCGGCCGTGTTCGTCGGCTACCCGCTCGTCGCGGGGTGGTGGCCGGAGCTCTTCGGCCTCCCCGGATAGGGGGTCCCCCCTCCCGCGGCCGGAGCGTAGACTCGCGCGCATGCCACAGCCCGACCCGGGTGAGTCGGCCGCCGCCACGCAGACCGAGGAGCCTGCGGACGGACCGGCCCTGCCCCCTCCCCCCGCCGGAGCCACCCGCTTCGAGCTGCCCCCGCCCACGGAGGGCGCGGTGCGGTTCGACCTCCCGCCGCCGCCCGCGTAGCAAGCCCTCGTCGCGCCCCTGCGCGGCCGCTCGGCGACCAGCAGTGAGCAGCAACGAGAACGTGAAGCGCAGCGTGGGTGCCGGGTCGCTTCCGCGACGCTGGCATCGGGACTGGCGGGAGCGCGCCGTCCAGGCGCGCGGGGGCATGCGGCGCGGAAGCGACCCGGCTCCCACGCGACCCGCGCAGGACTTCTACGCGAACGCCTCCACCGGAGGGCACGCGCACACGAGGTTGCGGTCTCCGTAGGCCTGGTCGATGCGACGCACGGGCGGCCAGTACTTGCCGCCGTGCACGAGCGAGTGCACGGGGTAGACGGCCTGCTCGCGCGTGTAGGGGTGCTCCCACTCCCCCGCGATGACCGACTCGGCCGTGTGCGGTGCGTTGGCGAGGGGGTTGTCGCCCGCGAGCCACTCCCCGGCGCCCACCGCATCCGCCTCGGCCTTGATGGCGATCATCGCCTCGACGAAGCGGTCGAGTTCGGCGAGGTCCTCCGACTCGGTGGGCTCCACCATGAGGGTGCCCGCGACGGGGAACGACATCGTCGGCGCGTGGAAGCCGTAGTCGATGAGCCGCTTCGCGACGTCGTCGACGGTCACGCCCGTCGCCTCGCGGAGGGGGCGCAGGTCGAGGATGCACTCGTGGGCGACGAGGCCACCCTCGCCCGCGTAGAGCACCGGGTAGTGCTCGCGCAGCCGGGCGGCGATGTAGTTGGCGGCGAGCACGGCGGCGCCCGTGGCGCGGCGCAGGCCCTCCGCGCCCATCATCCGTACGTATGCCCACGAGATGGGGAGGATGCTCGGGCTGCCGTAGGGCGCGGAGCTCACGGGGTTCGCGTCGACGTCGCCGCCCGCGTTCGGCAGGTAGGGCGCGAGGTGCGCCTTGGCCGCGACGGGGCCGACGCCGGGTCCGCCGCCGCCGTGCGGGATGCAGAACGTCTTGTGCAGGTTGAGGTGCGAGACGTCGCCCCCGAAGTCGCCGAACCGCGCGTAGCCGAGCAGTGCGTTGAGGTTCGCCCCGTCGACGTACACCTGCCCGCCGGCGGCGTGCACGGCGTCCGCGATATCGCGGATGTCGTGCTCGTAGACGCCGTGGGTGGACGGGTAGGTGATCATGAGCGCCGCGAGGTCGTCGGCGTGCTCCTCGACCTTCGCGCGGAGGTCGGCGAGGTCGACGTTGCCGAGCTCGTCGCACGCGACGACGACGACGCGCATGCCGGCGAGCACGGCGCTCGCCGCGTTGGTGCCGTGCGCGCTCGACGGGATGAGGCACACGGTGCGGTGCTCTCCCCCGTTCGCGCGGTGGTAGCCGCGGATGGCGAGGAGCCCCGCGAGCTCGCCCTGGCTGCCGGCGTTCGGCTGCAGCGAGACCTCGTCGTAGCCGGTGACGTCGGCGAGCCATCCGGAGAGCTGGCCGATGAGCTCGCGGTAGCCCGCCGTGTGCGCGTCGGGGGCGAACGGGTGCAGGTTCGCGAACTCGGGCCACGTGACGGCCGCCATCTCGGTGGCCGCGTTGAGCTTCATCGTGCACGAGCCGAGCGGGATCATGCCGCGGTCGAGCGCGTAGTCCTTGTCGGCGAGGTACTTGAGGTAGCGCATCATGCCGGTCTCGGAGTGGTGCGTCTGGAAGACGGGATGCGAGAGATATTCCGTCTGACGCATGTGATCGGGGTCGATCGAGCGGGAGACGGGCTTGAAGCCGAGCTCGGCAGGCGCCGCCTCGCCGAGCACCGCCCGGAGCACGACGAGCGCGTCGGCGGAGGTCGTGGTCTCGTCGGTCGAGAACTGCACGGTGTCGGCGTCGACGAGGCGCAGGAGCACGCCGTCGGACTCGGCCGCGGCCACGACATCCGCCGCCCGGCCGGGCACACGCACCTGCACGGTGTCGAAGAACAGCTCGTGCACGGGCGGGATGCCGCCGTCGCGCAGCGCGTCGGCGATGAGGTTGGCCATCCGGTTCGTGTGGTGCGCGATCGCCTTGATGCCGCGGGGGCCGTGGTAGACGGCGTACATCGACGCCATGACGGCGAGCAGCACCTGCGCGGTGCAGATGTTGCTCGTGGCCTTCTCGCGGCGGATGTGCTGCTCGCGCGTCTGCAGGGAGAGGCGGTAGGCCGGGTACCCGACGGCGTCGACCGAGACGCCCACGAGCCGACCGGGCAGCTGGCGCTCGAGTCCCGCACGCACCGCCATGTAGCCCGCGTGCGGACCGCCGAAGCCGAGCGGCACGCCGAACCGCTGCGTCGTGCCGACCGCGACGTCCGCGCCGAGCTCGCCCGGCGAGGTGATGAGGGCGAGGGCGAGCAGGTCGGCCGCGAGCACCGCGATCCCGCCGCCCGCCTGCACGCGCGCGATCGCGTCCGCGGGGTTCCACAGGCGCCCGGAGGCGCCGGGGTACTGGATGACGGCGCCGAAGGCCTCCGGAAGGGTGTCGGCCGTCTCGGGGGCGGTGAAGTCCGTGTCGACGAGCTCGATGCCGAGGGCCTCGGCGCGGTGTGCGAGGAGCGCGCGCGTGCGCGGCAGGACGTCGACGTCGACGAGGAAGACGCGCGAGGCGGCACCCGAGGCGCGCCGGGCGAGCAGCATGCCCTCGACGACGGCCGTGCCCTCGTCGAGCATCGAGGCGTTGGCGGTCGCGAGGCCCGTGAGGTCGGTGACCATCGTCTGGAAGTTGATGAGCGCCTCGAGTCGCCCCTGCGAGATCTCCGGCTGATAGGGCGTGTAGGCCGTGTACCAGCTCGGGTTCTCGAGCACGTTCCGCTGGATGACGCTCGGCGTGATGGTGCCGTGATAGCCGAGGCCGATCATGGGGCGCGTGACGCGATTGCGTTCCGCGAGCGCGCGCAGCTCGGCGAGCGCCTCGACCTCCGACGCGGCGGCCGGCAACGTCGTCTCGGCATCCACGGCGATGCGGATGCCGGAGGGGATCGCGGCGTCGACGAGCGCGTCGACGCTCGGGTAGCCGAGCGTCTCGAGCATCGCCTTCTGGGCGGCGGTGTCGGTTCCGATGTGGCGGTCGGCGAACAGCTCGCGCATCACTCGGCCGTGAGGGCGGCGTACTCGTCCGCGGAGAGCAGCGCGGGCAGCTCCGTGAAGCGCACCGCGATCATCCAGCCGGCGCCGTAGGGATCGGAGTTGACGAGCGACGGGTCGTCGCCGAGCGCGTCGTTGACCTCGACGACCTCGCCGTCGAGGGGCGCGTAGAGCTCCCCGACCGACTTGGTCGACTCGATCTCGCCGACGACGCGCCCGGCGGCCGTCGTCGACCCGAGGGCGGGGAGCTCGACGAAGACGACGTCGCCGAGCTTGTCGGCGGCGTAGTCGGTGATGCCGATGCGGGCGACGTCGCCGTCGACGGCGACCCACTCGTGCTCGGCGGTGTACTTGAGGTCGGCGGGAAGCGGCATGTCAGCTCTTCTTTCTGGAGTAGAACGGCAGGGTCAAGACGGTCGCGGGGATGCGGGTTCCGCGCACGTCGATGAACACGGTCGTGCCGACCTCGCGGAGTGCGGGGTCGACGAGGGCCATCGCGACGGGATGGCCGAGGGTCGGGGAGAGGGCACCGCTCGTGATGACACCCGCGGGCTCCGCGGCGTCCGCACTCGCGAAGACCTCGTATTCGGCGCGGCCGGCGCGCTTGCCCTCCGCGGCGAGGCCGACGAGCACGCGCGCCTCCGGGGCGGGGCCCGCGGCGACGGCGTCCCGGCCGACGAACCCGCCCGGCTTGTCGAGCACGGGCACGCGACCGATACCCACCTGCTGCGGCAGGGTCTCGCGCGTGAGCTCGTGGCCGTAGAGCGGCATCCCGGCCTCGAGGCGCAGCGTGTCGCGCGCCGCGAGGCCGCACGGAATGAGCCCCGCCCCCGCGCCGGTCTCGGCGAGCGCGTCCCACAGGGCGGGGGCGGCATCCGGCGAGAGGAAGAACTCGAAGCCGTCCTCGCCCGTGTACCCCGTGCGCGCGACGAGCACCTCGTGCCCGCGGAAGTCGCCCCGGACGGCGCGGTAGTAGCGGAGGCCGTCGAGCTCGGGGATGTCGAAGCCCTCGACGCCGCGGAGGATCTCCTCGGCGCGCGGGCCCTGCAGGGCGACGAGCGCGATGTCGTCGGACTCGTCCTCGACGATGCAGTCGAACCCGGATGCACGCTCGCGCAGCGCCTCGGCGGCCGCGACGCGGTTGCCCGCGTTGGCGACCACGAGGAAGCGGTCGGGGCCCGTGCGATAGACGACGACGTCGTCGATGATCCCGCCGTCCTCGGCGAGCAGGAGGCTGTACTTCGCCTGGCCCTCCTCGATCGCCGAGATCCGCCCCGCGAGCGCGTGGTCGAGCGCCGCGGCCGCATCCGGTCCGAGCACGAGGATCTCGGCCATATGGCTGAGGTCGAAGAGGCCCGCCGCCTCGCGCACCGCGCGGTGCTCGGCGAGGTCGGAGCTGTAGCGCACGGGCATCTGCCAGCCAGCGAAGTCGGTGAAGCTCGCGCCGGCCGCGACGTGCACGGCGTCGAGCGGCGAACGCCGTCCGGCGTCGTCCGCCGCGGTGCCGTCGGGGGAGGGAGGGGTCATGGGCGAGTTCTCCGATCGCGTGTCGGTGGAACTCCCCCTCTGTCATCGGTGCCTGAGAGATTCGCGACTCATGGTCGCTTTCACCGTGGGCGAGCTCCGCGGAACGGAACTTCTTTCCAGAGCGGCCTGTCGGTGCGGTACACGTACCTGAGAGATTGGCGGGGAGGCTTGCTCCTTCGGTGCCGGGCGCGAGGCCCGGCTCTCCCGCATCGCATGCGGCCCGATGTTCGATTGTGGGGTCAGCCTACCCGATGGGGTCGCCGGGTCAGTCGGTGAGATCGGCCGCGTAGAGCAGGGCGGAGGCGAGGACGCCTGCGAGCACGATGACCCACAGCGCGATCGACGCCCACGACACCGCTGTGAGGGACGCCTTCCCGCGGCGGCGGAGGCTGTAGGCGGCGAAGATCGCGCCGAGCGTCCAGAGAGGGCCGAGCAGGAATGCGCCCGCGACGTCCTCCATGTAGCGGCCGCGGCCACCCGTGAGCGTCGCCAACAGGCCGTCGGCGAACACGAGCCACGCGAGGAACGCGAAGAAGGAGAAGCCGAGTGCCAGCCACGGGAACACGCGCGTCGGGCGCACGGGACGCGCCCGCAGCGACACGCGGAAGCCGATGCCGCACGCGATGAGCACCGCGACGAGGTCGATCGTGAGGCCCGCGTTCATGAACCACTCGACGGGCGCAGCAGCGGGGAACCCCGCCCCGCCCGCGACGTTGATCACGATCGCGACGAGCGCGAGCAGCGCGACGACGGCGTGACCCCAGGGGCTCGCGATCGCGGTGCGGGCGGTGTCCGCGGGCGGCTGGGCGGCCGCTGCGGCCGCCGCGGGCTCCTGGTTCGCGGGCTGCGGAACGACGGGCGGGGCGACTTCGCTCATGAGGCGAGGGTACCGGTGCGTCGACAACCCCCGTACCGCGCGGCATGATGTGGGGCATGCGCGGGCGGCTGCGGGCGAGCGTCTTCTCCTCGACGAGCCTCGCCCTCCTCGCTCTCGCCTCCCTGCTCGTCATGAACGAGCTCGATCGCCTCGTCTCCGACGTCGTCTCCCCCTCGGGCCGCGCGCACGCGTTCTCGGGCGTGATCGGCCCGACCGCGTTCCTCGAGACGGAGGCGTGGGCGGACTGGTCCGCATCCGCGTTCCCGGTCGCGGCGCTCGTGCGCGCGAGCCTCGTCGCCGACCTGGTGTTCATCGCGTGCTACACGACGCTGCTCGTGCGGCTCGTGCGCCGCCTCGCGGAGCACACGCCGACGTCGGGCCGCTGGGGGCTCGCGTTCGCGGCGGCGCTCGCGGGGGCCGACCTGCTCGAGGATGCGCTCATCGCCGCGCTCACGGTCCCGGGGACACCGGGCTGGCTCGTGTGGCCTCAGGTGGTCGCGACGCTCGCGAAGTGGGCAGCGGTGCTCATCGTGCTCGCGTACCTCTTCCTCGCGCCCGGCGTGGGCGACCGGATGCGCGCGGCGACCGCGCGGGCGTGGCGCGGGGTGTACGCGCAGCGGATCGTCGCGCTCGTGGTCGGCGCGATCGCCGTCGTGTCCCTCGTGACGGCCGACGGCGTCATCGAGCAGCTCCCCGACGTGTACCGGTCGTGGCTCGGCTACGGCGGCCTCGACCCGGTGCCGCTCGTCGCGACGCTCCTCGCGTTCGCGCTCACGGGCACGGGTCTCGTGTGGCTCACGCGCGGACGCGTGCGCCGCTACGCACGCTCGCGCGTCGACGACCGACCGCCCTCCCCGCTCATGCCGTGGGTCGTGGTCGGCCTCGCCGCGGGCGTCGTCGGCCTCGCGCTCGGCATCCCGCAGAACCGCTCGACGGCCGACTGGGTGCCCCTCGCCGTGTTCGTCGCGGTCGTGCTCGCGATCCCGGGCGTCTCGCTCCTCATCCGGATGCTGCGTGCGCGCGGGCGGGTCGGCTCGGCCCCTCCACTACGGCCGCCGGACACGCACGACGACGCCGTCTCGGCGCGGCGCGCCGGCGACGTCCTGCTCGTGCTGTGGACCGCCCTCGCGGGACTCGGGCCCGCGAAGGCGTTCGTGACGCCCATCGCCCTCGCGGCGACGGGCGGGTTCGCCGACTCGCGTTTCGCCGGCACGACGGGCTGGACGATCGCCCTCGCGACGGGCTTCCTCGTGCTCGGCATCGCGGCGGCGGTCGCGGTGCGGCGCTGGACCGCCCAGGATCCACCCGCGAGGCTCGGCGCCTCCGCGCTCGGCGAGACGCTCGGCGCGGCCGTGCAGGCCCACGACGTCACGCCGCGTCAGCAGGAGCTGCTCAACCGCCTCGGCATCGTCGTGCTCGCGGTGTCGTGCGCGGTGCTCGCCGGGTTCCTGCTCGCGCCCATGGCGATCTCCGCGTTCGTCGGCGCGGCGGCCGCGCTCGTGCTGCTCGCGGGCGCCTGGACGGGCGTCATCGGCTGGCTCACCCTCACCCTCGGGCGACGGCGCCCGCTCGAGGTGTTCCAGGTGCTGCGGCTGCGCTCCGCTCCCGTCGTGACGCTCCTCGTCGTGCTGCCGCTCGTCGCGTCCGCGGTGCAGAACGCGCCGAGTCTGCACGCGGTGCGCTTCGAGGCCGACGGCCGCCTCCCCGAGCGTCCGCCGCTCGCGGAGGCGTACGCCGACTGGTACGCGGGCGACAGCTGCGCGACGACCGTCGACGGGGTGCGCGTCAAGCCGCTCGTGCTCGTCGCGGCGGAGGGGGGCGGCATCCGCGCGGCGACGTGGACGGTCGACGTGCTGCGCGAGCTGCCCGCCGCGAGCGAGTGCGCGGCGCGGGCCGTGTTCGCCTCCACGGGCGCGAGCGGCGGCAGCATCGGCCTCGCGTCGTTCCGGCCCGAGGGCAACGCGCGCGGGGGCGGTGCGACGCAGTCGACGATCGACTTCTCGGGCGACGACGCCCTGTCGGCGGACCTCGCGGGGCTGCTCGCGGGCGACCTCGTGGGCGCGGTGTCGGGCATCCGGGTGCCCTCGACGGGTGCGCCGCATACCGACGCGTGGGCATGGCGCGACCGCACGGCGATGCAGGAGGTCACCTGGGAGACCCAGGCGCCGCAGTTCGCGCGCCCCTTCGATGCCCGGCCCGTCGCCCCGACGGGCTACCTCGTGCTCGGCTCGACCGACGCGACGTCGCTCTGCAAGGTGCTCGTGAGCCAGCTCGACCTGAGCCCCGGCGGCTGGGCCGAGACGGATGCGAGCGACGGCGCGCAGACCGCGGCGGCGCCCGACTGCGCGGCACGCGGGGCCGAGTTCGCGAGCACGATCGACCTCGTGGACTACCTCGGCGGATGCCGCGCGAACCTCACGTGGGCGACCGCGGCGGAGCTCTCGGCCCGCTTCCCGTTCGTGAGCCCGGGCGGCCGCTTCTCCGCCGACACGCTGCCCGACGGCTGCCGGGCGGTCGCCGACCTGCAGCTCGTCGACGGCGGGTCGAGCGACAACAGCGCCCTCGGCACGTGGGTGGATGCGGCGCCCTCGCTCGCGGCGCTCGTCCGCGCGACGAACGCGACGGCCGACGGCGACGCGCGGCCCTACGTCGTGCCGATCGTGCTGTTCGCGACGAACGAGCCGGGCAGCGATGTCGTCGTCGTCCCCGACGGGACACGACCCGAGGCGATCGTGCCGCTCGTGGCGATCTTCGGCGCGAAGGGCCCGCAGACCTCGCCGTCGGCGTGGCTACGGCGGGCGTCGGACGCGTACGCCGAGGTGTGCCCGCCCGCCGCCGCCGCGTGCGAGGGGGCGGCAGCGGCTCTGCGCACGGCGCTTCCGGGCGGGGTCGTCGTCGCGTCGCCGTCGACGGCGCCCGCGATCTCGGTGCCGCTCGGCTGGAGCCTCTCCGCGTTCAGCCGCAGTCGACTGCGGTTCGAGGCCGAAGGCCAGGCCCTGTGCGGGCGCGACCCCGCGCGTGCCGACGCGGATGCGCTCGCCGCCCACGCGGGCGACCCGTGCCGGGCGAGCGGCGAGTACGGCATGCTCGGCGAACTGCTCGACCGCTTCGACGAGGCCGAGCCCGCCCCTGTGGGGTGAGCGGGCGCCCACGCTCCGCCGCTACTCGCCTCGCGGAGTACCCGTCGCCGCGCGAACACGGTGCACGAGCGGCACGCCGGGACGGTAGGCGAGGTGCACGTGGCTCGGGGCGTCGAGCACCACGAGGTCGGCCCGCGCCCCGACCGTGAGTCGGCCGACGTCGTCGCGACGCAGCGCCGCGGCGCCCCCTGCGGTCGCCGCGAGCACGGCCTCGAGCGGCGTCATGCCCATCTCCCGCACCGCGAGCGCGATGCAGAACGGGAGCGAGGTCGTGAAGCTCGAGCCCGGGTTGCAGTCGCTCGCGAGCGCGACCCGCACCCCCGCGTCGAGCAGCCGTCGCGCATCCGGGAACGGCTGCCGCGTGGAGAACTCGGCCCCCGGCAGGAGCGTCGCGACGGTGCCGCTCGCGGCGAGTGCGTCGACGTCGGCGTCCGAGAGGAAGGTGCAGTGGTCGACGCTCGCCGCATCGAGCTCGACGGCGAGCCGCACGGCGTCCGAGGGGCCGAGCTGCGCGGCGTGCACACGCACCCCGAGGCCGCGCGCCGCGCCCGCCCGCAGGATGCGCTCGCTCTCCTCGAGCGTGAAGGCGCCCGTCTCGCAGAACACGTCGATCCAGCGGGCGACGGGTGCGCACGCGTCGAGCATGGGGCCCGTCACGAGGTCGACGTAGGCGTCGCGATCGACGCCCTGCGGCACGACGTGGGCGCCGAGGAACGTCACCTCGGGGGTCAGCTCGCGCGCGATGCGCACCGAGCGCAGCTCGTCCTCGACGCTCAGGCCGTAGCCGCTCTTGACCTCGATCGTCGTCGTACCCTGACGCCGCGCCTCCGCGACGAGGCGGCTGCCGTGTTCGAGCAGTTCGGCGTCGCTCGCCGCGCGCGTCGCCTCGACGGTGCGTCGGATGCCGCCCGCCGAGTACGTCCGGCCCGCCATGCGCGCCGCGAACTCGTCACTGCGGTCGCCCGCGAACACGAGGTGGGTGTGGGAGTCGACGAAGCCCGGGATGACGGCTCGCCCCTCCGCGTCGACGCGCTCGTCGGCGACGGGCGCGTCGGCGGCCTCCCCCACCCACGCGACCAGGTCGTGCTCGATGACGAGCGCCGCATCCGCCACGACGGGACGCTCGGGGTCGCCCGTGACGAGCTCGCCGATGCCCGTGAGGAGTGTCGAGGTCATCGCGTCTCGAACCCCCGGATCGCCTCGAGCACGCACAGCGCCACGAGACGCACGGTGCGCCCGTCGGGGGCGTCGAGAGCCGCGTCGACCTCGGTGAGGTCGATCGACACGACCGCAGGGTGCGCGCCCGCCGCACGCGCCGCGAGCCGCAGGTCGCGCGCGGGGAAGCCGCCGGGGAGCGATGCGGGGCACGCGGGCGCGACCGCGCGGTCGCACGCGTCCACGTCGAGGTCGACGTGCACCCGGGTGCCGCCGACACCGTCGATCGCGCGCACGAGCGCCGGCGCGAGGGCGCCGTCGGGCAGCTCGTCGCGCGGGACGACCGCGATCCCCGCCTGTTCGGCGCGCGCCCGATAGGCGCGCGAGTTGGCGAGCGGCTCGATGCCGAGCTGCGCGATGCGCTGCCCCGGGATGCCGGCCGCGAGCAGCTGCCGAACGGGCGATCCGTTCGAGACGCCGTCGCGCAGGTCGTGGTGGGCGTCGACCGTCACGAGCGCGTCGGCGCGGCGGCCGAGGGCGACCGGGACGGTCGCGGCGTTGTCGCCGCCGAGCGCGATCACGAGCGAGGCGTCGAACGCCGCGATCGCGACCGCGGCCTCGTCGGGCGCAGCATCCGGGTCGACGAGGTCGCCCGCGTCCGCGATCACGAGGTCGGTCTCGAGCGAGTACCGCCGCAGCGCCTCGCGCACGGCGGCGGGCGTGAGGTGCGCCGATCCGGGGGTGATCGAGGTGCGCCACGTGGGCACCCCGACGAGCACGACGTCCGCGTGGCCCGCGGGCGCGGGCCAGCCGCCCGCGCGGGGCCACAGCGGATCGTCGACGAGTTCCATCACTCCTCCATCGGCACGCGCACGCCGAGCCGTTCGGCCGTCGCCTGCGCCTCGGGGTAGCCCGCGTCGACGTGCCGCAGCACGCCCATCCCGGGATCGTTGCGGAGCACGCGCGCGATCTTCTCCCCCGCGAGCGCCGTGCCGTCGGCGACCGTCACCTGGCCCGCGTGGATCGAGCGCCCGATGCCGACCCCGCCGCCGTGGTGGATCGACACCCAGCTCGCGCCCGACGCGGTGTTGACGAGCGCGTTGAGCAGCGGCCAGTCGGCGATCGCGTCGGAGCCGTCGCGCATCGCCTCCGTCTCGCGGTAGGGGCTCGCGACCGAGCCCGCGTCGAGGTGGTCGCGGCCGATCGCGAGCGGTGCGGCGAGCTCGCCCGAGGCGACCATGTCGTTGAAGCGCAGCCCCGCGACATCCCGCTCCCCGTAGCCGAGCCAGCAGATGCGCGCCGGCAGCCCCTGGAAGTGCACGCGCTCCCCCGCGAGCCGGATCCAGCGCGCGAGCGACTCGTTCTCGGGGAAGAGCTCGAGCACGGCGCGGTCGGTCTTCGCGATGTCGGCGGGGTCACCCGAGAGCGCCGCCCAGCGGAACGGGCCCTTGCCCTCCGCGAAGAGGGGGCGGATGTAGGCGGGCACGAAGCCGGGGAAGGCGAACGCGTCCGCGTAGCCCGCCGCGAGCGCCTCCGTGCGGATGTTGTTGCCGTAGTCGAACACCTCGGCGCCGGCACGCTGGAAGCCGACCATCGCCTCGACGTGCACGGCCATCGACTCGCGCGCGCGCTGCGCGAAACCGGGGTCGCTGCGGGCCGCGGCCCAGTCCTCGAACGCGACGCCGAGCGGCAGGTAGGCGAGCGGGTCGTGGGCGCTCGTCTGGTCGGTCACGATGTCGATCTCGGCGCCCATCGCGAGCAGCCGCGGCACGACGTCGGCGGCGTTGCCGAGCAGCCCGATCGAGAGGGCGCGACGGACGTCGCGCGCGGCGGAGGCCTGCGCGAGGGCGTCCTCGACATCCCGCGCCTCGACGTCGAGGTAGCCGTGCTCGATGCGGCGGCGGATGCGCGAGGGGTCGACGTCGACGCAGATCGCGACGCCGCCGTTCATCGTGACGGCGAGCGGCTGCGCGCCGCCCATCCCGCCGAGGCCCGCCGTGAGGGTGACGGTGCCGGCGAGGGTCCCTCCGAACCGCCTCGCGGCGACCGCCGCGAAGGTCTCGTAGGTGCCCTGCAGGATCCCCTGGGTGCCGATGTAGATCCACGACCCGGCGGTCATCTGGCCGAACATCGTCAGCCCCATCGCCTCGAGGCGCCGGAACTCCTCCCAGGTCGCCCAGTGCGGCACCAGCAGCGAGTTCGCGAGCAGCACGCGCGGCGCGCCCTCGTGCGTCCTGAACTTGCCGACCGCCTTGCCCGACTGGATCAGCAGCGTCTCGTCCGCCTCGAGCTGCTCGAGCTCGCGCACGATGACGTCGAACGCCTCCCAGCTCCGCGCCGCCTTGCCGGTGCCCCCGTACACCACGAGGTCCTGCGGGCGCTCCGCGACCTCGGGATCGAGGTTGTTCATCAGCATCCGGAGGGCAGCTTCCTGCTGCCACCCCTTGCAACGGAGCGTGGTGCCGCGAGGCGCGCGAATCGTGCGAGGCGTGCTCATCCTCGGCGCATTACCACGCGCCCAGCACGCACCGCACGAGAGGACTCACGGGTGTCGACGGCAGGTCGACACTGCCGCGCTCAGGACCCCTGCGGGTATCCCACCATGCGGTTCTGCTCGGGGTCCCAGAGCTTCGCGCGGAAGCACGCGACGATGTCGCGGGGGTGCAGCGAGGTCGTGCCCTTCGGGCTCTGCAGCTCGGGGATCGCCGCCATCGCCTCGGGCAGCCGGTAGAACGGGATGCCCGGGTTCAGGTGGTGCACGTGGTGGAACCCGATGTTCCCGGTGAACCACTGCATGACCGGGCCGCACTTCATGTAGCTCGAGCTCTCGAGCGCCGCGCGCGTGTACTCCCAGCTCTCCCGCGGCTGCACGTGCATCTCGGGGAAGTCGTGCTGCGCGTAGAAGAGGTACGCGCCGCTCATGGTCGCGACGAAGAGCGGCAGGAAGTACGCGAAGAAGAACAGCTCCCAGCCGGCCAAGAGCGGCAGGGCGATCCACGTCGCCACGTGCAGCACCACCGCGAGCGCCGAGTCCCAGTTCTTCTTGGGGTTCCGCAGGAACGAGCTCACGCACATCCCGTAGAAG